>NZ_CP109598.1:3340714-3654285 GCF_036327775.1 Streptomyces sp. NBC_01498 | reverse complement strand
GCCGTGGCCCCGCTGGATCGGCTGGCCGGCTGGGGCGTGCCGCTGTTGCGTCCGTACGGAGAGATGCTGGCGCTCAAGGGGGACACGGCCGAGGAAGAACTGAAGGGCGCCCGGTCGGCCCTGAGCAAGCTCGGGGTGATCGACGTCTCGGTGCTGCGGGCGGGTGAGGGACTGGTCGATCCGCCCGCCACCGTGGTGCGCGCGGAGGTCGGGGAGAGCCCCGGCGGGGTGCGGTTCGCGGCGAAGCGGGCCAAGGCCGCCCGTGCGGACCGGGTGCGCCGCCGCCGCTGACGCGGTCACGGGCGTCGGTGGGACGCCGACTGCCCGTGATGCTCCATCGAAGGAGCGCTGACCGCCCTCCCCGGAGTGTCGGAACGACCCGGCCCCTCGGCGAGGGCATCGTGTTTCACGTGAAACGTCGCTCACTGCTCCAGGGCATCATCGACCGGGGTCGCGCCGCGTCCGTACCTCGGAGTAAGAAACCCCTCGTGAGGGGTAGCGGACTGGCCACGGAGAGGGAGTTATCCACAGAACCACGGGCCTCGCTGGTTCCCGACCCCGAAAGCATGGCAGGCTCTGTTCATTGCGAGCCTGAAGTCGAGGAGAGTGAATCCTTGCGGTCCGACGCCAACATCGCGGGACCGATGACCGATCCGGTCCCCGGCCCCCGTTCCGAGTCGTCGGGCGGCGATGTTTCACGTGAAACATCGCCGCCCCCGATCGACGACACCCCCATCGGCCGTGCCGCCCAGCTGGCCGTGGAAGCCCTGGGACGTGCCGGTGAGGGACTGCCACGCCCCGAACAGACGCGAATCATGGTGGTCGCCAACCAGAAGGGGGGCGTCGGCAAGACCACGACCACGGTCAATCTTGCCGCGTCGCTCGCGCTGCACGGCGCGCGCGTTCTTGTGGTCGACCTCGATCCCCAGGGCAACGCCTCCACGGCGCTCGGGATCGACCACCATGCCGAAGTCCCCTCGATCTACGACGTCCTGGTGGAGAGCAAGCCGCTCGCCGAGGTGGTCCAGCCTGTCGTGGACGTCGAAGGTCTCTTCTGCGCACCCGCCACCATCGATCTCGCCGGTGCGGAGATCGAGTTGGTGTCGCTGGTCGCACGCGAGAGCCGGCTTCAGCGGGCGATCGAGGCGTATGAGCAGCCGCTGGACTACGTCCTGATCGACTGCCCGCCGTCGCTCGGCCTGCTGACCGTCAACGCGCTGGTCGCGGGCGCCGAGGTGCTGATCCCCATCCAGTGCGAGTACTACGCGCTCGAAGGACTGGGACAGCTGATCCGGAACGTGGACCTGGTGCGGGCACATCTGAACCCCACCCTCCATGTGTCCACAATCCTGCTGACCATGTACGACGGCAGGACCCGGCTGGCCTCCCAGGTGGCGGAGGAGGTCCGCGGTCACTTCGGTGACGAGGTGCTGCGGACGAGCATCCCCCGGTCGGTCCGTATCTCGGAGGCACCGAGCTACGGGCAGACGGTACTGACCTATGATCCGGGTTCCAGCGGTTCGCTGTCGTACCTCGAAGCCGCTCGTGAAATCGCCCTGCGTGGGGTCGGCATGAGGTATGACGTCAAGCACGCCCACGCGATCGGCAACAGTCAGCAGAGCATTTCGGAGGGGACGCAGTGAGCGACCGACGTAGAGGCTTGGGGCGTGGGCTCAATGCACTGATCCCCCCTGCTCCACAGGAGAAGCAGGGAGCCTTGTCCGGGGAGACCAACTCCTCCGGAACGGCACCGGTGCTGACGGCGGAGCGGGGCGTCGCGGCGGCCAAGGTCACCACGCTGCCTCAGTCGCCGGCTCCGGCGTCGGCGGAGATCCCCGCACAGGAGAGCCCGGCCTCGTCCGAGGTGAAGGCACCGGACGGCGTGTACTTCGCCGAGGTGCCGATGGACTACATCACGCCGAACCCGCGGCAGCCCCGTGAGGTCTTCGACGAGGACGCGCTGGCCGAGCTGGTCACCTCCATCAAGGAGGTGGGTCTGCTCCAGCCCATCGTCGTCCGGCAGTTGGGGCCGGAGCGGTTCGAGCTCATCATGGGTGAGCGGCGCTGGCGAGCCTGCCGGGAAGCGGGCCTGGAGCGCATCCCGGCGATCGTCCGGGCCACCGAGGACGAGAAGCTGCTGCTGGACGCGCTGCTGGAGAACCTGCACCGCGCGCAGTTGAACCCGCTGGAAGAGGCCGCGGCCTACGACCAGTTGCTCAAGGACTTCCACTGCACGCACGATCAGCTGGCCGACCGGATCGGGCGCTCGCGTCCGCAGGTCTCCAACACCCTCCGGCTGCTGCGACTCTCCCTTCCCGTACAGCGCAGGGTCGCCGCCGGGGTGCTCTCGGCCGGGCACGCGAGGGCGCTGCTCTCCGTGGAGGACTCCGACGAGCAGGACCGGCTGGCCCACCGCATCGTGGCCGAAGGGCTCTCCGTACGGGCCGTCGAGGAGATCGTGACCCTGATGGGATCACGGCCGACAAGCCCGTCCCGGTCGAAGGGGCCTCGGGCCGGCGCGCTGCCGTCGCCCGCGCTGAACGATCTGGCGTCCCGGCTGTCGGACCGCTTCGAGACCCGGGTGAAGGTCGACCTGGGCCAGAAGAAGGGCAAGATCACCGTCGAGTTCGCCTCGCTGGTCGATCTGGAGCGCATCCTCAGTACGCTCGCCCCCGGTGAGGGGCGCGTCCTGGAGCGGGGACTCGACGCGGACGGCGACGCCGAGGACGACGAGGGCACGGAGGGCGTCGACCGGTCGAACGGCCCGGCTGCTGACGCGAACTGACGTTTCTTCCTTCCGCCGCACCGCCAACAGGGCGGGCCTGGTCCGGTGAACGCCGGACACGGCCCGCCCTTTGCCGTCCCTCGGTGTGCGGGGCATCTCTGGGTGGATACGATGCGTTCTGGTATGGCGCATCCACCTTGATCCATCGCAGAGGAAGGGCGGGGCCATGCAATCGGTGAGCCGGGGCCAACTGATGTCAGCTGGACTGGGCCTGGGGGTGGTCGGCGGCTTCGTCGGCAGCCTGATTCGGGAGCGCAGTGCGCTGACCGCGGCTCGTGGCGCGGCAGGCGCAGGAAGTGAGGATCTGCCTCAATGGGGCGTCGGCTCGTACCGCTCACGCTGGACAACCTTCCCGATCTCCCCCACCGGTGCGGGGAGTGTGTCTTCTGGGAGCTTGATCCGGTCAGAGGAAAAGCGGCGGTAGGAGCCGGTCGGGCGCGCGAGGAGAAGGAAGCCTGGATCTCGGGGGTCCTGCTGGAATGGGGATCGTGCGGCCGGCTGGTCTATGTGGACGACGTGCCCGTCGGGTTCGTCCTCTACGCGCCTCCGGCCTACGTACCGCGCGCCACGGCGTTCCCGACAAGTCCCGTCTCTCCCGACGCGGTCCAGCTGATGACGGGGTGGATCATGCCGGGCTATCGGGGGCAGGGACTCGGCCGGGTGATGGTGCAGACCGTCGCGAAGGATCTGCTGCGACGGGAGTTCAAGGCGATCGAGGCGTTCGGGGACGCGCGCTGGAAGGAGCCGGCCTGTGTGCTGCCGGCGGACCATCTGCTGGCGGTGGGGTTCAAGACGGTACGGACCCATCCCACCTACCCGCGTATGAGGCTCGATCTGCGCACGACGCTCTCCTGGAAGGAGGACGTCGAGCATGCGCTGGACCGACTGCTGGGCGCGGTGCAGAAGGACCCGGCGCTCAGACCGCTCTGAGACATGAACGGGCCCGTCCCCCTGCCGAGGGGGACGGGCCCGTTTCACGTGAAACATCGCGCGTGATGCGCGTGTGCCGCGCGCAGTTGTGCGGTGTCTCAGCCGGTCGCTTCCTTGCTCACCGGCGCGTCGCTGCCGATGAAGCTCTCCAGATCGCGCACGATCGCCGCCTTGGGCTTGGCGCCGACGATGGTCTTGGCGACCTCTCCGTTCTGGTAGACGTTCAGCGTCGGAATGGACATCACTCCGTACTTGGCCGCCGTGCCCGGGTTCTCGTCGATGTTGAGCTTGACGATCTCGATCTTGTCGCCGTACTCGGCCGCGATGGCTTCCAGAGACGGAGCGATCTGGCGGCACGGTCCGCACCAGGCGGCCCAGAAGTCCACCAGGACGGGCTTGTCGCTCTTCAGGACGTCCTCGTCGAACGAGGCGTCGGTTACATGCTTCAGGGCGCCGGCCACGGCGGCCTCCTCACTTCGGGGGTGTGCAGGGCAGTGGTGATGGTCAGACGGAGGCGGTCTTCTCCGCCTCGGCGCTCTTCTCCGGCTCGGGGGCGTTCTCGCTGTCGCCGAGGGCCGCGAGGAACCGCTCGGCGTCGAGAGCCGCGGAACAGCCGGTACCGGCAGCGGTGATCGCCTGACGGTAGGTGTGGTCCACGACGTCACCGGCGGCGAAGACACCCGTGAGGTTCGTGTGCGTCGAGGGCGCGTCCACCGTCAGATATCCCTCGTCGTCCAGGGCGAGCTGACCCTTGAAGAGCTCCGTACGCGGGTCGTGGCCGACAGCGATGAACAGGCCCGTCACCGCCAGCTCGGACGTCTCGCCGGTCTTGGTGTTGCGCAGTGTCAGACCGGAGAGCTTCGGGTCGCCGTGGATCTCCTCGACCGCGCTGTCCCAGGCGAACCGGATCTTCGGGTCGGCGAAGGCCCGGTCCTGCATGGCCTTGGAGGCCCGCAGGGTGTCCCGCCGGTGGACGATCGTGACCGTCTTGGCGAACCGGGAGAGGAACGTCGCTTCCTCCATCGCCGTGTCGCCGCCGCCGACCACGGCGATGTCCTGGTCCTTGAAGAAGAACCCGTCACAGGTGGCACACCAGGAGACACCGCGTCCGGACAGGGCGTCCTCGCGGGGCAGCCCGAGCTTGCGGTGCTGCGACCCGGTGGTCACGATCACGGCCTTGGCCCGGTGTACGGTGCCCGCCGTGTCGGTGACGGTCTTGATCTCTCCGGTGAGGTCGACGGAGACGACATCGTCGGGAACGAGCTCGGCACCGAAGCGCTCCGCCTGGGCCCGCATGTTGTCCATCAGATCCGGGCCCATGATGCCGTCGCGGAAGCCGGGGAAGTTCTCCACGTCGGTCGTGTTCATCAGCGCGCCACCGGCGGTGACGGCGCCTTCGAACACCAGCGGACGCAGTGACGCGCGCGCGGTGTACAGCGCGGCCGTGTACCCGGCCGGACCGGAGCCGATGATGATCACATTGCGGACGTCGCTCACGGGTTTCTTCCTCGTCTCTGCTGACTGCCTGCTACTGCCTGGGGGCGGTTCAGACTCTCACCCCACCCAACGGATCCTAAGGGCCGCGCATTCCCTTGGGGCCCCGGCAGCACCGGGTGGTCGGTCAGCGGCGGGGAAGGGCCTGCGTCAGCAGAAGTTCGCCCTTGACGGGCGGGGTGGCGTTCACACAGGCGGCGTCGATGACATAGGCCTGCACCATGCTCCCGTCGTTCGGGTCCGACAGGACGACGAGGAAGGCTTCCATGCCCTCGTACGTGCCTCGTTCGGCCGCGAGGGGGATGTCCGTACGGCCCGTTCCCTGCTGGACGCAGGGCGGCAGCTGCGCCATCACCTTCGGCGAGGTCTGCACAGTGGGGCCGTCCAGGGGCGAGCTCCCTTCATCGGCCGCGCGTGGTTCGCCGGTCGCCGGCGTGGACGCGAGAAGGGTGCGGACCTTGTCCCGGATCTCGGAGCCGGAGAAAGCCCCGACTCCGCGGTCGGCCAGACTCGATCCGGCGTCGGCCTTGTACGACGACTGGGTGTCATCGGTGGACGAGGACATCGTCTGGAACAGCAGGACACTCACGCCTATCGCCGCCGTGCCGAAGACGGCGCCGAAGATCGCACCACGGCGGCGGCGCGCCGGTCGGGTGCGGCCGGGTCCGGTGGCCGCGCGCGGGCGCCCTGCGGGGCGGTCCGCCCGAGGTGTATCGGCGACGGTCGCGCCGACGCGCGTTGTTTCACGTGAAACATCGCTCGACGCATCCGCGTCGAAGGGCTCGTGCTCCGACACGGCAGGGGGCACGGACACCGGCGTGGACGCTGGCGTGGACGTGCTCGGCAGTGTCTCGGCGGCGAGGGCGGCGTCGATCCGCGCGGCCACGTCGGCGGGCATCCGGGGTGCGCCGGGCAGCGAGCCCAGCAGCTCGCGGATTTCCTCCAGTGAGGCGTACACCTCCGCGCAGGACGGGCAGCCGTCGAGATGGCCGCGTACCTCGGTGCTCCGTTCGGGGGAGAGCAGGCCCTCGGTGAGATCGGAGAGCTCCGAGACATCCGGGTGCTCTGTCGTGCCGGTCGTCGCTGTCACGCGCGCCCACCTCCTCCCTTCACGGTGGCAGGACCGTGTGGTCCTCCATCTGGTCCGGTGTCCGGCTCACTGTCCGGTGTTCTGTCCGGTCCTCTGTTCTGTGGTCCCGGCTTCGATGGGACGGATGAGCCCGCCGTCCGGTTCCTCTGTGGTCCCACTCCGGCTCTTTCACCCGTGCCACCGGTGTTTTCCCGCAGATGGGTGAGGAGCGGCAGCAGTCGGGCCCGGCCACGCGCACAGCGGCTCTTGACGGTCCCGACCGGGACATCGAGGACCCGCGCGGCTTCCGCGACGGGGTATCCCTGCATGTCGACCAGGACCAGCGCGGCCCGCTGGTCGGCGGGCAGCTTGGCGAGGGCGGCGATCAGCTGCCGGTGCAGGTCCTGGCGCTCGGCAGGGGCCGCGGCGGACTCGTGCGGTTCGAGAAGCTGCTCCAGCCGCTCCGTGTCGTCCACGGGGGAGGTCTTGCGGGAGGCGGCTTTCCTCGCCCGGTCCAGACAGGCGTTGACGGTGATGCGGTGCAGCCAGGTCGTGACGGCGGACTGGCCGCGGAAGGTGTGGGCGGCGCGGAAGGCGGAGACGAGCGCGTCCTGGACGGCGTCGGCGGCTTCCTCGCGGTCTCCCAGCGTGCGCAGGGCCACGGCCCACAGCCGGTCCCGGTGGCGTCGTACGAGCTCACCGAAGGCGTCAGGATCCCCTTCGACGTGACGTGCCAGGAGATCCTGGTCGTTCACGCCGCCGAGTGCGGCGTCTTCCAACGGTGAGCCCCCTCCCCTGGTCCGCAGGGTCAGCCTATGACCTTGATCTCCGAGATCCCGCCCCGGAACTTGTTCGCGGACACGTCCGGCGCGAGTTCGGTGATGTGGATCAGTACGTACCTGGTTCTGACGGGCTTGTCCAGGGTGGCCTTGACATTGCTGCCGGTCTGCCCCAGTTCGGTGATGCGCTGGGAGAAGTCCGACAGGCCCGCCGGGGACGAGGCGTCCTCACCGGCGGCGAGGACCTGGACCTTCTGGCCGGCCCGGTACATGGCCACATCCACGCCGTACACGTCCTGCACGTCGCCGAGATCGACCACTATGCCGCTGCCGCCCTTGCGGTTGGGCAGATTGCCGTAGTTCGGATAGCCCGCGTACTCCGGGGTGATCCAGGCCGTGCCGGTGTCGCCGTCGGTGGCCAGGCCGACGGTCTCCGCCTTCACACCGGAGCCGTCGGGGGCGAACACCGACGTGCCGCTGATCTTGAGGTTCTTCGGCGTGCGGGGCGCGGGCTTCTCCTGCTCGCCCTCCGTCAGCTGGGACTGGCTCGTCTCGTCGCTCGCCGTGCGGTTGAGCAGATGGTCGGCGACCTGCCAGCTGGCGAGTCCGAGCGCGGCGATGAGAAGCGCGGAAACCGTCCACTTCAGTGCCTTGCCGGTCCGGCTCTGGAGCGGCGGGGGCGGGACGGGCACCGGCTGCGGGACGGCCCGGCCCACCGGACCGGAGGCCGGCCGGCCGTACGAGCCCTGCTGGTAGGTGGTGCGCTGGTAGTCGGGCGGCGCGGTGAACGTGGGCTCCGGGGGCCGGACGCGGGGCATCTCCGCGACGGCCCTCGCCAGCTCGTCGGGGGTGGTGCAGGGCGGTTCCTGACGCGAGGCGGTGGCGCCCTCGTTCACCAGCGCCCGCATGGCCAGCTCGGACAGTCCGCGGTGGACCCCGGCGCGGACCTGGTCGGGGGCGAGCAGACCGACGCCCTTCGGCAGGCCCGCGAGGCCGTACGCGTCCGTCTCGTACGGCCAGCGGTGCGTCAGGGCCGCGTACAGGAGGGCGCCGATCGCCTCGGTGTCGGTGCGCTGGGGGCGGTCCGCGCTGATGCCGCGCAGGGCGGCGTTCACGGCCAGGCCGCGGATCCGGTACTGGCCGGTGGAGCTGCGCAGCACGGAACCGGGGGTGAGCTTCAGATGGGCCAGGCCCTCGCGGTGCGCGGCCGCCATGGCCTGGGAGAGCTGGCTGACGAGCTGGTAGGCGTCGTGGGCGTCCATGGGGCCCGCGGCGAGGATCGCGGTGAGCTCCGTCGCGTCGGGCAGCCATTCGTGGACGACGTAGACGAGGTCGTTCTCCTCGACGGCGTCGAGGACCTGGACGAAGCGGGGGTCGCCGAGGAGCGCGGAGGAGCGGGCCGCCGCGAGGACGGAGCGGGCCCGGGGATGGTCGGCGGGCAGGAGATGGACCCCGACGGCACGGCGCAGCTTCTCGTCGACGGCGCGCCAGCTGCTGAACCCGTCCAGCCGGGTGAGGCACTCCTCGAGACGGTAGCGCCGGGCGAGCTTGTGGCCGCTGTGGAGCTCGGGCGGCGCCACGGTCGGCCGGGACTCTTGGCGCTTGTCGCCGTCCGGCTTGTCCTTCGCGGACCCGGCCGGTTTCCCGGTCCCGGTGCCACCGCCGGTGCCGTCGGCCGTGTCGGTCTCGTCGTCTGTGGTCTGGGCTTTCGCCACCCCGTCGGTGGTGGCCTTCTCCGCCTGGGCGGTCGGCGGTGTGTCACCGCTGTCGCCGGCCACCTCGACGGCGGTCGTGCTCCGTTCCGCCACCGTCGCTCCTGCCTCCCCATCCGTTGCGCACTGTCCAACAGCCACGCCAATTGTGCCCACAGTTGGACGCTATGCACGACACACGGCGGCCGGGGATGGTTGTGCCCGGCCTGCCGCCCGCTAGCGTCCGAGCCGGCCCCGGACCATTCCGACCAGCGCGTTCATCTCTTCGACACGCAGTTTTCGCGCGACCACGAAGAAGCCGCCCAGCAGGACGATCCCGCCGGCGGCCAGTGCGGCGAACGAGCCCAGAACCTCGCTGCCGAGCGCGCCCAGCACGTAGTACGCGACGGCTCCTGCGGCGATCGTGCCGGGGACGGACGCCAGGCAGAGCCGCGCGTACGTACGCACCACGCGCGAACCGTCCAGATCGCCGCCCAGCCGCTTCTTGAGCCTGCTCCAGGCGATACCGACGCCCACGGCGTACGCGAGGCCGTAGGAGGCGGCCATGCCCACGACGGCCCAGCGGGAGGGCAGGACGACGAAGCAGAGCGCGGAGGCGGCGGCGTTCACGGCGGCCACGATGACCGTGTTGTAGAAGGGAGTCCGGGTGTCCTCGTACGCGTAGAAGGCGCGCAGCACCACGTACTGCACGGAGAACGGGATCAGTCCGAGGCCGAACGCCATCAGCATGTAGCCCATGGAGCGCGCCGACTCGATGCCGGAGGACCCGAAGATCAGGGTGCACATCGGGATGCCGAGCGCGACGAAGCTGAAGGCGACGGGGACGATCGCGACGGCCGAGTTGCGCAGACCCTGCGAGATGTCGTCGCGTACGGCCCCGGCGTCGCCGTCGTTCGCCGAGCGGGAGAGCCGGGGCAGCAGGGCCGCCATGACCGAGACGGTGATGATGGCCTGCGGCATGCCCCAGATGAGCTGGGCGTTGGAGTAGGCGATGTACCCGGCGCCCTGGGTGCCCGAGTCGACGCCCGCCGCCGTGGAGAGCTGGGAGACGACCAGCACACCGGCCTGGTTGGCGAGGACGAACAGCACGGTCCACTTGGCGAGCTTCGCGGCCTTGCCGAGGCCGTGGCCCCGCCAGTCGAAGCGCAGCCGGATCCGGAAACCGGTCTCCCGGAGGTAGGGGATCATCGCGAGGGCCTGGACGGTCAGGCCGAGCACCACGCCGACCCCGAGGAGGCGCTCCGCCTCGGGGGGGATGGTCGCGACCGTCATCCCGGAGTCCTCGGCGGTGCCGTACACCCAGATGAACATGATGAGGGTGGCGATGATGATGATGTTGTTGAGGACCGGGGTCCACATCATCGCGCCGAACCGGCCGCGGGCGTTGAGGATCTGCCCCATCACCACGTGCACGCCCATGAAGAAGATGGTGATCAGGCAGTAGCGCACGAACGTGACGGCGACGTCGTTGGCGGCCGGGTTGTCGGCGATGCTCACCGACATGAGGCGCACCAGCAGCGGGGCCGCGAACACCGAGGCCGCGGTCAGCGTGCCGAGGATGACGACGACCAGGGTGAGCAGGCGGTTCGCATACGCCTCGCCGCCGTCGTCGTCGTTCTTCATCGCGCGGATGAGCTGCGGGACGAAGACGGAGTTGAGACCGCCGCCGATGGTCAGGATGTAGATCATCGTCGGCAGGGTGATGGCGAGCTGGAAGGTGTCGCCGAGGGTGGCGGCGCCGATCGCGGCCACGATCAGCGCGGACCGTACGAAGCCGGTGAGCCGGGACACGAGCGTGCCCGCCGCCATCACCGCGCTGGACTTCAGCAGTCCGGACGCCCGCCCGGCCTTCTTCGCGGGCGCCGGAGCGGGGATCGCCTCCGGCACGGCGGCGGCCTGCGGCCGTCCCATTCCCTGCTGGTCACGGAAGAGGTGGGCGAAGGCGTCGGGCTCCTGGTCACCGGTGCGCGCGTGGGTGACGAGCTCGTCGACGCCCGTGAACTGCGTGGTCCGGGCGTCGTCGCCGTACGGAAGACGCTGCGAGAGCCCGTCGGGCTCCGGCGGCGGGGGCTGGGCCCAGACGCGCGGATCGGGGCCGTACTGCTGCGCCGGCGGCTGCTGGTGGAGCGGCGGCGCCTGCGGGTGGGTGCCGGGCGGCGGCGGGGGATGCGCGGCGCGGTCGTACAGCGCCTCGGACACCGGGTCCTGCGCGGAGAGGTCCTGCGCGCGGTAGGGGTCCTGGTGGTAGGCGTCCTGGACGTACGGATCCTGGGCGTAGGCGTCCTGGGGGTACGGGTCCGGGGCGCCCGGCCCCGGCGCGTACGGGCCCGCCGCCGGAGCGTTCGGTCCGGCGCCGGGGGGCTGGGGCGGAACATGCCCTGCCGGATCGCCGCCGGGCCCCTGCCCGCGGTCACCGTCGTACGGCGCGTTCATCGTTACCCCACCTCATCGTCCCCGGCCGGCCGGCCACGACATCGCTCAACGGTCCACTTTCTCACCCTTGCCCGACGGGTCCCCGCTTTCCGGACGGGTGTCCGGGGTCGGGTCACTCGGCTGCCCGGGTCCGGCGCCGTCGCTCCCGGGGCCCGTGCCCAGGGCGTCGCCGGGTGCGTCCTCGCGTACCCCGGCACTGCCGGGGCCACCCTCGGCGCCGCCGTCAGTGTCCCCCGCGCCGTCGGGCGCCGTGTCACCGGTCTCGCCGTTCGCCTGCGCGGCGGCCAGGTCCTCGGCGGCCTTCGCCGCCACCGCGCGCTTGCGCTGGCTGTACATCTTGACCCCCGCCAGCACCAGCAGCAGCACACCGCCGGCGATGACGAGCATCACGGTCGGGGTCAGTTCGGAGACCCGTACCTGGAACGACATCGGGTCGCCGTACGGCCGCCCGTCCTTCGTGTACAGCTGCGCCGTGAGCCCCACCGGGCCGTTGGCGTTGGCCGCGCCGGTGAACTTCACCACCTGGGTGTGGCCGCCGTCGACCTTGATCGGCTGCGTGGCCACCGCGTTGCCGTCGTCCAGCTTCAGCCGGGTCGCGTTGGTGGACTGGAGGCGCAGGACGAGGTTGTCGACCCCTTGCAGCAGCTGATTCTGGACCGTCACCGGGATGGTCGCGCTGCGCCCGGACAGGGTCAGCTCCGACTTCTGGATGAGCTGGACCTCGCCGGAGAGGCTTCTCAGATAGCGGTTCACCGCGCCGCGGTACTTCGCGGCTCCCGCCTCGTCGCCCCGCCAGGACGTGGAGACCGCCCGGTTGACGGCGTTGGCGAACGGCGTCGCCACCCGGTCGGGAAGGGTCAGGATCGCCTTGAACTTCCCCAGCCGCTCGTCGATCCCCCGCAGTTCCTCGAACGCCGCCGGGGGCAGCTCCTGCTTGCGGAGCTTCGCCGGATAGCGCGAGGCACCGGGCACCTTCGTGGAGGCGTTGCCGTCGGGCTTCGCCGCCGCGGCGGCGACCAGGTCGAGCGGCTGGGTCCAGCGCTCCCCGTCCAGCCCCTGGAGAGCGCGGGCCATGGACTGCGCCTGGCCGGCCGACGGCGTCCGCTGTGGGGCGACGACGACGGTGCGCTGCTTCCCGGTGTCCTGGAGGGTCAGGGCCAGCGACTGGGCGAGGAACTTCTGCACCGCGAGGGTGGAGCCCGCCGCCGTGCTCACATCGCCCTCGAAGGCGGTGGACAGCCGGGTGTCGCTGACCACGGCCGTCGTACCGCCGCCGAGGGGGCGCGCGGCGCTCGCCGTGTACGGCAGGTTGTCCTGGATGCTGTCGCTGCGCGCGATCACCTTGTCGGCGCCCGCGGACGTGGCCACATCGACGATCGACGGGTCGACGGCCCCGTTCACCGGCCACGCGAAGTCGGTGGCGGGTGTCACGTGGAGGATGGTCTCCACGGTCCCGGCGGCGACCTCGCTGGAGCTCTGGAGATGGCCGAGGGTGCCGGAGACCTTCTCACCGCCGTGGGCGAGCGACGCGAGGTCGGGGTCGCCGAAGGGCAGCACCACGATGTTCGGGTTGGCGCGGACGGCCTTGTCGAGGGAGTTGAGCCAGTTCCTGGCCACGAGCTGGTTCTGGCCCGGGACCGTGGATCTGCCGCCGCGCACCTCGTACGGGTCGGTCATCGCCTCGACGGTGGCGAGCAGGTCCGGGTCCACGACCCAGGTGACCGGAAGCTGGCTGCCGAGGGAGACGAGCTGCTCCAGCCGGCCGCCGGGGGCCAGCTCCTGCGCCAGGTCGTCGTTCTCGAACACCGGGGTCTGCTGGTCGTCGGAGCCGGTCTCGGCGGAGACGTGCGAGGTGGAGATCAGCGGCCAGAGATAGGTGAACCTGGTCTTGGTGTCCACCTCGTCCGGCTGCCACGGCAGGAACGTGCGCCGGATGCCGAGGGTGTGGTCGTACGGCTCGGCGGACGTCCGGCCGGTCAGCGTCACGCCGAGCTGGTAGACGCCGTCCGCGCCGAGACCGAGCTTGCTCACCGGCACCGACAGGGCGAAGTCGTGGCTGATCCCCGAGGGGAGCTTGGCGAACTCGACCGTGTAGGAGCCGCCCAGCGGTGGCGGGTCGTTCGTGGTGTCGTTCGAGCGCTCGTCGGCGTCGTCGATGGCGGTCCGGCCGGTGAGCCGGGGACCGACCCGGAGGTCGACGCGGGCGTCGGTGACCGCCTTCTTGCCCTTGTTGGTCACCGTGCCGGAGATCGTGAGGGTGTCGCCCTTCTTCGGCGCGCTGGGTGCCAGGGTGTCGAGGGCGACGGCGACGGTGTTCGGACCGGACGGGGCGGCGGTGACACCCGCGGGGGCAGCCGCGGCGGCCGAAGTGGCCATCGGGCCGGCGGCGGCTGCCTGGGGCGCCGCCAGGCCCCCCAGCAGACCGGCGAGGAGCGGCACCCCCGCGGCTGCGGCGGCGGTGCGCCCCAGCCATCGGCGGGCAGGAGAGTGGTTCATCCCCTGGAAGTCTGCCGCCTCCGCCACGCGCCCGCCCGTTCCTCGTCGTCAATGGTCGTCGATTGTGCGTCCACGCATGGTAACGAGGTGCGCCGGGGCGAAGTGCCGGGGACCGCCTCTCATGATCGGAAGAATCTCACGAGGCGCGGAAAACCCGTACGACGGGAGCCCGCGCGACAGAACGGGCAGGGCTGGATCCGGTACGACGGCGGTGCGGACCGGGGCGGAGGCCGTACGGGCAGGTCCGGAACCCGGCGCGGGCCGGGGCGGAGAAAACGCGGACGACCGGGCCGACGGGGGCACGTACCCTTTTCTGTTGTGCCGAACGCCAACGAAGAGACCTCCCCCGCACTGAGCCAGGTGCAGCGCCGCGCGGTCAGCGAACTGCTGCGGGTGTCCCCTGTCGCCGACGACCTCGCACGCCGATTCCAGGAGGCGGGATTCACTCTCGCCCTGGTCGGAGGCTCGGTGAGGGACGCCCTCCTCGGCCGCCTCGGCAACGACCTCGACTTCACCACCGACGCCCGGCCCGACGACGTACTGAGAATCGTCCGGCCCTGGGCGGACGCGGTGTGGGAGGTCGGGATCGCGTTCGGCACGGTCGGCGCCCAGAAGGCGGGCACGGTCGGGGACACCCGGCAGGAGTTCCAGATCGAGATCACGACCTACCGCTCCGAGTCCTACGACCGCACGTCGCGCAAGCCCGAGGTGGCGTACGGGGACTCCATCGAGGAGGACCTCGTCCGCCGGGACTTCACCGTCAACGCGATGGCCGTCGCGCTGCCGCAGAAGACGTTCATCGATCCGTACGACGGCCTCCAGGACCTCGCGTCCGGCGCCCTGCGCACGCCCGGCACCCCCGAGGCGTCCTTCTCCGACGATCCGCTGCGCATGCTCCGGGCCGCGCGGTTCGCCGCGCAGCTCGACTTCGAGGTCGCCCCGGACGTCGTCTCCGCGATGAAGGCCATGGCCGAGCGGATCGAGATCGTCTCGGCGGAGCGCGTACGGGAGGAGCTGAACAAGCTGATCCTCTCCGGCCACCCGCGCAAGGGCCTGGCGCTGCTCGTCGACACCGGCCTCGCGGAGCGCGTGCTGCCCGAACTGCCCGCGCTGCGGCTGGAGAGCGACGAGCACCACCGGCACAAGGACGTGTACGAGCACTCGCTGACCGTCCTGGAGCAGGCCATCGACCTGGAGGAGAACGGGCCGGACCTGGTGCTGCGGCTGGCCGCGCTGCTCCATGACATCGGCAAGCCCCGGACGCGGCGCTTCGAGAAGGACGGCGGGGTCTCGTTCCATCACCACGAGGTGGTGGGGGCCAAGCTGGTCAAGCGGCGGATGACCGAGCTGAAGTACTCGAACGAGCTGGTGAAGGACGTCTCCCGGCTGGTGGAGCTGCATCTGCGGTTCCACGGCTACGGGACGGGCGAGTGGACCGACTCGGCGGTGCGCCGGTACGTACGCGACGCCGGCCCGCTCCTGGACCGGCTCCACAAGCTGACCCGCTCGGACTGCACGACCCGCAACAAGCGCAAGGCGACCGCGCTCTCGCGTGCCTACGACGGCCTGGAGGAGCGGATCGCGCAGTTGCAGGAGCAGGAGGAGCTGGACTCCATCCGGCCCGATCTGGACGGCAACCAGATCATGGAGACGTTGGGAGTCGCCCCGGGTCCGGTGATCGGGGCCGCGTACACGTTCCTGCTGGAGCTACGGCTGGAGAACGGGCCGATGGGGCACGACGACGCGGTGAGCGCGCTGAAGGAGTGGTGGGCCCGGCAGGGCTGAGCCCACGACGAAGCGCGGAACGTTGCGGTTCGGGTCGGGGTTCGAGTCGGGTGGACCGAGCCCACGACGGAGCGCGGAACGCGCGGATCGATGTTTCACGTGAAACAACGGCCGGGGAGCGGGGTGATGTTTCACGTGAAACATCACCCCTTCTCCGTGAGCGGCCGGTGCTTCCGCCAGCGGAAGAGTCCGGCCGCGATGCCCGCGTACAGCACCGCCACCCCCACGACGAGCGGCGCCGAACGCCCGTCCGGCGGCAGTATCAGGGCCGCCACTCCCGCCGCTCCGACGAAGGCGACGTTGAACAGCACGTCATAGAGGGAGAAGATCCGCCCCCGGTACGCGTCGTCCACCGAGGTCTGCACCACCGTGTCCGTCGCGATCTTGGCGCCCTGGGTGATCAGACCGAGGACGAACGCCGCGATCAGCATCGGGACGGGGGAGAACGGCAGCCCCAGTGCCGGCTCCAGTACGGCGGCGGAAGCGGAGCACGCCACCATCCAGCCGAACGAGCCGAGCCGGCCGACCGCCGACGGCGTGACGAGGGCGGCGACGAAGAAGCCCGCGCCGGAGACGACCAGCGCGATGCCCAGCAGCCCCAGCCCGTCCTCCTCGCCGAGCGACCAGGCGTAACGGCAGAGCATCAGTACCATCACCGTCAGCGCCCCGTAGCAGAAGCGTGTCAGCGTCATCGCGATCAGCGCGATCCCCGCGTCCCGCCGCTCCGCCAGATGGCGCACCCCGGCGGCCAGGCCCTGCGCGGTGGAGGCGAGGGCGGCCTTCAGCCGGGGTTGTACGAGCCCCGGATCGGGGCCGAGCAGATCGCGCCCCAGGGTGACGGCGGCCAGTGCCGACGACAGATACAGCGCGGCGCCCAGCAGCATCACGGCAGCGTCGGACTCGGAGATGAGCAGCCGCACCACGAAGGCGAGCCCGCCGCCGGCGGTCGCCGCGAGCGTTCCGGCCGTCGGCGAGAGGGAGTTGGCGACCACCAGTCGCTCGTCCTCGACCACGCGCGGCAGCGAGGCGGAGAGCCCGGCGAGCACGAACCGGTTGACGGCGGTGACGGCCAGCGCGGAGGCGTAGAAGAGCCAGTCCGGCAGGGAGCCGAGGATCAGCAGCGCGGTGCAGGCGGCCAGGAAGGCCCGCAGCAGATTCCCGCAGAGGATGATCTGCCGCCGCCGCCAGCGGTCGAGCAGTACCCCCGCGAACGGGCCGACGAGCGAGTAGGGCAGCAGCAGAACGGCCATGGCCGACGCGATGGCGCCGGGGCTGGTCTGTTTCTCGGGGGAGAAGACCACATGCGCGGCGAGTGCGACCTGGAAGACCCCGTCGGCCGCCTGCGAGAGCAGCCGTACGGTCAGCAGACGGCGGAAGTCGGGCAGACGCAGGAGCACGCGCAGATCGCGTACGGCAGACATGGGGATCAGCGTCACACACGCCGTCCGCACCCCATGCGAAGGGTCCCCGGACAGCCTGTCCGGGGACCCTTCGGCGAAGACACGGGGCGGGTACGGGTACGGGACCCCCGTACCGGACCGGTTCTAGCGCTCGACCTCGCCCGCGATGAACTTCTCGACGTTGTTACGGGCCTCGTCGTCGAAGTACTGCACCGGCGGGGACTTCATGAAGTACGAGGAGGCGGAGAGGATCGGGCCGCCGATGCCGCGGTCCTTGGCGATCTTGGCGGCGCGCACGGCGTCGATGATGACACCGGCGGAGTTCGGGGAGTCCCAGACCTCCAGCTTGTACTCCAGGTTCAGCGGGACGTCGCCGAAGGCGCGGCCTTCGAGGCGGACGTAAGCCCACTTGCGGTCGTCCAGCCAGGCCACGTAGTCCGAGGGGCCGATGTGGACGTTGTCGGCGCCCAGGTCGCGGTCCGGGATCTGCGAGGTGACGGCCTGCGTCTTGGAGATCTTCTTGGACTCCAGGCGCTCACGCTCCAGCATGTTCTTGAAGTCCATGTTGCCGCCGACGTTCAGCTGCATCGTGCGGTCCAGGACCACACCGCGGTCCTCGAACAGCTTCGCCATCACACGGTGCGTGATGGTGGCGCCGACCTGGGACTTGATGTCGTCGCCGATGATCGGGACACCGGCCTCGGTGAACTTGTCCGCCCACTCCTTGGTGCCGGCGATGAACACCGGGAGGGCGTTGACGAAGGCGACCTTGGCGTCGATGGCGCACTGCGCGTAGAACTTCGCGGCGGCCTCGGAGCCGACCGGCAGGTAGCAGACCAGGACGTCGACCCGCTGGTCCTTGAGGACCTGGACGATGTCGACCGGCGCCTCGTCCGACTCCTCGATGGTCAGGCGGTAGTACTTGCCCAGACCGTCGTAGGTGTGGCCGCGCTGGACCGTGACACCCGTGTTCGGGACGTCGCAGATCTTGATGGTGTTGTTCTCGCTGGCGCCGATGGCGTCCGAGAGGTCGAGACCGACCTTCTTGGCGTCGACGTCGAAGGCGGCGACGAACTCCACGTCACGCACGTGGTATTCGCCGAACTGCACGTGCATCAGGCCGGGCACCCTGCCGGCCGGATCGGCGTCCTTGTAGTACTCGACGCCCTGCACCAGCGAGGCGGCGCAGTTGCCCACGCCGACAATGGCTACGCGAACGGAACCCATCCTGGTTGCTCCCTGTGTGTGATCTCAATGTTGCGATGAAGTCCCGCGGTGATGCGGAACCTCATGGGGTGGTGTCCCCGGACGGATCCGGCCGGCCGGAGGTCTCCGGAGGCGAACCCCCGGAAGCCCCCGGCGGCCGGGGCAGGCCGTCCGGTTCTCCCGTTGTACCGCTGGTGGTGGTGCTGCGGGCCGTACCGCCCGCCGCGCCGTCGTGCCGGGCGGCGGAACTTCCCGGACCGGCCTCAGGGCCGGCCCCCGAAGCGGAGGAATCGGAGGAGCCGGAAGGATCGTCGGACCGTCGCTGGTCCCGTCCAGCCCGCTCGCTCTCGATCAGCTCGTTGAGCCAGCGCACCTCGCGCTCCACGGACTCCATGCCGTGCCGCTGAAGTTCGAGCGTGTAGTCGTCGAGACGTTCCCGGGTGCGGGCCAGGGACGCGCTCATCTTCTCCAGCCGCTCCTCCAGCCGGCTGCGACGGCCCTCCAGCACGCGCATCCGTACCTCGCGCTCCGTCTGTCCGAAGAAGGCGAAGCGGGCGGCGAAGTGCTCGTCCTCCCAGGCGTCCGGGCCCGTCTGCGACAGGAGTTCCTCGAAGTGGTCCTTGCCGTCCGCCGTGAGGCGATAGACGATCTTGGCCCGCCGGCCCGCCAGCGATGTGGCGAGCGCCTCCTCGGGCGCACTGCCCGGTTCCTCGATCAACCAGCCGCTGGCGACGAGCGTCTTCAGGCAGGGATACAGCGTCCCGTAGCTGAAGGCCCGGAAGATCCCCAGCGAGGTGTTGAGCCGTTTCCGCAGCTCGTAGCCGTGCATCGGAGACTCGCGCAGCAGCCCGAGGACGGCGAACTCAAGGATGCCCGAGCGTCTGCTCACTGCTCGCCTCCTCCGTCGTCCCGGCCACTTCTATCGTTCCGATGTATCGACTCGATACATCGGAACGATAGAACACCGATGCTCATGGGACAAGAGGGGTCATCGTGAACGGCGTCACATCAACAATTAGCCACGTCCAACTTGCCTGGTTTGGTGCGAAGTTCGGCCCTCGGAGAGGTTTGACCCTGCGTAGTCTGTGCGGCATGCAGACCACCGGGAACCGCGTGACGCGTGAAAGCGTCGTCGTTCTGGATGCATGCCGGATGAGCCCGACGCCGGGCGCATCCGTATTCATCTCGGGGGACCGGAACTCAACTGCCGCTTCCAGGCGTACGCGCCTGCCCGAGGAGTAGTCGTTCGATGAGCGAGCACCGTCGCAAACAGCCACAGCCGCAGGGTGGCCAGGGTGGCGGACGAGCCGCGGCCAGGCGTGCCGCACAGCGGCCGGCCGGCCGCCGCGCGGACCCCTCCCGCGGAGTCCCCACGGCTTCCCACGCCGAGTCCCACTCCGAGCCTTATGAACCGGAGCCTTCTTACGGAGGCCGGGCCGAAGCTCGCAGGGCACAGCGAGGCCGCCGGCGCGCGGCCGAGGGTGCCGCCGGAGCGGCGGCCCGGGGACGGCGTGGCGCCGGTCCCGCCCCCGGACGGCCGCGCGCCGGGCGCCCCGGCAGGAAACGCCTGATCGACTACCCCCGCCACGACAGGGACGGCTGGCAGCGCTGGGTCCCGTCCTGGAAGCTGGCGACGGGGATCTTCATCGGCTTCTTCGGCGGCATGATGGCCGCGGCGACGATCGCGTACGCCATGGTCGGCATCCCCCAGCAGAACCTCGCCTCCAAGGCCCAGAACAACGTCTACCTGTGGGACGACGGCTCCCAGATGGTCGCCACCGGCGGTGAGGTCAACCGCCAGATCGTCGGGATCGACCGCATCCCCAAGGACATGCAGAACGCCGTGATCTCCGCGGAGAACAAGACGTTCCGCGAGGACGCCGGCGTCGACCCGATGGGTATCGGCCGGGCCCTCTTCAACATGGCCCGGGGCGGCCAGACGCAGGGTGGTTCGACCATCACCCAGCAGTTCGTGAAGAACACGCGGCTCAGCCAGGAGCAGACCCTCAGCCGTAAGTTCAAGGAGTTGTTCATCTCCATCCGCGTCGGTGCGGAGATGAACAAGGAAGAAATCATGGAGGGGTACCTCAACACCTCCTACTACGGACGCGGCGCCTACGGCATCCAGGCGGCGGCGCGTACGTACTACGGCACCGACGCCATGAAACTCAACGCCAGCCAGTGCGCCTTCCTCGCCACCCTGCTCAAGGGCGCGACGTACTACGACCCGCACGGTTCGGAGGCGATCGACCCCAAGGCCGACGCCAAGTCCAACACCGAGCGGGCGAAGCGGCACTGGAACTGGATCCTCGACGAGATGGTGAAGGACAGTCACCTCGGCGCGGCCGAGCGCGCGACGTACAAGACCTTCCCGATGCCGGAGCTTCCCAAGAAGAACGCGCAGCTCAGCGGTCAGATCGGCTATCTGGTCGACCTCGCCAAGGCGTACTTCATCAACAACAGCGGGGGGAAGTACACGACCGACGACCTGGCCAAGGGCGGCTTCGAGATCAAGACGACCTTCAACAAGAAGAAGGTCGAGGCGCTGAACAAGGCCGTCACCGAGGTCTACAAGAAGAACATCGACCCGAAGAAGCGCCCGGACAAGGACACCCACGTCGAGTTCGGCGGCGCCTCGGTGGAGGTCGAGACCGGCAAGATCGTCGCCATCTACGGCGGTCAGGACGCCACCAAGCACTTCACCAACAACGCCAACGAGACCGGTGCCCAGGTCGGCTCGACCTTCAAGCCGTACGTGCTGGCGGCGGCGATGCGCGACGGAGTGCGTGATCCCGATCTGGAGCCGGAGCAGGGCGCCGACTCCCGCAGGCTGGTGTCGCCCGACGACAGTGAGTACAACGGCGAGAACAAGCTGAAGATCAAGGAGTACGACGGCTCGATCTGGACCAACGAGGAGGGCAAGGAGTGGCACCAGCGCAACGACGGCGACAAGGACTACCCGGAGATCAACCTGCGTGAGGCCATGAAGGTCTCGGCCAACTCCCCCTTCGTCCAGCTCGGCATGGACGTCGGCATCCCGCAGGTCCGGCAGGCCGCCGTGGACGCGGGACTGCTGGAGGACAGCCTGCCGGGCGGCAACAACCCGTCGTTCTCCATCGGCATCTCCGACCCCAGCGCGATCCGGATGGCCGGTTCGTACGCCACCTTCGCCGACAGCGGCACCCAGCGCGACCCCTACTCCGTCCAGGAGGTCAAGCGGGAGGGGACCGTCGTCTACAAGCACGACCAGAAGCCCGAAAGCGCGTTCACCTCCGCTGTCGCGGACAACGTCACGGACGTCCTGAAGTCCGTGGTCATGGAGGACGGCGGTACGGGCACCGCCGCACGGCTGCCGGACGGCCGCGAGGTGGCCGGCAAGACCGGTACGACCGACGGCAACAAGTCCGCCTGGTTCGTGGGCTACACCCCGCAGCTCTCCACCGCCATCGACATGTACCGGCTGGACGACAACGCGGAGAACAAGAACCGCGAGTTCCTGGAGATGTTCGGCACCGGCGGCCAGGAGAAGATCCACGGCGCCTCGTTCCCGGCCGAGATCTGGCAGGACTACATGACGGTCGCGGTGAAGGGCACGAAGATCCTCACGTTCCCCGAGCCCGAGCCGGTCGGTGAGGCCGTCTACGGAGGCGGTCTGAGCAGCCCCGAGCCGAGCCCGACCGAGACGCCCTCGGAGACGCCCTCCGAGTCCCCGTCGGAGTCGCCGTCCGAGTCGCTCGAACCGTCCCCGACCGAGTCCGAGACCTGCCAGCCGGGGGACAACGGCTGCCAGGACGGCGGCCCCGGCGGTCCGGGCGGCGAGGACCAGGGCGGCGTCATCGGAGACCCGGGCGCCACGTCCAGCGGACCACCCGAACCCGGCGACCCGCAGGGCGGTGACGGCGGAGGCTTCATCAACGGCGGTGGCGGCGGTGGTGGCGGCCGCGGGGACGAGGACGACAACTGACGAGTGACCCTGACCGGACCCACGACCGGGACCGGATCGGCGACTGATGGCTGACGACCGGGCCCGGACCGACCACCGGGACCGGTGAGAGGCCCCAGCGGGGCCCGGCAGCGAGACGAAGGCCGTCGCACCACAGGACGTACACCGCGCGTGTACGGCCCCGGTGCGGCGGTCTTCGCCGTGCCCGGGACGCCGTACGGCAGGATGGGCGCCATGCCGAGCACAGAAGACACCGCGCTGCCCACGGACCGGCCGGTCGTACCGCCCACCAGGCGGGACAGGATCGCCGCGGCCGGCAGCGAGCTGATCGGCGGTCCCATCGGCCGCTGGGCCTGGTACGGCGGCAGCCGGCTGACCCCGGTCCGGGTGGTCGCGCTCGTGATGATCGGGATGTTCGCGCTCGGCATGGTGCAGAAGATGCCCTGCTACGAGTGGGCGTGGTTCCGGGGCGCCAGTTCCCAGTACACGCACGCGTGCTACTCCGACATCCCGCACCTGTTCCTCGGGCGGGGATTCGCCGACGGCCTCGTGCCGTACTTCGACCGGCTCGACGGCGACATGCAGTACCTGGAGTACCCCGTACTGACCGGGCTGTTCATGGAGGTCGCCTCCTGGCTCACCCCCGGCGGCGGCTCCATCCAGCACCGCGAGCAGATGTACTGGATGGTCAACGCGGGCATGCTGATGATCTGTGCGGCGGTCATCGCCGTCTGCGTCGCCCGCACCCACCGGCACCGTCCCTGGGACGCCCTGTTCCTCGCCCTCGCGCCCGCGTTCGCGCTCACCGCCACCATCAACTGGGACCTGCTGGCCGTCGCGCTGCTGGCCGCCGGGATGCTGATGTGGTCGCGTGGCCGGGCACTGGCCTTCGGCGTGCTCATCGGTCTCGCGACGGCGGCCAAGCTCTATCCCGTACTGGTGCTTGGGCCGCTGCTGCTGCTGTGCTGGCGCGCGGGGCGGCTGCGGGCGTTCGCGGTCGCGCTGGGCGGTGCGGCGGGCTCCTGGCTGGTGGTGAACCTGCCGGTGATGCTGCTCGCGCCGGAGGGGTGGAAGAAGTTCTACACCTTCAGCCAGGAGCGGCAGGTGGACTTCGGATCATTCTGGCTGATCATCACCCAGCGCTCCGGACAGTCCCTGGAGGTCGACACCGTCAACACCTGGTCGATGGTGCTGATGGTCCTGGCGTGCGCGGGGATCGCGGCGCTCGCGCTGTCGGCGCCGAGGCGGCCCCGGTTCGCGCAGCTCGTCTTCCTGGTCGTGGCGGCGTTCATCCTGACCAACAAGGTCTACTCGCCGCAGTACGTACTGTGGCTCGTCCCGCTCGCCGCGCTGGCCCGGCCCCGGTGGCGCGACTTCCTGATCTGGCAGGCGTGCGAGGTCATGTACTTCCTGGGCATCTGGATGTACCTCGCGTACACGACGAGCGGCGACGCCCACAAGGGACTGCCGACGGAGGGCTATCAACTGACCATCGCCCTGCATCTGCTGGGGACGCTGTACCTGTGCGCCGTCGTCGTACGGGACGTCCTGACGCCGGAGCGCGACGGCGTACGGCGCGACGGGTCGGACGATCCGTCCGGCGGGGTGCTGGACGGGGCGCGGGACGTGTTCGTGCTGGGGCGGGCCGCCCGGCCCGGGGAGCGCGTGGCGCACGGCGTGGAGACCGCGCAGCGGGTGTCGTGGGGGGTGCGGCCGCCGGGGGCCGCCTGAGAGGCGTGCGACGCGTGTGTGACGTGTGCGTGCGCCGTAAGGTGTGCGCGTCGGAAACGGCGGGGGCCGGGCTTTCTCAAGCCCGGCCCCCGCCGTTTCGTCACGTCCGCCGTTTCGTCACCTCGGTCCCGCCCGGCGGTGTTCCGGTGAAACCGGCGGCCCGCCGCTCCGGTGGCTCAGCGGTCCACGAGCCGGTCGAACTGCGTCGTCGTGTGGCGAAGATGCGCCACCAGTTCGTCGCCGACCTTCGGCTCCTGCGCGTCGGCCGGCACGAACAGGATGGACACCTGCATGTGCGGCGGCTCGGCGAACCAGCGCTGCTTGCCCGACCAGACGAACGGCGAAAGATTCCGGTTGACCGTCGCCAGGCCCGCCCGCGCCACGCCCTTGGCCCGCGGCATGACTCCGTGCAGCGCCTTGGGCGCCTCCAGCCCGACCCCGTGCGACGTACCGCCCGCGACGACCACCAGCCAGCCCTCGGAGGCGGTCTTCTGCTGGCGGTAGCCGAACCGGTCGCCCTTGACGACGGGCGTCACGTCCAGCACGGCGCCCCGGTACTGCGTCGCCTCGTGGTCGCCCAGCCACAGCCGCGTCCCGATGCGGGCGCGGAACCGCGTCTGCGGGAACTGCCGCTGAAGACTGGCGAGCTCCTCGGCGCGCAGATGGCTGACGAACATGGTGTGCAGCGGAAGCCGGGCCGCGCGCAGCCGGTCCATCCAGCCGATGACCTCCTCGACGGCCTCGGAGCCGTCCGTACGGTCCAGCGGCAGGTGGAGGGCGAAGCCTTCGAGCCGTACGTCCTCGATGGCCGTGTGCAGCTGGTTCAGCTCCTCCTCGCGGACGCCGTGCCGCTTCATGGAGCTCATGCACTCGATGACGACACGGGCGCCGACCAGGGCGAAGACGCCGTCGACCGAGGAGACCGAGCGGACGACCCGGTCGGGCAGCGGTACGGGCTCCTCGCCGCGCCGGAAGGGGGTCAGCACGAGCAGGTCGCCGCTGAACCAGTCCTTGATGCGGGCGGCCTCGTAGATGGTGCCGACGGCGAGGATGTCGGAGTCGAAGCGGGACGTCTCCTCGGAGAGCCGCTCGTGGCCGAAGCCGTATCCGTTGCCCTTGCAGACGGGGACGATGCCCGGGAACTGGTCGATGACCGACTTCTGGTGCGCCCGCCAGCGCGCGGTGTCGACGTAGAGGGAGAGCGCCATGCCGGTCCGGAACCTTTCTCGTGGCTGCGGTGTATGAAGAACATGAAGAATATGGGCGTTCTTGGGGTGTTGGGGGCCTTGCGCGATATTCGTCGTCGCGTCCGGCGATGGGCGGCCCGGTCCCGGTTCCGGGCCGGTGTCAGGGACGGGGCCGGTGTCGGTGTCGGGCTCGGGTCAGCGGCGGGACATGTACATGTCGAGAGCCTTGTGGAGGAGCTTGTTGAGCGGGAAGTCCCACTCGCCGACGTACTCGACGGCCTCGCCACCCGTGCCCACCTTGAACTGGATGAGACCGAACAGGTGGTCCGTCTCGTCGAGGGAGTCGGAGATACCGCGCAGGTCGTAGACGGTCGCGCCCATCGCGTACGCGTCCCGCAGCATCCGCCACTGCATCGCGTTCGAGGGCCGGACCTCCCGCTTGTGGTTGGCCGACGCCCCGTACGAGTACCAGACGTGGCCGCCCACGATGAGCATCGTCGCGGCAGCGACGTTCTCCCCCTCGTGCCGGGCGAAGTACAGCCGCATGCGGTTGGGGTCCTCGGAGTTGAGGACGGTCCACATCCGCTGGAAGTACGAGAGGGGCCGCGGCCGGAAGTGGTCGCGCTCGGCCGTGATCTCGTACAGCCGCTGCCACTCCTCCAGGTCGTCGTAGCCGGCCTGGACGACCTCGACACCCGCCTTCTCCGCCTTCTTGATGTTGCGCCGCCACAACTGGTTGAAGCCCTTGAGGACATCGTCCAGGGAGCGGTTGGCCAGCGGCACCTGGAAGACGTAACGCGGCTGTACGTCCCCGAAGCCCGCCCCGCCGTCCTCGCCCTGCTGCCAGCCCATCTTCCGCAGCCGGTCGGCCACTTCGAAGGCACGCGGCTCGATGTGGGTGGCCTCGACGTCGCGCAGCCGCTTGACGTCCGGGTCCTGGATGCCGGACTTGATGGCCACGGAGTCCCAGCGGCGGATCACCACCGGGGGGCCCATCTTCACGGAGAACGCGCCCTGGTGCTTCAGATGGGCGAGCATCGGCTGGAGCCAGTCGCCGAGGTTGGGGGCGTACCAGTTGATGACCGGGCCCTCGGGCAGATACGCCAGGTAACGCTTGATCTTGGGCAGTTGGCGGTAGAGCACCAGCCCGGCGCCGACCAACTGGCCGTCCCTGTCGAACCAGCCCAGGCTCTCCGAGCGCCACTCCGTCTTCACGTCCGCCCACGCGGGGACCTGGCAGTGGCTGGCCGCGGGCAGGCTCTGGATGTAAGCCAGATGCTGCTCGCGACTGATGGTGCTCAGCGTCAGGGTCATGCGGGGCGCTCCTCGCAGATGTGTCCCCATGGAGATAGGGGGGCTCCGGCTCTCGCGCCGAAGCCTACTTGCAGCGGGAGCGCCCCGGCTTGGGCACGGGGCGGACCAGGACACGGCGGGTCCCGGTCCGGGGACCCGGTGGGTCAGTCGAACACGCCGCCGAAGAGGCCGCCGTGCGCCATGCCGAGGTAGAAGCCGACCGCCGACGACCCCAGGCCCATGATCAACGCGAACCGTTCGTGGGTCGTCACCGAGTGGAACTGGCCGTACAGCCCCGTGAGGATGCCGACGAGTCCCGCCCAGGAACTGAGCAGATGCAGGTTGTGGAACATTCCGGTGATGAAGGCGAGGACGCCCAGCACCCCCGTCACCCAGAGCAGGGTGTCCTGGAGCGGATGGGGCCGGTGATCGGTGGCGAAGAGGGAACCGGTCGGCTTCGACCGCGTCCTCGGGTGCACTGCCTGTGCCATGGGGCACCTCCTGGCGCCTTGCCGGAGGGCGGCGCATCGTAGCGTCGCCCGTCCCCGATGTGTCCAGAGTGCGGTCGAACCCGGCCGGATTTCAACCGGAAGCCGGTCTGCGGGTAGTCTGTACGGTCTGCACCGGTGTCTGCCCTGGCCAGAACGCGATCGCCGCTCGTCGAGCGGGATCGCCGAGGCGTTGTCAGTGGTGGCCGATACCGTTGCGCACGCATCACGACCCTCCTGCCACGGAACGACCGTGGCCGCTGAGTCCAAAGGAGGTGGGTTCCACATGCGTCACTACGAGGTGATGGTCATCCTCGACCCCGATCTCGAGGAGCGAGCAGTCTCCCCGCTGATCGAGAACTTCCTCTCCGTCGTCCGTGAGGGCAACGGAAAGGTGGAGAAGGTCGACACCTGGGGCCGTCGTCGTCTCTCCTACGAGATCAAGAAGAAGCCCGAGGGCATCTACTCGGTCATCGATCTGCAGGCCGAGCCCGCGATCGTCAAGGAGCTCGACCGACAGATGAATCTGAACGAGTCGGTCCTCCGGACCAAGGTCCTCCGTCCCGAGACCCACTGAGCCCTCGGCTCAGCGGTCATCGGTCCGAGTAGCAGCCAGCAGCAGCCAGCAGTAGAAGCAATCCCCGCCGAGAGGTTCACCCAATGGCAGGCGAGACCGTCATCACGGTCGTCGGCAATCTCGTCGACGACCCCGAGCTGCGTTTCACCCCGTCCGGGGCGGCGGTCGCGAAGTTCCGTGTCGCGTCCACTCCCCGCATCTTCGACAAGCAGACCAACGAGTGGAAGGACGGCGACGGCCTGTTCCTGACCTGCTCGGTCTGGCGTCAGGCTGCGGAGAATGTCGCCGAGTCGCTTCAGCGGGGCATGCGCGTCGTCGTGCAGGGCCGGCTGAAGCAGCGGTCCTACGAGGACCGCGAGGGCGTCAAGCGCACGGTCTACGAGCTGGACGTCGAGGAAGTCGGCCCCAGCCTGAAGACCGCGACGGCCAAGGTCACCAAGACCACCGGTCGCGGTGGCCAGGGTGGTTACGGCGGCGGTGGCGGCGGCCAGCAGCAGGGCGGCGGCAGCTGGGGCGGCGGCCCCGGTGGTGGTGGCCAGCAGGGCGGCGGAGGTTCCTCCGACGACCCCTGGGCGACCAGCGCGCCGGCCGGCGGCCAGCAGGGCGGCGGCGGAGGCGGCGGCTGGGGCGGGAACTCCGGGAATTCCGGCGGTTCCGGTGGCTCCGGTGGCTCCGGCGGCGGCTACTCGGACGAGCCGCCCTTCTAGGGCAGCTCGCTCCACACTTTCTTGATCACACAGGAGAAACACCATGGCGAAGCCGCCTGTGCGCAAGCCTAAGAAGAAGGTCTGCGCATTCTGCAAGGACAAGACCCAGTACGTGGACTACAAGGACACGAACATGCTGCGGAAGTTCATTTCCGACCGCGGCAAGATCCGTGCCCGCCGCGTGACCGGCAACTGCACGCAGCACCAGCGTGACGTCGCCACGGCCGTCAAGAACAGCCGTGAGATGGCGCTGCTGCCCTACACGTCCACCGCGCGATAAAGGGAGGGTGACGCAACCATGAAGATCATCCTCACTCACGAGGTCTCTGGCCTCGGCACCGCCGGCGACGTCGTAGACGTCAAGGACGGATACGCCCGCAACTACCTGGTCCCGCGTGGTTTCGCGATCCGCTGGACCAAGGGTGGCGAGAAGGACGTCGAGCAGATTCGTCGTGCTCGCAAGATCCACGAGATCGCCACCATCGAGCAGGCCAACGAGATCAAGGCCCGCCTCGAAGGCGTGAAGGTGCGTCTGGCTGTTCGCTCCGGCGACTCCGGCCGCCTCTTCGGCTCCGTCACCCCGGCCGACCTCGCCTCGGCGATCAAGTCCGCCGGTGGTCCGGACGTCGACAAGCGTCGCATCGAGCTCGGTTCGCCGATCAAGACCCTGGGCTCGCACCAGGTGTCCGTGCGTCTGCACCCCGAGGTCGCCGCGAAGTTCGGCGTCGAGGTCGTGCCCGCCTAGGCTTTCGCGCCCAGGCGTGTTCAGTCGCTCAGGTCGCCGGGTTCGCCCGGTGACCGGCAGACAGTGAGAGGGCCGCACCCCAGCCGGGGGTGCGGCCCTCGGTCGTGGCCCTGCTGGTCTTGGTTTCACGTGAAACCGTACGGGGGCGAGGTGGCGCGCGCCGTGGGTGCCGGGCCCGGCGCGGGGTGCTCGTGGCGTTCAGCGGGTGGCACCGGTGACCAGCCAGTGGCCGGACCGGGTACGCAGCCACAGCGTCAGCATGCGGACGCCCATCATCAGTGTCATGGCCCACCACAGGGCGGTCAGCCCGCCCCCGAACACGGGCACCAGCAGGGCGACCGGGGCGAAGACGGCCAGAGTGACGACCATTGCCCTGGCCAGATACGGGCCGTCGCCGGCGCCCATCAGCACACCGTCCAGCACGAAGACGACGCCCGCGACAGGCTGGGTGACCGCCACCACCAGCAGAGCGGGCAGCAGGGTGTCCTGGACCACCTGGTCCCCGGTGAACAGCGGGACGAACAGCGGACGCGCCAGCACGATGAGCACCCCGAGCCCCAGGCCGGAGACCACGCCCCACTGCACCATGCGGCGGCAGACCTCTCTGGCCCCTCGTGTATCGCCCGCCCCCAGATAGCGGCCGATGATCGCCTGCCCGGCGATGGCGATGGCGTCGAGCGCGAAGGCCATCAGGCTCCACAGCGAGAGGATGATCTGGTGCGCGGCGACATCGGCGTCCCCGAGGCGGGCGGCGACGGCGGTGGCGATCATCAGGACCGCGCGCAGGGAGAGCGTGCGGACCAGTAGGGGGACGCCCGCGTGGGCGCTCGCCCGTATACCGGCGAGGTCCGGCCGCAGCGAGGCGCCGTGGCGGCGGGCGCCCCGTACGACCACCACGAGATAGGCGGCGGCCATGCCGACCTGGGCGACGACGGTGCCCCAGGCGGAACCGGCGATGCCCAGCCCGGCGCCGTAGACGAGGGCCACGTTCAGCACCGCGTTGGCGGCGAAACCTCCGATGGCGACGTACAGCGGGGTCCGGGTGTCCTGGAGGCCGCGCAGGACACCCGTCGCCGCCAGGACGACGAGCATGGCGGGGATACCGAGACTGGAGATGCGCAGATACGTGATGGCGTACGGGGCGGCCGTGTCCGAGGCACCGAAGAGGTCGACGAACCAGGGCGCCAGGGGGAAGGTCACGGCGATCACGACGGTGCCCAGCAGCAGGGCGAGCCAGATCCCGTCCATCCCCTGCCGGATGGCCGCCGGGAGATCGCCCGCGCCGACGCGGCGGGCGACGGCGGCCGTGGTGGCGTACGCGAGGAAGACGAAGACGCTCACGGCGGTGCCGAGCAGGGCCGCGGCGATGGCGAGACCGGCGAGCTGCGGGGTGCCGAGATGGCCGACGATCGCACTGTCGACCATCAGGAAGAGGGGCTCGGCGACGAGCGCGCCGAAGGCGGGCAGGGCGAGGGCCACGATCTCGCGGTCGTGCCGTCGGCGGCCGGCCGTGGACCGGTCGCCGGAGTCCGGCCCGGGTGCCGTGGGGACCTGTGTCATGCGCTCAATCTAATCTTCCACAGGTAAGAGACACAATGCCGATGGGGTCCTTACCTTGCAGCGGGAGGCGGGCGCTGCTGTGCGCCGTTTGCTCGGATCGTGGACCGGTCGGAAAAGTTTTTCTCCCCCACAGCCGGTGGATGGAGAAATCGCAGGTCAGAGCCATGGTGTGGCGAGCGTCGCGAGGTTGTCCACAACGCTGTCCCCCGGTCCGTGCACAGGTTCCCCGGAGTTCTCCACAGCATATGGTCCTTCGTCCACATGGCCTGTGGATAACCAGATTGGCGGACGGTCCCGACGGGCCTACCGTGGACCGACGTCCGACGCGCCGGAACCGGAGCCTGGCCACCAGATTTGTCAGTGCCGTGCCGTAGAAAGAGGGCACGGCGAGGTCCGCCGGGCGGACGGGAGGAGGTGGCCGGTGAGCATTCCCGAGCCGTTGGAGGGCCCCTGGACCGAAGCCGGACCGAGCGATCGTCTGCCCGTCTCCCGCCAGCGCCGGGGCGAGGGCAGAGGCCGCGAGGAGCAGCACGAACGCGGCAGGGACACCCCGTGGGAGGGCGGATCGCCCGGCTTCGAGCGGGTGCCGCCCCAGGACCTCGAAGCCGAACAGTCCGTGCTCGGCGGCATGCTGCTCTCCAAGGAGGCCATCGCCGACGTCGTGGAGATCATCAAGGGCCACGACTTCTACCGCCCGGCGCACGAGACGGTCTTCCAGGCGGTCCTCGACCTGTACGCGAAGGGCGAGCCGGCCGACCCCATCACGGTGGCCGCCGAGCTGACCAAGCGCGGGGAGATCACCCGCGTCGGCGGGGCGCCGTATCTGCACACCCTGGTCCAGACGGTGCCGACGGCGGCCAACGCGTCGTACTACGCGGAGATCGTCCACGAGCGCGCGGTGCTGCGCCGGCTGGTCGAGGCGGGCACCAAGATCACGCAGATGGGATACGCGGCGGACGGCGACGTCGACGAGATCGTCAACTCCGCTCAGGCGGAGATCTACGCGGTGACCGAGCAGCGCACCAGCGAGGACTATCTGCCGCTCGGCGACATCATGGAGGGCGCGCTCGACGAGATCGAGGCGATCGGTTCACGCAGCGGTGAGATGACCGGTGTGCCGACGGGGTTCACAGACCTCGACTCGCTGACGAACGGGCTGCACCCCGGTCAGATGATCGTCATCGCGGCCCGTCCCGCGATGGGCAAGTCGACGCTCGCGCTGGACTTCGCGCGCGCGGCGTCCATCAAGAACAACCTGCCGAGCGTGATCTTCTCCCTGGAGATGGGGCGCAACGAGATCGCCATGCGCCTCCTCTCCGCCGAGGCGCGGGTGGCGCTGCACCACATGCGCTCGGGCACGATGACGGACGAGGACTGGACCCGGCTGGCCCGCCGGATGCCGGACGTCTCCCAGGCCCCCCTCTACATCGACGACTCGCCGAACCTGTCGATGATGGAGATCCGCGCCAAGTGCCGCCGTCTCAAGCAGCGCAACGGACTGAAGCTGGTCGTCATCGACTACCTCCAGCTGATGCAGTCCGGCGGCGCCAAGCGGGCGGAGAGCCGCCAGCAGGAGGTCTCGGACATGTCGCGAAACCTCAAGCTGCTGGCGAAGGAACTGGAACTGCCGGTGATCGCGCTCTCCCAGCTGAACCGTGGCCCCGAACAGCGCACCGACAAGAAGCCGATGGTCTCCGACCTCCGCGAGTCGGGCTCCATCGAGCAGGACGCGGACATGGTCGTCCTCCTGCACCGTGAGGACGCCTACGAGAAGGAGTCCCCGCGCGCGGGCGAGGCGGACCTGATCGTGGCCAAGCACCGTAACGGCCCGACGGCGACCATCACGGTGGCCTTCCAGGGCCACTACTCCCGCTTCGTGGACATGGCGCAGACCTGAGCGGTCGTGCTGTAGGGCCTCACTTCCCGTGTCGGAATCTCAGGATTGATGTCGGATACGACATCGTCGTGAGATTCGCCAGGCTCTTGAGGCCGAATTCGCTCAAATGTATGGACCTTCCAAGCTCTCTTGGTGCACGTACTGCCGTACGGCCCAGGCGCCCGCGACGCAGGCCGCCTCGGTGATTACGACAGCAGATTCGGGATCACCGCCGAGCTGCCCGTCTCGGAATGGGAAGGCCACGGCCCCGAACAACTCACCTTCGAGGAGTTCGAGGAAGTCCGGGGGTCTGCCCGTCGCCAAATTGCGGCCCGGCCAAGCTGACCTCTCGGTCCCGCGTGTTGGCGTACTCGCCTTTGTGCAGATCCGCCTACGGATGAACGTGCAGAGCAAGGAGACCTGTGAAGCGCGAGAGTCCAGGTTCGAGATGATGGAGCGGTGTCTCTTCGCTATTTCAATCAGACTGGCTGGACCGCGATCTTCAACGGCACCGACACCGAGATCGGCCGCATGGTGCGTGTGGAGGGCTGGGACCAGGCGACCGGGACGGCCTTGGTCGCCGATCCCAAGCGCGGCGCCCTGCGTCCGGTAACGGACTACGAGGACTTCTCCCACTTGGAACGAGCTGACCAGGTCGTGGCCGCGGTGCCGGGTGGAGGGTGGCTGGTGCACTGGAAGGATGAGGGGCCAGGAGGAACGCCGCTGACGAAGCAGGTACTGGCCTGGCTCATCACCTCGCAGGGGCGGGCGACAGCCATCACGGTCGATGCCCAGGGGCATGTCGAGGATGCCGATGGCGCCGACGCCTTCATCCCGCCGGGCGAGGGCCCGGTGTCCTGATCGGAGCTGGTCAGGCCACGTCGCTTCCGCCGACCGGGCACTCGATCAGTCGCTGACCACCCGCTGAAAGATCTCGGAGAACTCGCCGCTCCCAATCAGTCCGGCGATCACGGCGGTCATGTTGTCGATGCCCGGATCCCTGACGATCAGACCGTCCGAGACCCAGAAGTACCGGCCCCCAAGGGCCTCGTCGGTTCCTGCCCAGAGCTTCATCAGGCGCTCGACTTCCGCGACGGTGAACACAGTCGCAGTCCAACGAGATCCATCCTTCAGAGTCACGAAGACATCGACGTTGCAGACATCGTCCAAGCCCTCGCCGTCGCTGGGCAGGAACGACGCCTGGAAGTCCTCCGTGCGGACCCGATACCAGGGCTCGTCCCACCCTCGCTCGATCGCTTCAGACGATGTGCTGTGGCTCATCGCGCGAGTGTCCCTGGTCGGAGCATCCATCTCAACCGAGATCCTCTGCCGCACTGCTTCCGCGGTCAGAGCCGGGGACATTCGTCCGTACGCAACTGGGGAGGTTCGTATGCCGACACCGCGGGGGGTTCTTGGCATCATCGCGGCATGACCCCGACCTCCCCCGCACCGTCCGAGCCGTCGACACTGCTCAGCTCCTAAACCTGGCCCAGGAGGCCGCCATGCATGGCTTCAGCCAGCGGCTCCCGGTCTACTGGCTCCGGGATCACCTCGCCGCAGAGGCGACACACTGCCTGTTCCCGACGCTCGTGCAGCGGCTCACGCACCATCCCGAGACGCCGCTGCAGTGGAGGTGCCAGCAACTGCTGACCGTCAACACCGGCGAACAGATCTGGGGTCTGCTCGACGTCCTTCCGGTCACCTTCGACAAGATCCCGGAGACCTTGGACACGGCGTCCAAGAAGAACATCGTCAGCCGCATCGAGCGAGCAGTGAAGGTGCGCGAGTGGATGGAACGGATGGCTGACGGACAGTCTGAGGAAACGACATCGCTCTGAGACAGCAGCTGGCCGACACGTCGTGAGACTGAAGGGAAACATCCTTGTCACAGCGGCGGCGCCTGACACCGAAAGTGAGAACCTACACGTGCGTTCTCACTGGTCCTTTCAGCGTCCCACTGTGCTGCGCGCGGCACTGGCGAAGTCCCGGGCGGCGGCCTCGCTCACTGGCTGGTCCGCCTCGGTCTCGCCGGCCCGGGTTGTTCTGAGGCTCATCGGGCTTGGCGTTTTTCATCGGGCCTGCCGTGACCGATGAGTTTTGTGCGGATCCGTGGTCGATACGGCAGGACACACCGACAGCGGTGGTCCTGTGCCGGGGACGTTCCGGTGCGGGAGGAAGCACATGGAGGCTGTGATGAGCGTCGACGACTCCGACCAGGGGCACGCGATCCGGACGGGCGGGCAGGAGACACGGGTGAGCGGTCCCAGGGTGCTGGTCGCGGGGGCGAGCATCGCGGGACCCGCGCTGGCCCACTGGCTGCGCCGGCGGGGGGCCGAGGTGACCGTGGTGGAGCGGGCTCCCGAGCTGCGTCCCGGCGGGCAGGCGGTGGACGCACGCGGGGTCGCCAAGGAGGTCATCGGGCGTATGGGGTTGGACGCGGCGGTGCGGGCGGCGTGCACCGACACCGCCGGCGCGCACACCGTGGACGCGGACGGGCAGGTGCTGGAGACCTTCCGTGCCGACGACGACGGTGGCGACGGGTTCATCGCGGACATCGAGATCCTGCGCGGGGACCTGTCCCAGGTGCTCTACGACGACACCCGCGAGGGCGTCGAGTACGTCTTCGGCGACCGGATCGCCGAGCTCGCCCAGGACGCGGACGGCGTCGACGTGGTCTTCGCGGGCGGCGACCGGCGGCGCTTCGACTTGGTGGTCGGGGCGGACGGGCCGCACTCGGAGCTGCGAGCGATGGTCTTCGGGCCGCACGAGCGGTTCCTCCGCCACCTCGGGCACATGCTGGCCTTCTACAGTGTGCCCAACGAGTTCGGGCTGGACCGCTGGCTGCTGGAGTACCAGGATCAGGAGTCCGGGCGCTCCGCCCTCCTGCGGCCCATCCAGGACGCCACCCGGGCGATGGCCATGTTCTACTTCGCCCCGGCCGACTTCGACGTCGACCACCGTGACGTCGCGGCCCAGAAGATCCTGCTGAGGGAACGGATGGCGGGCCTGGGCTGGTTGGCCCCGGACATCCTCGCGCACCTGGACGACACCCCGGACTTCTACCTCGACCAGGTCGCCCAGGTGGTGATGGACCGCTGGTCGAGCGGACGGGTGGGACTGCTCGGGGACGCGGCGTTCAGTTCGTCGCCGATGTCCGGGCAGGGCACCGGGCTGGCCCTGGTCGGTGCCTACCTGCTGGCCGGAGAGCTGGCCGCCGCCGGATGGGACCCCGACGCCGGGTTCGCCCGCTACGAGGCGCGGATGCGCTCGTTCGTCGAGGCCAACCAGGAGATCGGCCGGTTGAACGCCCGCAGCCGCGACGTCTCCGGGCCGGACGCCGAGCCGCTCCCCGATTTCGCCGGCGACTGGTTCACGGAGCTGGTCGGGCGCGCGATCAACGGCGTCGAGCTGCCCGACTACGCGGGGGTGCCGGACTCCGCAGCTCCGGTGAGCGCCGATCACCTCGGCGCTCACCGGAGCTGACAGGATCATGGGGACATCCACCCGTGACGTCCAGGCCCGTTGATCCCAGCCGGAGTGCTCACCCGTCTCGTCTCAAGGCAGTTGTCAGTACGCGGCTCGCCGGCGTGGCTCGCTGACACGATGGATGAGAACGTACAAAGCCGCCCACTTGTACGGGTGATGGGGCTCCGGCGCCGGCGGGAAGCCGCTCAGCGCCTCGTCTCGTACCTGGTCAGGACCACGCCGTGGGGAAACGTCCGTGTCTCCACCAGGTTCAGGTTCACCCAGCTGTCCAGCGCGCTGTAGAACGGCGTGCCGCCGCCTACCAGGACCGGATGGGTGACGACCACGTACTCGTCGATCAGCCCGGCGCGCATGGCCGCCCCGGCGAGCGTCGCGCCGCCGATGTTCATGGGGTCACCGTCCTCGGCCTTGAGCCGCGTGATCTCGGCGATCGCGTCACCGGTGACCAGGCGGGCGTTCCAGTCGACCGTGTCGATCGTCGAGGAGAACACCACCTTCGGCGTGTCCCGCCAGTTCCGCGCGAACTCGATCTGCGCCGGGCCGGCGTCGGGCAGCTGGTCGCCGGTCGGCCAGTGGGAGCTCATCGCCTCCCACAGTTTGCGCCCGTACAGCGCCACGCCGCTCGCCTGCTCGTGGTCGAGCCACAACTGGAACAGCTCGGGGCTCGGCGGTCCGCCCCAGCTGATGTCGTCGCCGGGCGCGGCGATGTAGCCGTCCAGGGTCAGGTTCGCGCCGTAGATCAGTTTCCGCATGGCTCTGCCTTCCGTCCGTGGGTGTCCGGCGTATGGACCAGCGAGGCGCGGAAAACTCATCGGCACGCGACCCGGGCTCGCCGGTTCTCCTCGCACCCGGGGCTCAGCGTGGTGCACTCGACCGACTCGGGCAACCCGCCTGATCCCGGCCGCGACCTCGCGAGGAAGTGCCACGGAAGTGACACCGATCATGGGTGAGACAGCCGAGAACGCCCAGGTCACGCAAGATCGACATGTCACGAGGGGCGAGATCGTACAGGCCGGTCGCCCGTCAGCGAAGGCTCCTCGTCATCAGTCGTTCTCTGACCCCGTCCTCGGGCAGAAGGTCTCCGAGCTCTCCGGAGAAGTCGAAACCGTGGCGTCGATACAGCGTCACGGCGGGCTCGTTGCCCGGGAGCACCGTCAAGCGCAGCGTGGTGGCGCCCGTTCGTCGGGCCCATTCCTCCACCGTTGTGACCAGGAGGTCTCCGACGCCGCGGCCCCGGGCCTCGGGGCTGACCCAGACCGATCTCAGCTCGCGGGTGTCGCCGTCCACCGGCAGCCCGCAGGCCATTCCCACCGTCCGCCCGCGAAGAAGCGCGACGAGGTTGTGCGATCCCGGCACGGCCAGCCGCGCCCGCCACCGGTCCTCCCCGCCGTGGTGCCAGTCCCCGAGGCGGGACTTGAAGGAGTGCGGAGCCTCGGTCAGGGCGGCGAGACGCACGTCCCGCCACAACGGCCAGTCGTCGGTCGTGAGAACGCGCAGGCGCACCATGTGCGCGAGTCTGCCGCGTCGTCCCTGGAGCGGTCCACCATCGCTCCGCGGTGTGCCGCGTACAGGACGGCTTCCGGCACGACGTGGCGGCCGTGAACGGGCGTGCGGTGGGCGGCCGATGCCGGATCCGTCCAGGCTCACCTTTCGCCGCCGCGTACGGCCGGGGCCGCCCGGAGCTAGTCGGAGCCCCCGCCTCCCCCGCCTCCCGAGTCGAAGCCGCCCGAGCCCGAGCCCGTGTCCTGGTCGTGGTGGGTGTCGCGGTCACGGTCCGGGTCGGTGGAGTTGGCCAGGCGGATCAGCGACCGTCCCAGCCCGGAGGGGACCGAGGTGGCCGCGACGACGCGGCGCAGTCGTCGGTCGGGGTGGGCGGGAGGGCCGTCGATCACGTACGCGGGGAAGGTGCCCGCACGCTTCGCCTCCTCCAGGCGTCGCACGCCCGCCCGGGTCGGGCGGCGCCGTGCGAGGGTGAGCAGGCCGAGCGCCACCAGGGTGCGCCGGATCTCCGCGACCTCCGGTCCACCGCGCACGGAGGCGGCGACGCCCGCCAGGCTTCTCCCCCAGGGGCAGGCGGCGAGGACCGCCTCTTCCACCGGGTGTTCCACGAGCCCGTCGCCCTCCTCGGCCGGGCGGACCCGGGGGCCGGCGACGGTGACGGCCCCCCGGTCGCGCAGGGCGAAGAGCGCCGTGTCGCACACGCGTTGAGGTCCGCCGGCCAGATAGGCCACCTCGTACGCGTCCAGCGGTCGTTCGGCCGCCGAGACACGCCGCCGGATCGTTTTCCGCACAGGAATCCCCCCTGTCCCCGATGTCGCCTTTCGCCAGTATGGGGCTGATGCCCCGAACAAGGCACAGCACGGCGGCAGTTCAGAGGAAGACTTGAGGTGCGGGACGCGGGGGCACCCGCCCCGGTAGGAGGGCAGCCCGCACGGGTCCGTATATGAAGTCGACGGGGCCGTGTCCTACCGATAGATGTGGACCATGACCTCACCCTTCGAAGAACTTCTCCCCGGTACGCGGCGGGCCTTGCTGCACCGCGTCGCCACCGCGCAGGCCGAGGGCCGCGCCCCCTCGCTCGTCGGCGCGGTCGGGCGCGACGGGCACACCGTCTGGTCGGGCGCGCGCAGTTGTGTGGACGGGCACGAGCCGGACGCGGACACCCAGTACCGGATCGGCTCGATCACCAAGTGCTTCACCGCCGTTCTGGTGCTGCGGCTGCGCGACGAGGGGCTGCTCGATCTGGCGGACCCGCTGGAGAAGCATCTTCCCGGCACGGGCGTCGGCGAGGTCACCGTTGCCCAACTCCTCAGCCATGGGGCCGGTCTGGCCGCCGAGACGCCCGCGCCCTGGTGGGAGCGGACGCCGGGAACGACCCGCCCCGGTCTGGCCGATGTGCTCGGCGAGCGGCCCCTGCTGCATCCCGCCGGCCGACTGCACCACTACTCCAACCCCGGCTACACGCTGCTCGGTTCGCTGGTCGAGGCCGTACGGGGCGCCTCCTGGGAGGAGGTGCTGCGGCGGGAGATCCTGGAGCCGCTGTCGATGCGGCGTACGACCGTCGAGCCCGTCGCCCCGGCGGCCGGCGGCTGGGCCGTGCACCCGTGGGCGGACGCGATCCTGCCCGAGCCCAGCGAGGATCTGGGCCTGATGGCCCCGGCGGGCCAGCTCTGGTCGACCGCCGACGATCTGTGCCGCTTCGGCGCGTTCCTCGCCGAGGGCGACGACCGGGTGCTGAGCGCCGCGTCCGTACGGGAGGCCCGCACACCCGCCACGCCGCCCGAGGGCGGGGAGTGGGACGGCGGTTACGGGCTCGGCCTCCAGCTCGTCCGTCACGGCGGACGCACACTCGTCGGGCACACGGGCTCCCTGCCGGGCTTCGTCGCCGCGCTCTGGGTGAGTGTCGAGGACGGACTGGTCGCGGTGTCGCTGGCCAACGCCACCTCGGGGCCGGCGGTCGGTGCCGTCGCCGCCGAGCTCCTCGGCATCGTGGCGGACGCCGAGCCCCGGATCCCCGAGCCCTGGCGGCCTCTGCCCGAGGTCGATCAGGAACTGCTGTCGCTGACCGGACCCTGGTACTGGGGCGCGGCCCCGTTCGTCCTGCGGGTGACGGCGGACCGCGGCCTGGACTTCAGGCCGATGCGGGCGGCGGGCCGCCGCTCCCGGTTCGTGGCGCAGCCGGACGGCACCTGGAAGGGGCTCGACGGCTACTACGCGGGGGAGACGCTGAGGGTCGTCCGACGCCCGGACGGCGGGGTGAGCCATCTCGATCTCGGCTCCTTCGTCTACACCCGTGAGCCGTACGAACCGGGGGACGCGGTGCCGGGCGGGGTGGATGAGCAGGGCTGGCGCGGTCTGTGATGTTTCACGTGAAACCGGACGAACGGCCTCACCGAACCCCCTGCCACCTCTCGATCGGGGTCTAGCTGCCGGTCTCCAGGCTCAGTTTGAAGCCGACGTGCGACGCGACGAAGCCGAGCCGCTCGTAGAAGCGCAGGGCGTCCGTACGCGTCGCGTCGGACGTCAGCTGCACCAACTGGCAGCCCTGGCGGGCGGATTCGTCGATGGCCCACTGGATCAGCCGGGTGCCGAGGCCGGAGCCGCGCTCGTCGGCGTGCACGCGTACGCCCTCGATGACCGACCGGGTGGCGCCCCGGCGGGAGATACCCGCGATGATCGTCAGTTGCAGCGTCCCGACGACCCGGCCGTTCCGCTCGGCGACGGCCTGGTACTGGTTCGGGTCATCGGCGATCCGATCGAAGGCCCGGCGGTACAGGGCCAGGTCGTCCGGCGACTCGCGTGCCGCGCCCAGCGGGTCGTCGGCGAGCAGCGCCACGATCTCCGGCAGGTCACCGGCGTCGGCCGGTCGTATGTGCAGATCGTCCATGGGCCGCAGATTACGCCCGGCCCGTGTCCTCGCGTCACGCCGGGATGTTTCGCGCGCGCGTCCGCAGCCGGCGCCCCCGCCGGGTCAGTCCCCAGGGCTTCAGCACCGAGACGACGGTCATGAAGAGATACGCCGAGGTCGCCACCGACGGCGCGACGACCAGGCTGATGTCGGGCACGCCGCCGTTGTCCGCCGCGTGCTCGATCTCCGGCCGCAGCGAGAAGATCGTCGCGGCGGCGGTGGCGAGCGTGAGCCAGAACTTCACCCAGACCCAGCGGTGCCGGGCAAGGCCCCAGGGAGTCCCCAGGGACAGCACCAGACCGCTGCCGAGGGTGATCAGGGCGACGGGCGCCAGCAGCCACTCCGCGAAGACCCTCATCGCACGGTAGGAGGCTTCGGTGAGGGTGGAGTCGCCGGTGTCGTACGCGGTGATACCAAGGGTGAGCAGGCCGAGGGTGAGGCCCAGCCAGCTCACGGAGACGGCGACATGGACGACAAGGAGGGCCCGGCGGACGGGTCGCTTCAGTGGTTTCACGTGAAACACGGTGTCGTGCTTCGGACCGGAGGTCGTCTCACCGGGGGAGTAACCAGCCGTACTCGCCTCGGCGTACGCGGCGAGCCCAGGGGGCCGTGGACGGACCGCAGGACCGCTCCGGCCCGAGCGGGCGAATTCGGCCGGTTCGGCGGCCGAGCCCCGGTCCGCGGCCTCGGCCGGGTCTCCTCAGCCCAGGTCGGGAGCGTGCATCGCCCGTACGCCCTCGATGTTGCCGTCCAGATAGTGCCTCAGCGACAGCGGTACGAGATGGACGGCGGCGATCCCGACCCGGCTGAACGGGACCCGTACGATCTCGTACTCCCCGCACGGCTCGTCCATCTCCGGCCCGTGCCGCAGGTCCGGGTCCATCGATTCGAGGCGGCAGACGAAGAAGTGCTGCACCTTCACCCCGGTGACTCCGGCGTTCGCGATGTGTTCGACGGTGTCCACGAAGCAGGGCACGACGTCGGTGATCTTGGCGCCGAGTTCCTCGTCCACCTCGCGGTGGAGCGCGGCGACCACGGTGGCGTCGTCCGGCTCGACCCCGCCGCCGGGCGTCACCCAGTACGGATCCACACCCGGCTTGGTGCGCTTGATGAGGACGAGATGGTCGCCGTCGAGCAGGATGGCGCGTGCGGTGCGCTTGACCACGGGCCGTTCGGTCATGGGAAGAGGGTGGCCCGATACCGGCCGGTCGAAACTCCCCGGGGCTCGGCGGTCACCAGTCGACCGAAGCGCGCAGCAGCCATTCGTGCGCCCGCGCGATGTGCGGCAGAGCGAGCGTGCCGGTGCGTACGACGAGGAAGTAGGTGCGCAGCGGGGGCACCGGCGGGTCGTAGAGCGCGACGATCTCGCCGCGTTCCAGCGCGGGCGCGCACAGATAGCGGGGCAGTACGGCCAGTCCGGCGCCCGCCGCGGCGCTCTCCAGCACGGCGCGCAGGTCGGGCGCGATGACCGCGCCCGCCGCGGCCGGCCGCGAGTCGAAGACCGACGCCCAGTAGCGGGAGACCAGCGGCAGCGACTCGTGGACCTCCACCACCGGCAGCTGTTCCAGGACGACATGGCCCTCGCGCAGCACGTCGTGGCCCAGCCGGGCCGCCCAGCGCGGCGAGGCGACCAGGACGTGCTCCTCGTCGCAGAGCGGGGTCGCGGTGAGCAGTCCGCCGCGTGGCCGTGCGGTGGTGATGCCGAGGTCGTGGTGCCCGGCGGCGAGGCCGTCCAGGGTCTCCTCGGGGTTGGTGAAGAAGGAGGCGCGGAGCGCGAGGCCCTGGCTGATCAGCGGGGTGAGCGCGGGCAGGGCGCGTACGGAGGTGAACTCCGGTGGTCCCGCGAGATGGAGCGTCCGCACCCCCGACTCCTCGTCGAGCCCGGTCTCGGTGATCTCGATCAGTGCGTCGAGGTGCGGCGCGGCCCGGTGGGCGAGTTCGTCGCCGATGGTGGTGGGGGTGACGCCCCGGGCCTGGCGCAGAAAGAGCGGGCGGCCCAACTGGCGCTCCAGGGTGCGTATCTGGCCGGTGACCGCGGGCTGGGAGAGCCCGAGCAGGGCGGCGGCGCGGGTGAACGAGCCGGCGCGGTGGACGGTGAGGAAGGTGCGCAGCAGGGTCAGGTCCACGGCGGCCCTCCTCACGTTCCGGTCCCGCGCGGACCCGTCCCGGGGCCCGTCGTCGGGACATCCAACTATAAATAAGTCGATAGGTCGCTGTCGTCAGGGTGATTGGACACTGACGCAGAGTCAATTAGCCTTGTGGACGTGGTTCTTCGCGCGTGGAACCCGTGGGCGGCCCGAGTCACGAGGGGGGAGGCTCGGGACCGCCCGTCTCACGTCGGGACGTCGGGACGTCGGCCGGGATCGGGGCCGGCCGATCAGCGCGCGGCGCCGTCCAGGGCGCGCAGCACGTCGGCGATGAGGTCGTCGGGGTCCTCGGCGCCCACGGAGAACCGGATGAAGCCCTCCGGTACGTCGTCCCCGCCCCACCGTCCCCGCCGTTCCGCCGTCGACCGCAGTCCGCCGAAGCTCGTCGCGTCGTCCACCAGCCGCAGCCCGTCCAGGAAGCGCTCGGCGTGGTCCAGGCCGGGCAGGACGAACGACACCACACACCCGTAACGCCGCATCTGCGTGGACGCGAGGGCGTGCGAGGGGTCGTCGGGCAGCCCGGGGTGGCGCAGACCGGTCACGTCGGGGCGCCCGCGCAGCGCCCGCGCGAGGAGCAGGGCACTCGAACACTGCCGGTCGATCCGTAGCTGGAGCGTGGCCAGCGAACGGTGGGCGAGCCAGGCTTCCATCGGTCCGGGGATGGCCCCGGCGATCTTGCGCCAGCGCCGTACGCCCGCGGCCAGTTCGGGATCCTCGCAGGTCACATGGCCCAGCAGGATGTCGCCGTGCCCGGTCATGCCCTTGGTGTCGCTGGCGACCGAGAAGTCCGCGCCCAGTTCCAGGGGGCGCTGGCCGAGCGGGGTGGCGAGCGTGTTGTCGACGGCGACCAGGGTGCCCTGGTCGTGCGCGGCCCGCACCAGCCGGCGGATGTCGCAGACGTCGAGTCCGGGGTTGGACGGGGTCTCGATCCACAGCAGCCGGGCGCCGGCCAGCACGTCGAGCTGCGCGTCACGGGCGGTGGGCGCGGTGCGTACCTCGATCCCGTACGCGGTGAGCTGCTCACGCAGCAGTGGCAGCGCCTGATACCCGTCGTCCGGCATCACGACCGCGTCGCCGGTGCGCAGCTGGGAGAAGAGCACCGCGGAGATCGCGGCCATCCCGGAGGCGAAGGTGACCGTCTCGACGGCCCGGCCGGGGGCCTCCAGCTCGCCGATGGCACGTTCGAGATGGGTCCAGGTGGGGTTGGTGTCGCGGCCGTAGGTGTACGGGCCGGTCGGCTCGCCCGGCAGATGGAAGTGGGCGGCGAACACCGGACCCGGCAGGGTCGGTTCGTACTTCACCGGCTCGGGCAGCCCGGCCCGTACGGCGCGGGTGCCCTCTCCCACCCCGTGCGCGGGGTCCGGCGTGGTGCCGGTCTCGCTCGCCACGGCGATCAGTCCTTGTCGTCGGGCAGCGCGACGTTCAGCGCCCACGACACGACAGAGATGATGAGGCCGCCGAGCAGGGCGGTCCAGAAGCCCTCGACGTGGAAGCTCAGGTCGAACACGTCGGCGAGCCAGGAGGTCAGCAGCAGCATCAGCGCGTTCACGACCAGGGTGAACAGGCCGAGGGTGACGATGAACAGCGGCAGCGTCAGCAGCTGGACTATGGGCTTGACGACGAAATTGACCACACCGAAGATCAGCGCGACCACCACCAGCGCCAGGACCTTCGCGCCGGTGCTGTCGCCGGTCAGGGTGATGTCATTGATCAGCCAGATCGCCACGGCCAGCGCACCCGCGTTGGCGATCGTCTTGACTACGAAATTCTTCATGATGTGATCGTGGCATGAAGGCTTTCCGACTTGACGAGCTGGAGGCGGAACGTGCCGCCAACGACGGCGCTTATCTGCAATTTGTCCGGGAACGGAACATGTCCGTCGGTCTGTACGCGCTGGACGCCGGCACCGTCGACCCGCAGCAGCCGCACCGCCAGGACGAGGTCTACCTCGTCATGAGCGGGCGCGCCTCGATCACCGTGGGCATGGAGACGACCCTCGTCGGGCGCGGCAGCGTCGTCTACGTCCCGGCCGGGGTGCCGCACAAGTTCCACCACATCACCGAGGACCTGCGGGTGATGGTCGTCTTCTCGCCACCGGAGGGCTGAGGCCGCCGCGCGTACCGCCCTCGGCGCCCGGCCGGTACCGCCCCGGGCGCGCCCGGCGGGCGCCGACCCCACCCCGGCGTCAGGGTCGGATCAGGGGAGAGCCAGGGCCGCGGGCCCTCCGCTCCGGTCCGCGCCGCTCTAGCATCGGAGACAGTGGGGGCGGACCTCACGCGGGCCACGCGCCTCACGCGGGCACGCACCTTCAGGCACCTTCACGCACCGGGGCTTCAGGTGCTGAGGGCTTCGGGCACTCACGGAACGAGGTAGGGACGATGGCGGTGCGGGAGATTGTCGCGGGAATGCCCTGGTGGGTGAAGTGGATCGCGTTGCCCCTGATCGTCCTCTTCGTGTTCGGCGGACTGATCGCGACCGTGGTCGGCTTCGTGATCGGGCTGCTCTTCAAACTGCTGATCCTGGTGGCGCTGGTCGGCGGGCTCGTCTACGCCGTACGCACGTTCACGTCGTCGTCCTCGCACCGCGACTGACCGGCCCCGCCGACCGCCCCTCGCCCGGCGCGCCGGGGCAACCCAACGCCCCGGCCGTTAGCCCGCGCGGGGGAAAGGCACGGACGAAACGACTCCCACTCCAGAAGCTGCCATTAGAGTGGCAAGCCTCCGCCACATCCTGCGAAAACAGCGTCCATGGTCGATCTGACCAGCGCATTGTGCGAATGAGCGGTGCCGGACCTCGGACTCCGGTCCCGGTTCCCCGGGATGTGGCAGACGCGGGGGCGGCCCCCGCGAGCGGGCGCACGCCCGTCAGTACGCCTGGGGGTGACCTTTGGCCACAGCGTCCACGGCAGCTGCCCCTACCCTCATCGGTTCGGTGCGGCGCGCGCTGCGTCTGCTGGAGTCGGCCGGTGCCCATCCGAACGGCGCCCCCGCGAAACAGCTCGCACGGGAGGCGGGGCTGCCCCTGCCCACCGCGTACCACCTGCTGCGGACGCTGACCCACGAGGGCTATCTGCGCCGGGAGAAGGGCGTCTTCTTCCTCGGGGACGCGGTGGACCGGCTGGTGAGCGGCGCGGGACCGGGGCCCGGTCCGGCCCGGCGCACGATGGCCGAGTCGATGGAGCGCTGCCGCGACCTGATCGGCGCCCCGGTGTACTTCGGCGTCTACCGCGAGGGCGAGATCGAGATCGTCGCGGTGGCCGACAGTCCCGCCGCGCCGGCCGTCGCCGAATGGGCCGACTTCCGCGAGACCGCGCACGCCCACGCGATCGGCCAGTGCCTGCTGAGCCAGCTCGACGAGGACGCCCGCCGGGACCATCTGGACCGGCACCCCGTGGGCCCGCTGACCCCGTACTCCGTCGCCGACCGGCGCACCCTGCTCTCGCGCCTGGGCACCATGGGGCGTACGGGTCCTGTGCTGGAGAGACAGGAGTACGCGCTCGGCCATGTCTGCGCCGCCGTACCCATCCGGGCCGGGGCGACCGTCGGCGCCCTCGCGACGTCCCTGCCCCTCCATCAGGAGGAGCGATTGCTCCCCGCCGTCGAACGACTATGCAAAGAGTTCGAAAACTTGATCGGATCTCTGGAATTCTCTATCAGTATCTGAAATATCACTCCTTGTGATCCGTTTCTGCGTGTTGGACGATAAAGAAGAGGATCAAGGGGCTTCAGTAGTGGCAGTTCCACCACTAAACCCCTCAAAAACCCTCTGAATTTCTTACTCTCCGTAACTTTCCGTCATCCACTGCGGGGTCCACGATGCGCGAGTTGGTCCAGGCCGAAGTCCTGATGAATTTTCTTGTGTCGGAAGAGCTCTCCTTCAGAATTCCCGTGGAACTCCGTTACGAGACGACGGACCCCTACGCGGTGCGCATGACCTTCCATCTGCCCGGCGACGCCCCCGTCACCTGGGCCTTCGGCCGCGAACTGCTGGTCGACGGCATCAACGAGCCCAGCGGCGACGGCGACGTGTACATCTCGCCGACCGAGCCCGAGGAGCTCTCCGACGTTCACATCAGGCTCCAGGTCGGCTCCGAGCACGCCCTGTTCCGGGTCAGCGCGCCACCGCTGGTGGCCTTCCTCGACCGTACGGACCGGCTGGTGCCGCTCGGTCAGGAGATGACGCTCGGGGACTTCGAGACCGATCTGGAGGAGACCCTCGGCCGGATCCTCGCCGAGGAGAACGCCGGCTGAGCCACCCGGCGCACGGGCCCCGTCCGCCCTGCGCCGGTCCACCCCGCGCCGCTCGCCGCACACCGCCGGCACACGGGCTACGCCTTACGGCGCCGCCCGCCGCCACCGCGCGTCCGGAGCCCGCCGAACGGCCCTCCGGACGGTGACCCCGACGGAGCCTGTGACGGCACCTGTGAGGGCATCTGCGGCGGCGCCCCGGAAGGCGCGCCCGACGAGGCCACGGGCATCTCCCCGCCTCCCGACGACGACCCCGGCCTGTCGGCCGACACCACCAGCGCCGCCAGCGCCGTCGTCACCGGCACCGACGCCACCAGACCGATGGACCCCACCAGCGTCCGTACGATCTCCTCCGCCACCAGCTCGCTGTTGGCCACCGCCCCCACACTCGACTCCGCGATCGAGAAGAGCAGCAGCAGCGGCAGCGCCGCACCCGCGTAGGCCAGTACGAGCGTGTTGACCACCGACGCGATGTGGTCCCGCCCGATCCGGATCGCCGCCCGGTACAGCGCGCGCGGGCCCATGCCGGGGTCCGCCTGGCGCAGCTCCCACACCACCGAGGTCTGGGTCACCGTGACGTCGTCCAGCACGCCGAGGGAGCCGATGATCACGCCCGCCAGCAGCAGACCGCTCATGTCGATCTCCGGATACAGCCCGTGGATCAGTCCGGTGTTGTCGTCCGTGTTGCCCGTCAGGCTCGCCCAGCCGATGAACACCGACCCGAGCAGACCGATCAGCAGCAGCGAGATCAGCGTCCCCAGCACGGCGACGGACGTACGGGCCGTCAGCCCGTGGCACAGATACAGCGCGATCAGCATGATCGCGCTCGCCCCGACCACCGCGACGATCAGCGGATTCGAGCCCTGGAGAATCGCCGGCAGGATGAACAGGGTCAGTACGGCGAACGAGATGACCAGCGCGACCAGCGCCATCAGCCCGCGCATCCGCCCCACCACGATCACCGCGAGCGCGAAGATCCCGGCGAGCACGGCCATCGGCACCGTACGGTCCACATCGGTGACCGAGTACTGGAGATCGCGCGGCGCGTCCGGGGCGTAGGCGACCACCACGCCTTGTTTCACGTGAAACTGCCGCGGCGCGTCCGGCTGGACCACCTCGACGAACCGGCGCCCCGTGTCCTTGCCGGACATCACCTCGACCGTCGCCTTGACGCAGTCCCCGTTCTGCGCACGCTGCGCCGCACGCCCCTGGGGCGCGGAGGTGTCGTCCGTCGGCGGGACCTGAGCGGCGTTGACGTCCTTGCAGTCGACCTGTTCGATCTTCACCACCTGGCCCTGCTCGGTCTGCCGGTCGAAGCCGACACCGGTGCGTTCATGGGCGGGGGCGCCGCCGGGCCAGAGCACCACGAGTCCCACGACGACCGCCGTGGCGAAGGGAATCAGCACCGCGGCGATGACCTTGCGCAGGTGCTGCGAGACCGGCGCGGCCGGTCCATGGCTGTGCGAATGGCCGTGCGAGTGGCCATGCGGATCGGGTCTCTGCTGGGGTGAGGTCACCGACCGATCATCGCAAGACAGGGCAGGCCCTCTGTTCAGCACGCCGGACATCGCGTTAGCGTGGTCATGCCTTTACACACGCGGGAGCTCGGAGCACCGGGCTGAGAGGACGCTGACTGTGGAGTTCCGGGGCTTCCCCGGACCCCTGAGCTGCGTCGACCGCCGAACCTGTTACCGGGTAATGCCGGCGTAGGGAGTAGGTCTCCAATGACCGTTCAGGACACACGCACGTCTGCCTCCGACAGCTCCGACGGTTCCCACAGCTCCGACACCTCCAGCAGGCCCGTCGGCTGGCACAAGGGATATCTGGCGGGCTCGCGCCCCGACCTCCGGGTGCCGGTCCGTCAGGTGCGCCTCACCAACGGCGAGGACGTCACGCTGTACGACACGTCCGGGCCGTACACCGACCCCACCGTCGAGACCGACGTACGGCGCGGACTCGCACCGCTCCGGGAGAACTGGATCGTCGCCCGCGGCGACACCGAGGAGTACGCGGGGCGGCCCGTCCGCCCCGAGGACGACGGCCTCAAGCACACCTCGCCCCGGGGCGGCCTGCGCAATCTCGACGCGGTCTTCCCCGGCCGTCCGCGCCAGCCGCGCCGGGGCCGCGAGGGCCGGGCGGTGACCCAACTCGCGTACGCCCGGCGGGGCGACATCACCCCGGAGATGGAGTACGTCGCCCTCCGGGAGAACGTCCCGCCCGAGGTCGTACGCGAGGAGATCGCCGCCGGCCGCGCGGTGCTGCCCGCCAACGTCAACCACCCCGAGATCGAGCCGATGATCATCGGCAAGCGGTTCCTGGTGAAGGTCAACGCCAACATCGGCAATTCGGCCGTCACTTCCTCCATCGAGGAGGAGGTGGACAAGATGACCTGGGCCACCAAGTGGGGCGCCGACACGGTGATGGATCTCTCCACCGGCCGCAACATCCACACCACCCGTGAGTGGGTGCTGCGCAACTCCCCCGTTCCCATCGGCACCGTGCCGCTCTACCAGGCCCTGGAGAAGGTCGACGGCCGCGCCGAGGAGCTGACCTGGGAGATCTACAAGGACACCGTGATCGAACAGGCCGAGCAGGGCGTCGACTACATGACCGTGCACGCGGGCGTCCTGCTGCGCTACGTGCCCCTGACGGCCCGTCGCAAGACCGGCATCGTCTCGCGCGGCGGCTCGATCATGGCGGCGTGGTGTCTGGCGCACCACAAGGAGTCGTTCCTGTACGAGAACTTCGAGGAGCTCTGCGACATCCTCGCCACGTACGACGTCACGTACTCGCTCGGTGACGGCCTGCGCCCCGGCTCGATCGCCGATGCCAACGACGAGGCGCAGTTCGCCGAACTGCGCACGCTCGGCGAGCTGAACACCATCGCCAAACGGCACCAGGTGCAGACCATGATCGAGGGTCCGGGCCATGTCCCGATGCACAAGATCAAGGAGAACATCGACCTTCAGCAGGAAATATGCGAGGAGGCGCCCTTCTACACGCTCGGCCCGCTGACCACGGACATCGCCCCGGCGTACGACCACATCACCTCGGGCATCGGCGCGGCGATGATCGCCTGGTGGGGGACGGCGATGCTCTGCTACGTGACCCCCAAGGAGCATCTGGGCCTGCCCAACCGCGACGACGTGAAGACCGGCGTGATCACGTACAAGATCGCGGCGCACGCGGCTGACCTGGCCAAGGGGCATCCGGGGGCGCGGGAGTGGGACGACGCGCTGTCGGACGCGCGGTTCGAGTTCCGCTGGGAGGACCAGTTCAATCTGGCACTCGACCCGGACACGGCACGGGAGTTCCACGACGAGACGCTGCCCGCCGAACCGGCGAAGACCGCGCACTTCTGCTCGATGTGCGGGCCGAAATTCTGTTCGATGAAGATCAGCAGAAGCATCACAGAGCAGTTCGCCCCTGACCTGCTCTCTTCCGCTTCGGACGACGAGATCGAGGCGGGGATGCTGGAGAAGTCCAAGGAGTTCGCGGCGAACGGCAACCGCGTGTACCTGCCGCTGGCGGACTGACTGACCGACCGGCCGCCGCTCGGCGGTCGTGGGTTCCCGGCCGGTCCGTGGTCCGGCCGGGGACCCGCCCGTCCGTCCGTGGGACGCCCCGGCTCATTCCGGGTGGTGCTCGGGCCCGCCGTAGTCGGGGCTGGAGAAGTCCGGGCTGGAGTAGCTGGGGCGGCGGCCGGCCGGCGCGCCGTCGCCCGGACTGGAGAAGTTCGGGCGGCTGTAGCCCATTTTCGGCAGATGCTGGGCCGGGCGGGCCTTCGGCGCCGGCTTCACGGCGGGTGCGGCCAGGGCGTCGCGCAGGAAGGGCAGCAGACCGCGTACCAGTACGGCCTCCCGCCACGCCTCACGCGCCCCGGCCACCTCGTCGGGCCACGCGGGGTCCGACGCGTCGGCCGTGACCTGGGTCGCGCCGTTGCGCAGGGCCGTGATCAGCAGCCCGGCCGCCGCCACGGCCAGGCCGACGGCCGTGACGGCACCGAAGAACCAGCCGACGGTCAGCAGCGTCGCGGAGAAGGCGGGGACCGGGCTGAGCATTCTCAGCACGTAGCCGACGCACAGGAAGACGACGGCCGCCGCGGCCGCCAGGATCGGCACCAGGACGGCGACGATCGCGGCCAGCCCCGCGCCGGTCTCGGTGGCCCCGGCCACCGAGGGCGCGGAAACGGAGTCGGCCGACGGCGGGGCCGGGTGGCGGAACTCCTCGCGGACCTTCGTGTAGTACTCGTACTCGTCGGCGGCGGTGGCGGTTATCAGAGACGTCGCGTGGAGAGCCATCGTGCGCAGTTGTTCGGCGGTGAGCCGCTTTCCGACATCGGCCAGGTCCGGACGGTCGTGCGCGTGGCGCAGCGTCTCGTCGAGAATTCGCTCGAACTCGGCGCGATCCTCGTTCAGCAGATGCGGAGCGCTGTTCATGTGCATCCCCCGGTGCTCCGTCGGCCGGATCGCCCGCTCGTGGCGGGCGGTGGGCGAGAACGGAGGAGAGCCTGCTACGGATGAGCCGATGGTAGAGCGGTTGGGGCAGGAGGTGAGAGGGAGTTCACCGAAAACGCCTGCTCCCACTCTTCTCAGTTATCCAGGGGGAGCCTGACGACCAGTAGCTTTCCGGCCATGGTCACTCCGCCGTCCATGGCGACGGCGAGCCCGTCGGCGTAGACGTGCGGCCCGTCGACCACCGGCCCGGAGCTGTCCTCGCCGTCCGACGCGTCCTCGGTGCCCACGTCGCCGAGCAGATACGGGATCGGGCTGTGGCCGTGGACGATACGGCCCCCGCCGTACGCGGCCAGCAGTTCCCTGGCCGCTTCCGGGCCGCCGTTGTCGCGGAACGCGAAGCGCTTGGTGAGCTTGCGGAAGATGTCCCAGCACTCGTCGGCGTCGTTGCGGGTGAGGATGGCGCGGACGTTGTCGTTGACGTCCTCGATGGTGGTGCCGTAGTCGAGATACGCGGTCGTGTCGGAGTGCATCAGCAGGTGCCCGTCCTCCGCCACCAGGGCGTCGAGGCGGGACATCCACTGGAGGTGGACGTCCTGGAGGCGCTCCATGTCCACCTTCTGGCCGCCGTTCAGCAGCCAGGCGGCCTGGAAGGTGGCGGTGCCGGCGCCGGAGTTGACGGGGGTGTCGCCGAACCGCCGCGCGCCCAGCAGGAGCAGTTCGTGATTGCCCATCAGGGCCTTGCAGTAGCCGCCCGCCGCCGCGGCCTCGGCGGAGAGCCGCATGACGAGGTCGATGACGCCGACGCCGTCGGGGCCCCGGTCGGTGAAGTCGCCGAGGAACCAGAGGCGGGTGTTGCCGGCGGCCCAGTTGCCCGCACTGTCGATGAGGCCCTGTGCGGCGAGGGCGGCGACGAGTTCGTCGAGGTAGCCGTGGACGTCGCCGACGACGAAGAGCGGGCCGAGGCCGTCCTGGGTGCCGGGGCTCTCGACGGGGTCGACACGGACCTGCACGGTGCTGCCGGGGCCGATCACCGGGAGGTCGCGCTCGGTGGGGGTGTAGCCCTCGGGGATCTCGTCGCGGGGGATGGCGTTGCCCGGGTGGTCGGAGGGGGCCGCCTCGGCGACGGGCGGTGCGGGCGTGGTCGGTGTCGACGCCGGCGCGACGGGTGGTGCGGGAGGGAGCGGCGGGGCGGCTGCGGCGGGAAAGGCCGGTGCGGCGGGCGGGAGCGGCGGTACGGGCGGGTCAACAGGCACCGGCGGTACGGGTGCGGCAGGAGGGACCGGCGGCGCGGGCGCCACCGCCGTACCCGTACCCGCGACTGTGCCCGTGCCCGTGGCTGAACCCGTGCCGGGGACTGTGCCCGTGGCCGGAACCGTACCTACCAGGGTGCGTGGATCCGTACGCGGCACCTCGGCGTCGCCCTGCTGCCCCGGCATCACGGGGACCTGCGTGTACGGCGGCACCCGGAAATCGCGCAATGTCGCCGTCCGCACCACGGGTCCCTGACCGGACCCGGCCCCCTGAGTCATCGACCCCTCCACCACCGTCGCGCCTCCGTACACCTCTCGGGCCCCGCCTGGTCGGGCGGGACATCCCCACCGGAGGTAGGGGACGGTCCGCGGTGTCGTGCGCCCATCATAGGAATGCAGTGACCCCTCTGTGACGCACCAGGGGTGGTCAATCCGATTCCACCCGCGTTTCATCGACAGTTTTCACGCGGATCGCCCGAAATGCGCGATTCGGGCCTCTCCGTCTCAGTCTCTGGACGGAGACCTCGGGGCGCTGACCGTGGTGCGGGGCGGACGCCGCTGGGACGAGGTCCGGACGATCAGCTCCGTCGGTATCACCTGCTCCACCGGACGCCCGGTGTCGACTCCCTCGATGGCGTCGATGAGGAGCTGGACGACGGCGGTGCCGATCCGGCGCGGCTTCAGCGAGAGGGTCGTGATCGGCGGTTCGGTCGTCGCGTAGACGGTGGACTCGCTGCAACAGACGAGGAGGAGGTCCTCGGGGACCCGCAGGCCGTAGCGCCGGGCCGCGGCGAGCAGATCCGTGCCGTTGGGGTCGAACAGCCCGTACACCGCGTCGGGGCGGTCGGGGCGGGCGAGCAGCCGGTCGGCGGCGACGGCGCCGGCGCAGGGGTCGTGCGCGGGGTAGGACTCGTAGACCGGGTCCTGTCCGACCCGCTCGCACCAGCGCAGATACGCCGTGGTGGAGAGCCGGGTGTACGTGTCGGTGGTCGTCCCCGTGAGCAGCCCGATCCGGCGGGCGCCCGCCGCGGCGAGATGGTCGAGCAGGTCCAGTACGGCGGCCTCGTGGTCGTTGTCGACCCACGCGGTGACGGGGAGGGTGCCGGCCGGGCGGCCGTCCGAGACGACGGGCAGGCCCTGGCGGACGAGTTCGGTGACGACCGGGTCGTGGTCGGACGGGTCGATGACGACGGTGCCGTCGAGTGCGACGTTCGACCAGACATCGTGGCGGGAGGTGGCGGGAAGGATGACGAGGGCGTAGCCCCGGGCGAGTGCCGCGGAGGTCGCGGCCCGTGCCATCTCGGCGAAGTAGGCGAACTCGGTGAAGGTGAAAGGTTCATCCCCGTACGTGGTGACGGTCAGGCCGATCAGTCCCGACTTGCCGGTACGGAGGGTTCGGGCCGCGGCGGACGGGCGGTAGCCCAGCCGTTCGGCGACTTCTCGGACATGGCGGCGTGTGGCGTCGGGTAACCGCCCCTTGCCGTTGAGCGCGTCGGAGACGGTCGTGATGGAGACACCGGCTGCGGCGGCCACGTCCCGGATGCCCGCCCGACCTTGCCGGCTGCCCCGTCGGGATGTGTCCGTCCGGCTCACCTGGTGTTTCCCTGCTGGTGTCATGGCGAGCCGATAGTAGGGCTCATCACGGTGGTCAGGCCGGTCGCATATTCACCTACCTAGAGTCACGTTTCTGCATGATCATCAACGCTCAATAGACATGGAAAACAAGGGTATTGAGCGATCCTGTTGTGGTCTGTCAAGCGTGGAGCTGGATGGGCCTGGCGAGTCCCCGATGTTTCGAAGAGGTCTCAACTCACCCCCACGGGGGATGCGCGCCACGGAGTGAGCCACCGGCGCGCGCCAGGTCGGCGAACGCTCCCCCTGTCGGGGCCCGCCTTCCGGGCCTCTCGGACTCCCCGTTCGCGGTCGTGCGGAGACCGGTCCCGCGAGGGTTCCGCGTGCGTCGCGCGGCCGTTCCGGCGGGCGTCCCGGGGCCGGGCCGGCGAACGTCCGAGCGGCGTTCCGCGAGCCGTCCCGGGGCCGGGGCGGCGGGCGGTATTCGCAGGGCCCGTCAATCCTCTTAAGGTAAGCAGTATTGGTACATCCGCATGAGGTGAGCCGATCATGTGACCGGCCCCCGGAAGCGACAGAAGCGCCGGAAGCCCCAGAAGCCACAGAACGCCCGAGGAGGACCCGCGGTGAGCGAGACGAGCCCGAAGCTGCGCGCCGAGCTGGACGGCATTCCCACCTACAAGCCGGGCAGGCCGGCGGCGTCCGGCGGGCCCGCCGCGTACAAGCTGTCGTCCAACGAGAACCCCTACCCGCCGCTCCCCGGGGTGATGGAGAAGGTGCTGGCCTCGGCAGGCGCGTTCAACCGCTACCCCGACATGGCGTGCACCGGGCTGATGGGCGAGCTGGCCGAGCGCTTCGGGGTGCCCGTCTCGCACCTCGCGACGGGCACGGGTTCGGTGGGAGTGGCCCAGCAGTTGCTTCAGGCCACCTCGGGCCCCGGCGACGAGGTGATCTACGGCTGGCGGTCCTTCGAGGCGTATCCGATCATCACGCAGATCTCCGGGGCCGCGTCGGTGCGGGTGCCGCTGGACGCGAGCGACACCCACGACCTGGACGCGATGGCGGACGCGATCACCGAACGGACCCGGCTGATCTTCGTCTGCAACCCCAACAACCCCACGGGCACCGTGGTGCGCCGGGCCGCGCTGGAACGGTTCCTCGACCGGGTGCCGGGCGACGTGCTGGTGGTGCTGGACGAGGCGTACCGCGAGTTCATCCGGGACACCGACGTGCCCGACGGCGTGGAGATCTACCGGGAGCGCCCCAACGTGGCCGTACTCCGGACCTTCTCCAAGGCGTACGGCCTCGCGGGGCTGCGCGTCGGCTTCGCGATCGCCCACGAGCCGGTCGCCGCCGCGCTGCGCAAGACGGCGGTGCCGTTCGGGGTGAGCCAGATCGCACAGGACGCGGCGGTCGCCTCACTGCGCGCCGAGGACGAGCTGCTGGGGCGGGTGGGGTCACTGGTCGCCGAGCGCACCCGGGTGTACGACGCGCTGATCGGGCAGGGCTGGACCGTGCCGGAGACGCACGCGAACTTCGTGTGGCTGCGGCTGGGGGACCGGACGACCGACTTCGCGGCGGAGTGCGAGCGCGCGGGCGTGACCGTCCGGCCGTTCGCGGGCGAGGGGGTGCGGGTGACGATCGGTGAGTACGAGGCGAACGACCTGTTCTTGCGCACGGCGGAAACGTTCCGCAAGGAGCTCTGAGGATCGAGGGTCTGAGGATCCGCGGCCGAGGTCCTGTCCGCCGGGCGGGACCGAGGAGCTGATACGCGACGGATGCCTGTCCCGGGTCCGGCCTGCCCGGCCGGTCCCGAGCGGGGTGCCACGGCGCGCGGCCACGGCGGGACGTACGGAGGGGGACCCCCCCTTGAAGATCCCGTCGGACCGTGCGCCATACTTTTGCTTGTGAATGTGAACGCGTTCACAAGCGAGTGTGAGGTGTCCTGCTTCGCCCCGTTCTCATCGGGACGTTCGGGACACGTCGCCGCCCCCGGCAAGGGGCCCGCAAGGAGAAGGAGAGAGACGACGTGGACATGGCACTGGCCCCCGAGACTCTCGCGCGATGGCAGTTCGGCATCACCACCGTCTACCACTTCCTCTTCGTCCCCCTCACGATCTCCCTCGCCGCGCTGACCGTCGGCCTGGAGACCGCGTGGGTACGGACGTCCCGTCCCAAGTACCTCAGGGCGACGAAGTTCTGGGGCAAGCTCTTCCTGATCAACATCGCGATGGGAGTCGTCACCGGCATCGTGCAGGAGTTCCAGTTCGGCATGAACTGGTCGGACTACTCCCGCTTCGTCGGCGATGTCTTCGGCGCCCCGCTCGCCTTCGAGGCGCTGATCGCGTTCTTCTTCGAGTCCACCTTCATCGGCCTGTGGATCTTCGGCTGGGACAAGCTGCCCAAGAAGATCCATCTGGCCTGTATGTGGATGGTCTCGATCGGCACGATCCTCTCCGCCTACTTCATCCTGGCCGCCAACTCCTGGATGCAGCACCCCGTCGGCTACCGGATCAACGAGGAGCGCGGCCGGGCCGAGCTGACCGACTTCTGGGCCGTACTGACGCAGAACACCGCCCTCGCCCAGTTCTTCCACACCATCACGGCGGCCTTCATGGTCGGCGGCGCGTTCATGGTCGGCATATCCGCCTTCCACCTCGCGCGCCGACGGCGCGACGGGCGGCGGACCCACGTCGCGGTGATGCGCACCTCACTGCGGCTCGGTCTCGTCACCCTGGTCACGGCCGGCCTGCTCACCGCCGTCAGCGGCGACACCCTCGGCAAGATCATGTACGAGCAGCAGCCGATGAAGATGGCCTCCGCCGAGGCCCTGTGGGACGGCGAGGCGCCCGCGCCGTTCTCCCTCTTCGCGTACGGGGACGTCGACCAGGGCCACAACAAGGTCGCCGTCGAGATACCCGGCCTGCTCTCCTTCCTCGCCCACAGCGACTTCGACTCGTTCGTCCCCGGCATCAACGACGTGCAGAAGGCGGAACAGGAGAAGTACGGCCCCGGCGACTACCGGCCCAACATCCCCGTCGCCTACTGGGGCTTCCGCTGGATGATCGGCTTCGGCATGGCGTCGCTGGGCATCGGACTCCTCGGGCTCTGGCTGACCCGCCGGAAGTTCCTGCTGCCGAAGGCGCTGCGCACCGGCGAGGACGAGGTCCCGCATCTCGTGCTCTTCCGTTCCAAGGCCCTCGGCCCCCGCTTCGACCGGATCTACTGGCTGGTCGCCCTGTGGACGATGCTCTTCCCGCTCATCGCCAACTCCTGGGGCTGGATCTTCACCGAGACCGGCCGCCAGCCCTGGGCGGTCTACGGCGTACTGCGCACCGCCGACGCCGTCTCCCCCGGCACCTCCACCGCCGAGGTGCTCACCTCGATGATCGTCTTCACCCTGCTCTACGCGGCGCTCGCCGTCGTCGAGGTGCGGCTGCTCGTGACGTACGTCAAGGCGGGTCCGCCGGAGCTCACGGACGACGACCTCAACCCGCCCACGAAGATCGGCGGCCACGACAGCGAGGACGCCGACCGCCCGATGGCGTTCTCGTACTGACCCGTGCCGACCCGATGCCGACCGTGCCGATTCGCAATGCCCGTACCGACCCGTACCGAGGACTTTGAGGAGCTGATGTGAGTCATGGAACTCCACGACGTCTGGTTCGTCCTGATCGCCGTCCTGTGGACCGGCTACTTCTTCCTTGAGGGCTTCGACTTCGGGATCGGTGTCCTGACGAAACTCCTCGCGCGCGACCGCAAGGAACGCAGGGTCCTCATCAACACCATCGGCCCCGTCTGGGACGGCAACGAGGTGTGGCTGCTGTCGGCGGGCGGCGCGACCTTCGCGGCGTTCCCCGAGTGGTACGCCACCCTCTTCTCCGGCTTCTATCTGCCGCTGCTGCTCATCCTGATCTGTCTGATCGTGCGCGGAGTCGCCTTCGAGTACCGGGCCAAGCGTCCCGAGGAGCGCTGGCAGCGCGACTGGGAGCACGCGATCTTCTGGACCTCGCTGCTGCCGGCGGTGCTCTGGGGCGTGGCCTTCGGGAACATCGTGCGCGGCGTGAAGATCGACGCCGACATGGAGTACGTGGGCGGCCTGACCGACCTGCTCAACCCGTACGCGCTCCTCGGCGGGCTGGTGACGCTGACCCTCTTCACCTTCCACGGCGCGGTGTTCGCCGCCCTCAAGACGGTGGGGGACATCCGGGTGCGGGCGCGGAAGCTGGCCTTCGGGCTGGGGCTGCTCACGGCCGTGGCGGTGCTCGGGTTCCTCGGGTGGACACAGGCCGACAGCGGGGACGGCGTGAGCCTGGGCGCCCTCGTGGTCGCGGTGGTGGCGCTGGCCGGCGCGGTCGTGGCGATCAGGATGGGGCGGGAGGGGTGGTCGTTCGCGCTCTCCGGACTCACGATCGTGGCCGCAGTGGCGATGCTCTTCCTGACGCTCTTCCCGAATGTCATGCCGTCGTCGCTCGACCCGGCGTGGAGCCTGACGGTGACCAACGCGTCCTCGACGCCGTACACCCTCACGATCATGACCTGGTGCGCGGGCATCGCGACGCCGCTGGTGGTGCTCTACCAGGGCTGGACGTACTGGGTCTTCCGCAAGCGCATCGGCACCCAGCACATCGCCGATATCCAGCACATCGCGGACACCCAGCACAATGCCGGACCCCGCCCATTGCAGGCCCCCGGCACCTCGCCGACGCGTACCACCACGACTGACGCGCACCACTAGACCGTGTCCGACAAGACCTCGGACTCTGGTCCCGAACCGGGCGGGTGTTTCACGTGAAACCAATCGATCCGCGTCTGCTGCGGTACGCACGGGCCACCCGGCGTTTCCTGGTGGCACTGGTGCTTCTGGGACTGGCCGGTGCCGGGCTGATCGTGGCTCAGGCGGTGATCGTCGCCGAAGTGGTGGTGGGGGCGTTCGAGCGCGGACTCGATGTCTCCGGGCTCGGTACGCCGCTGGTCCTGCTCGGCGCGGTCGCCGTCGGACGCGGACTGGTCGCGTGGCTGACCGAACGTGCCGCCCACCGGGCGAGCGCGGCGGTCATGTCCGAGCTGCGCGGGCGGCTGCTGGAGCGGGCCGCCGAGCTGGGACCCGGATGGCTGAGCACGCGGCGCACCGGCTCACTCGTCGCGCTGGCCACCCGTGGCGTGGACGCGCTGGACGACTACTTCGCGCGCTATCTGCCCCAGCTCGGTCTCGCGGTGGTGGTGCCGGTCGCCGTACTCGCGCGGATCGTCACCGACGACTGGGTGTCGGCGGCCGTCATCGTGGCGACCCTGCCGCTCATCCCGCTCTTCATGGTGCTCATCGGCTGGGCCACCCAGTCCCGGATGGACCGTCAGTGGCAGCTGCTGTCGCGGCTGTCGGGGCATTTCCTGGACGTGGTCGCCGGGCTGCCGACGCTGAAGGTCTTCGGCCGGGCGAAGGCACAGGCGGAGTCGGTGCGGGAGATCACCTCGGCGTACCGGCGGGCCACGCTCCGTACGCTGCGGATCGCCTTCCTGTCGTCCTTCGCGCTGGAACTGCTGTCGACCCTGTCGGTCGCCCTGGTGGCCGTGGGTATTGGGATGCGCCTGGTCCACGGGGAGTTGGACCTCGCCACCGGACTCGTCGTGCTCATCCTGGCCCCGGAGGCGTATCTGCCGCTGCGGCAGGTGGGCACGCAGTACCACGCGGCGGCGGAGGGGCTGGCGGCGGCGGAGGAGGTCTTCGCGGTGCTGGAGACGGACCCGGCGACCCTCTCCCGCACCGACCCGGCGACCGGGGGACGGTGTACGGCCGAGGGGGCGGGCCCGCCCCGGCTGGAGCTGGCGGGTGTGACGGTGCGCCACGAGGGCCGGGCCGAACCGTCCCTGGACGCGGCCACGCTGGTGGTCGAACCGGGGGAGACGGTCGCCCTGGTCGGCCCGAGCGGCGCGGGCAAGACGACCCTGCTGAACGTGCTGCTCGGCTTCACCGTGCCGGACGAGGGTCACGTACGGGTGGGCGGCAGGGACCTCTCCGCCCTCGACCTGGACCGCTGGCGCGCGCAGATCGCCTGGGTGCCGCAGCGCCCGTACCTCTTCGCGGGGACGATTGCCCAGAACGTACGCCTGGCCCGCCCGGACGCGGATGACGCCGTCGTACGGAACGCGCTGCGCGACGCGGGGGCGTACGACTTCGTGAGCGCGCTGCCCCGGGGGACGGAAACCCAACTGGGCGAGGACGGTACGGGCCTGTCGGCGGGGCAGCGTCAACGCCTCGCACTGGCGCGCGCGTTCCTGGCGGACCGTCCGGTGCTGCTGCTGGACGAGCCCACGGCGGCACTGGACGGCGAGACGGAGGCGGGCATCGTGGCGGCGATCCGCCGCCTGGCGGAGGGCCGCACCGTGATCCTGGTGATCCACCGCCCGGCGCTGCTGCCCCTGGCGGACCGAGTGGTCGAACTGGGCGGTTCCGGTGCGCCGGTGGACCGGCCCTTGGGTGGCGGGCGGACACCGGGGCTCCGGCACGGGGGCGGCGTTTCCGTTACGGGGACCACTGACCGTACCGGCGGCGGCAGCAGCATCGGTACGGGAGCGGCCGGCGCAGGCCCAGACACCGGCACCACAGGCACAGGCACCGGCGGCGGCGCCACCTCCGGTCCAGGCACAGGCACCGGCGGCGGCGCCACCTCCGGTCCAGGCACAGGCACCGGCGGCGGCGCCACCTCCGGTACAGGCACAGGCGCCGCCGGGGGCCCGTCCGTGTTCGCGGACCAGACCGCCGCCCCGGACACTGACGCACGCCGGGGACGCGGCGCCACACCACGCCCGCTCGCCCGGATGCGCGCCGCCGCCGGGGCCCTGCGAGGTCGGTTCGTACTCGCGCTGGTGCTCGGGAGCCTGGCACTCGGGTCCGCCGTCGGGCTGATGGCCGTCTCCGGATGGCTCATCTCACGGGCGTCCGAGCAGCCACCGGTGCTGTATCTGATGGTCGCCGTGACCGCGACCCGCGCCTTCGGGATCGGGCGCGCCGTCTTCCGCTACGCCGAGCGGCTCGTCTCCCACGACGCGGTGCTCCGGATGCTCGCCGACCTGCGCGTCTCCGTCTACCGACGGCTCGAACGGCTCGCCCCCGCCGGGCTGCGCCACACCCGGCGCGGGGATCTGCTCACCCGGCTCGTCGCCGACGTCGACGCCCTCCAGGACTACTGGCTGCGCTGGGTGCTCCCGGTCGGCTCCGCCCTGCTCGTCGGCGCGGGCACCGTCGGCTTCACCACCTGGCTGCTGCCCGAGGCGGGCGCCGCGCTGGCCGTCGGCCTGCTCGCGGCAGGCGTCGGCGTGCCGCTGATCGGCGCCGCCCACGCGCGCCGCGCCGAACGGCGGCTCGCCCCCGCGCGCGGCCTGCTCGCCACCCGGGTCACCGAACTCCTCGAAGGCTGCGCCGAACTGACGGTCGCCGGCGCCCTGCGGAGCCGTATCCGCGCGGCGCGCGACGCCGACACGGCCCTCACGGCCATCGCCTCGCGCGGCGCCGCCGCCACCGCACTGAGCGGCGGCCTGTCCGCGCTTATCTGCGGCCTGACGGTGACCGCCGCCGCGTACACCGGTGTCGGGGCCGTGCACGACGGGCGGCTGCCGGGAGTCGCGCTCGCCGTTGTCGTCCTGACGCCGCTCGCCGCGTTCGAGGCCGTGGCCGGGCTGCCGCTCGCGGTGCGGTACCGGCAGCGGGCCGCGCGCAGCGCCGAGCGGGTGTGCGGGGTACTGGACGCGCCCGACCCCGTACGGGAGCCCGAGCGGCCTGCCGTCACTCCCGAATCGCCGTTCCCACTGGAGGTACGGGGGCTCTCGGCCCGGTACGCGGGGCAGGAGCGCGACGCGCTCGCCGGGGTCGACCTGACCCTGACCGCCGGGACACGGCTCGCCGTGGTGGGTCCTTCCGGCTCGGGCAAGACGACGCTCGCCCAGGTGCTGCTGCGTTTCCTCGACGCGCGCGAGGGCGTCGTCCGGCTCGGCGGGACGGACACGGCCACGCTGGACGGCGACACGGTGCGGCGGTTCGTCGGGTTGTGCGCGCAGGACGCGCACCTGTTCGACAGTTCCGTACGCGAGAACCTCGCCCTCGCCCGCCGGGACGCGACCGACGACGACCTGCGCGAGGCGCTGCGCCGGGCCCGCCTGCTGGACTGGGTCGACACGCTGCCCGCCGGACTGGACACCCTCGTCGGCGAGCACGGCGCGCGGCTCTCCGGCGGCCAGCGCCAGCGTCTGGCGCTGGCACGGGCGCTTCTCGCCGACTTCCCCGTCCTGGTGCTGGACGAGCCCGCCGAACACCTCGATCTCCCGACGGCCGACGCGCTGACGGCGGACCTGCTGGCGGAGACGGAAGGGCGGACGACCCTGCTGATCGCCCACCGGCTCCAGGGGCTCGACGCGGTGGACGAGGTGCTGGTGCTCGACGAGGGGCGGGTGGTGCAGCGGGGCCCGTACACCGATCTGATCGCGGTGGACGGTCCATTGCGCACGATGCGCGAGCGCGAACGAGAGCAGCGGCAGGGGCAGGCCCGGGGGCAGACGCGGGCCGTACGGGTCGATCAGCCGTCCTGATCGGCGAGACAGCCGCCGATAACCGACTTTCCATGTCAAATGCGACTCACTAGGGTCGACGGTATGACAGCCCCCGACCCCCGGGACCACCCCGACGCCGACGCGGCTCGCCGTCTCCAGGGCCTGTCCACCGAACTCACCGCGCGCGTCCCGCAACTGCTCGAAGCCATGCGCTCCGTCGGCACCGGACTCGAACTGCGCTCCACCCTCGACCGGATCTGCGAGACGGCGGCCCGTCTCACCGGGGCCCGTTACGCGGCGCTCGGCGTCGTGGACGAGACGGGCCGCGGTCTCTCCGACTTCGTCACGTACGGCGTGGACGAGGCCACCGCCCGGCGGATCGGCCACCGCCCGGACGGCCGCACCGGGCTGCTCGGCGCACTCATCCGCCACCCCGAACCCATCCGTCTCACCGACCTCGGCCACGACTCGCGCGCGGCCGGTTTTCCGCCCCACCACCCCGTGATGCGCTCGTTCCTCGGCGTCCCCATCCGCGTCCAGGGCGAGACACTGGGGAATCTGTATTTCGCCGAGAAGCGCGACGGCGCCGAATTCACCGACCACGACCAGCACTTGGCGCGGGTCCTCGCCACCGAAGCGGGCCTGGCGATCGGCAACGCCCGGCTGTACGAGGCGGCCCGGCGGCGCGAACGCTGGATCGACGGCTCGGTCGCCGTCACCACGGCCCTGCTGTCCGGCGAGGACGTCGCTCACCCCGAACACCCCGAACACCCCGACCCCACCGCCCCCACGGACGGCGACGCCGACGCCGACTACACCGCACACGCCCGCCACGCCCTGACCGTCGTCGCCGAACAGGCCCGCAAACTCGCCGACTCGGCCGCGGGCGTCGTCCTGCTGCCCACCTCCGACGGGGATCTGGAGATCGCCGCCGTCTCCTCCGACAACCCCGACGCCTCCATCGGCACCCGGATCACCGGACAGAGCGAGGTGGTCGCCCAACTGCTGGCGGGCGAATCCGTCTACGTGGAGGACTCCAGCACCGACCCGCGCCTGATCTCCCCGCTCTCCGCCCATTTCGGCCCGAGCATGCTGCTGCCGCTGCACAGCGACGGGCGGGTGCTCGGCGTCCTCGCGACCCCGCGCCATATCGGCGCACGCCCCTTCACCGAGTCGGAACGCGCCCTCGGCGCCCAGTTCGCCTCGCAGGCCGCCCTCGCCCTCATGATGGCCGAGGCGCAGCGCGACCGGGAACGGCTCGCGGTGTTCGAGGACCGCGACCGGATCGCCCGCGACCTGCACGATCTGGTCATCCAGCGCCTGTACGCCACCGGGATGATGCTGGAGACCGCGCAGCGGCGGTCGGCCGTGCCCGAGGTCCGCGCGGGTGTCGGCAAGGCGGTGGACGAACTGGACGTCACCATCCAGGAGATCCGTACGGCCATCTTCGCGCTGCAACAGGGCCCGGCCGAGGCGCCGTCCGGGCTGCGCACCCGCGTCCTGCGCGAGATCAACATGGCGGCCGTGCCGCTCGGCTTCCGGCCGACCCACCGTTTCGCCGGCGCGGTCGACTCGTCCGTCGGCGATCTCACCGGCAAGAACCTCATCGCGGCGCTCCGCGAGGCCCTGTCCAACGCCTTCCGGCACGCACGGGCGTCGCGGATCGAGGTCACGGTGGACGCGAGCGCCCACCTGCCGGACGGCACACCCGCCGTACGGCTGTCCGTCGCCGACGACGGGGTGGGCATCCCGGACGGCGGCCGGCGCAGCGGTCTGCGCAACCTGCGGCGGCGCGCCGAGTCACTGGGCGGATCGAGCGAGGTCGGACCGGGCCTCGCCCCGGACGGCGGCGGCACGACGGTGATCTGGCAGGCGCCGCTGTAGGCCACCGGACCGGGGTGTGTCCGCGCTGGGCGGGTCGATCTTGGGCGGTGCGCCCGGACCTGGGTGGTGCGCCGGACCTGGGCGGTGCCGTACCCGGCCGTGCCGGACCTGGGAGGTGCGCCCGGACCCGGGCCGTGTCCGGATTCAGTCGGTGTCCGGCACCTGGAGGGCGTCCCGCGCCCGTGCCACCAGCTGTTCGATGATCACGGCGACCCCGTCCTCGTTGTTGGCGACGGTGCGGCCGGACGCCGCCGCGATCACGTCCGGGTGGGCGTTGCCCATCGCGTACGACGAACCGGCCCATGCCAGCATCTCCACGTCGTTCGGCATGTCGCCGAACGCGACGACCTCGTCGGAGGAGATGCCCCGCTCGGCGCAGCAGAGCGCGAGGGTGCTCGCCTTGCTCACGCCGAGGCCGCTGATCTCCAGGAGCGCGGTGGGGCTGGAGCGGGTGAAGGAGGCGAGATGTCCGGCGGCCGTGCGGGCCAGGGTGAGGAAGGCGTCCGGTGCCAGGGTCGGGTGGTTCGCCAGCACCTTGATGACGGGATCCTTGTCCGTCGCCTCCTGGAGAAGCTTCTCGGCGACGGCGATGTGCGAGCCGGGGTCGTTCACGAAGGGCGGGTAGTCGGGCTCGTGGTCGAAGCTCGTCGTCTTCTCGACGGCGAAGGACGTGCCGGGAGCGGCGTCCCGGAGCGCCTGGACGACATCGAGCGCGGCGTCCGGGTCCAGGCCGCGGACCATCACCGCCTCGCCGACTCCCCCGCCGGCCCGCAGATCCACCACGACGGCGCCGTTGGCGCAGATGGCGAGGCCGTGCCGGTGCACATGGTCGCTGACGACCCCCATCCAGCGGGCCGGCCGCCCGGTGACGAAGAAGACCTCGATCCCGGCCTCCTCGGCGGCGGCGAGCGCGGCGACGGTGCGCTCGGAGACGGTCTTGTCGTCGCGCAGCAGCGTTCCGTCGAGATCGGTGGCGATCAGCCGGGGGCGGGCGGGCAGCGAGGATTCGATGGGGGAGGTCACCGGCTCATTCTCCCGTACCCGCGTGCACGGGCGTGCGCGGGGGCGCACACCTGAGCCGGCACGACAGCGGGCATTGCGGGCGAGCGGGGTGACACCGGGAGGTTCGCGCCCGAACGTCCCCACGCGTCACCGTCCGAACGCTCTCACGACGTAGCCACGACGTAGTCCCGACGTACTCACGCGTTCCCCGGGGGACGGCGAGGCGCCGTCAGCGCAGCTGGTCGGCCGCCTCGGTCGCGACGCGCTCGAAGACGTCCTGGTCCACGGCGAAGTCCGAGTCGGGGATCGGCCAGTGGAGCACGATCTCGGTGAAGCCGATCTCCCGCTGCCGGCCCGCGAAGTCCACGAAGGCGCCGACCGAGTCGAGCATCGTGGACCGGTCCGGCGTGAAGGCGGTGAGCAGGATCCTGTCCAGCTCAGCCGCGTCGCGGCCGATCGCCTCGCACGCCGCGCCGAGCTTCGCGACCTGCCCGCGCAGCGCTTCGTCCGACTGCGCGGGGGTGCCCTCGTCGAAGAGTTTCGGGTCGCCGGTGGTCACCCACGCCTGGCCGTACCGTGCGGCGAGTCCGAGGCCGCGCGGGCCTGTCGCGGCGACGGCGAAGGGGAGGCGGGGGCGCTGTACACAACCCGGCAGATTCCTGGCCTCGACCGCCGAGTAGAAGCCGCCCTGTTGGGTGACCGCGCCCTCGGTGAGCAGGCGATCGAGCTGGGGCACGAATTCGCCGAAGCGGTCCGCCCGCTCGCGCGGTGTCCACGCCTCCTGCCCGAGCGCCGTGGCGTCGAAGCCGTTGCCGCCGGCACCGATGCCGAGCGTGACGCGCCCGTCGGAGATGTCGTCGAGCGAGATCAGTTCCTTGGCGAGCGTCACGGGGTGGCGGAAGTTCGGCGACGTGACGAGGGTGCCCAGCCGGAGGCGTTCGGTCACCGTGGCGGCGGCGGTGAGGGTGGGCAGGGCGCCGAACCACGGGCCGTCGCGGAAGGTGCGCCAGGAGAGATGGTCGTAGGTGTACGCCGTGTGAAAGCCGAGCTCCTCGGCACGCTGCCACGTCGCCCGGCCTCCCTTGTGCCAGCGGTCGACGGGGAGGATCACGGTGCTCAGACGCAGACTCATGGGCCGAGCTTACGTTTCCGCCTGACCGGCCTGACCGGCCTGACCGGCCTGACCGGCCTGACCGGGCCGCGCCGGTCGGGCGCGTGGTGGGTGCGTGGTGGGTCGGCGGGGATCAGTCGCCGAAGCGCAGGTAGTCCGGGGGGACGGCGTCGGCCAGCCAGACGCCGTTGGCGCTGACGCGGAAGACGTGGCCGTCGCGGTGCATCGCGCCCGCGTCCACCGGGAGGACGATCGGCCGGCCTCGGCGGGCGCCGACGCGGGTGGCCGTCTCGCGGTCCGGGGAGAGATGGACGTGGTGGCGGTTCATGGGGCGCAGGCCCTCGGCGCGGATCGCGTCGAGGCTGCGGGCGACCGTGCCGTGGTAGAGGTACGCGGGCGGCTCGGCCGGTGGCAGGTCCAGGTCCACCTCGACGGTGTGGCCCTGGTTCGCGCGGATTCTGCCGCCCTCGACGGTGAAGCGCCGCTTGTCGTTGACGGCCACGACATGGTCGAGTTCCGCGCGGGTGACGGGAAAGTTGTGGGCGGCCGTGGCGCGGAGCAGCGCGTCGACCGTCACCCAGCCGTTCGGGTCGAGCGTGAGCCCGATTCGCTCGGGCTGGTGCCGCAGATGCTTCGAGAGGTACTTCGACACCTTGACGGTGCGCCGTTCGTCGGGCGTTCCCGTGCCCGGTGGGGTATGCGTTCCGGTCATCCGACCAGAGTGCCGGGAGGCACCGGGGAGGCGCCACCCATTTCGATCCGGTTCGACATGCGCACCGATCCGATTCGTTCCGACTTGTTTCGACTCGATCCGATCGAAAAAGATCAGTGTGAAAATGTTTGATCCACAGTCAACTCAAGTTATCCACAGGCGATTTGACGAATCTGTGGACAACCGACCTCCCTGTCAGCCCATTTGATCAAGTTGTCCGCGCTGCGAGTGGGTTGTGGCAAGGCTGTCCAACGTCCTTGCCTGTAACTCCCGTTCGGCCGCCGCGGTGACGAAGGCCGAGACGCCCTCCTCGCCAACCAGGCTCCGCAGAGCCTCGACCGTCCCGGCCGGCAGCGCCACCGACCGGGTCCCGGAGCGTGACAGCTCCACCTCGCCCGCCAACCGGCGCTGCTCCCGGTGCCGGGCGGCGAACAACCTCATGGCGCGAGCCAGTTCGGCGTCGACGGTCTGCCCGGCGAGGGGGCGCAGGCGCCGCAGGAGCGCTGCCGCCTCGGCGGCTTCCGCATCCGTCGTCGGCGGGTGGACCGGATACCGCGCGAAGACATGCTCCCTGGCGAACTCCAGGAAACGAACGGCGATGTGCTCGACCTGGCCGCGAAGTTCCCGCAGATGGGCGGAGAGAGCCGACAGCGGCACCCCCGCCGCGTACAACTCGGCCGCCACCGACAACTCTTGGGAGCTCGGTACGAGGAACTCGTCGTCCCTGCCCGCGATCGGCTCCAGCACCCCCAGCTCCACCGCCTCGATGAGCGCCGCCTCGCCGGGGGAGCCGCCGAACAACTCGTCCAGCTCGGCGCGGGTGAGCCGGGCGGGCCGCTCGTCGGTGCCGGGGGCGCGCGCCTCGGCGACCAGACCCAGCACCCCGCCGAGTCCGCGCCCGGTGTCCCACGCCTCCAGCAGTTCCTTGATCGAGGCCAGGGTGTAGCCCCGGTCGAGGAGATCCGAGATCTGGCGCAGCCGGGACAGATGGGTGTCCCCGTACATGTTGGCCCGGCCCCGCCGCCTCGGGGCGGGGAGCAGCCCGCGGTCCTGGTAGGCGCGGATGGTGCGGACCGTGGCGCCGCTCGCGTGCGCCAGGTCCTCGATCCGGTACCGGTCCACGTCCGTGGCCCCGGTCGTGCCCCGGGCTCCCGACGTACCTGCGTTCTCGGACACGCTCACCCCTCCCAGGGCTCAGGAACGGTGTGCCGCGTGGTGGACCGGCCGGCCGCCCCGGCTGCCGCGCGGGCCGCGGGCGAGGCCGCGAGATAGTCGACCGCCCTGCGGAGCGAACCCTCGTGCGAGGGATGGTAGGACCGCCGTAAGTACCGGGGTACGGCCGCCCCCAGCTCGCGCCAGGTCGGCAACAGGCCCTTGGCGACGGCGCGGTTGTGCTCGCGGAGCGAGTAGCGCGACCGGCCCCCGAGGCTCGGGTCGTGCCGGATCAGATACGCCGCTCCCCACCCCCACAGCCAGAGCATCACCGGCGCGGTGACGAGCATCGTCTCCAGCCGGCGGGCGTAACGCACCGGACCGGGGCCACCGCAGTGCTCGTACATGTCGAAGGCCACCGACCGGTGTTCGACCTCCTCGGCGCCGTGCCAGCGCAGCAGATCGAGCATCACCCCGTCCGCCCCCGCCCGGTCCAGCGCCTCCGCACGGAGCACCCAGTCGCCCAGCACGGCCGTGAACTGCTCGATCGCGGCGACGATCGCCAGCCGGAAGCGCAGCCAGTCCCGCGCCGGCCACGGCACACCGAACGGCGGCTTCTCCCCGAGAAGTTTCCCGAAGAGCAGGTCGACGTGCCGGGTGTACGGCTCGGTGTCCAGCCCCTGCTCCGCGAGGTGGCGCAGCACGTACGTGTGCTGCACGCTGTGCGTCGCCTCCTGTCCCATGAAGCCCTTGACCTGCCCGAGCAGCACCGGATCGTCCACCAGGGGCAGCGCCTCCCCGAAGACCCTGACGAACCACCGCTCACCCGCCGGGAGCAGCAGATGCAGCACGTTGACGACATGCGTGGCGGTCGGCTCGTCCGGTATCCAGTGCAGCGGGGTCCCGTGCCAGTCGAAGGACACCCGCCGGGGCGCGATCCCCCGAGGTCCGTCCGCCGCGCCGTTTCCGTCGGGGCGGCCGGGCGGCGGCTCCGACGCCTCCCCGTGCGGATCCGCCCGCTCCTCCCGCGCGTTCACAGCGGCGGATCCAGCCGGGCTATCGCGCGCGCCGTCCCGGGCGCGAAACGGGACAGCAGCCGGGCGCCGCGCGCCTCCGGAGTGACCGGTACGACGGCCTCGTTGCGGACGACGGCGCGCAGGATGGCGTCGGCGACCTTCTCCGGCGGGTAGTTGCGCAGCCCGTACAGCCGGGTCGCCCGTTTCCGGCGCCGCTTCTCCTCCTCCGCCGAGACACCGGTGAACCGCGCGGTGGAGGTGATGCCGGTGTTGACGAAGCCGGGGCAGACGGCGCTGACCCCGATGCCCTGCCCGGCCAGCTCCGCGCGCAGGCACTCGCTGAGCATCAGCACGGCCGCCTTGGACGTGCTGTACGCGGGCAGCGCCTTCGACGGCTGATAGGCCGCCGCCGACGCGGTGTTGACGATGTGCCCGCCCTGGCCGCGCGCCGCCATCCGGCCGCCGAATATCCGGCACCCGTGGATCACGCCCCAGAGATTGACGTCCAGGACCTGCTTCCAGTCCTCCGTCGTGGTCTCCAGGAACGGGCCCGACAGGCCGATCCCCGCGTTGTTCACCAGGACGTCGACCGTGCCGCCCTCGTCGGCGATCTTCCCGGCCAGCTTCTCCATCGCCTCTTCGTCGCTGACGTCGACGGTCTCCGCCCACACCTGGGGCGCGCCGATCAGCCGGGCCATCTCGGCGGTCCTGGCGACCCCTTCGGCGTCACGGTCGACCGCCACGACCCGGGCGCCCGCCTCGGCGAACGCGAACGCGGTGGCCCGCCCGATCCCGCCGGCCGCCCCGGTCACCAGGACGAGCTGCCCGCCGAACCGCTCCCCGTACGGGCCGCTCGCCACCAGCTCCCGCGCCCGGCGGTCCCGGTTCGCCCGGCGTGCCTTGCCGACGGTCCCGATGGCTGCCGCCGCGTCGTCCTCGTCGTCCGGATCGGGCTCGTGGGCCAGTACGAAATCGGTGATCCAGCGCGCCAGTTGATCGGGCCGGGACCGGGGGACCCAGTGCGTGGCGGGAAGCGTCCTGCGGACGAGCTGCGGCGCCCACCGTTCCAGATCCTCGTAGAGCCGCTCGGAGAGAAAGGGGTCCCCCGTCGGGGTGATCAGCTGGACGGGCACCCGCGCGTGCGCGTCGGCGCGCGGACTGCGCAGCCGTGCGCGGATGTTGTCCCGGTAGAGCCAGGCGCCGTGCGCGGCGTCGTCCGGCAGCGAGGAGGTCGGATACGCCTCGGCCCCGCGTGCCGCACCCTGAGCCGAGGTGGGCCGGCTCCCTCGCGGTGTCTTCTCGGCGCGCTCCAGCAGCTTCGGCCACCGCCGGCCGAGCGGCCCGCGCCACGCCAGCTCGGGCAGCCTCGGCGTGTGCAGCAGATACACGTACCAGGACTTGGCGCCCTGACCGAGCAGTTGACCCACCGCGCGCGGGGTGGGCCGGGTCATCCGCTGTTTGATCCAGTGCCCGAAGTGGTCCAGCGAGGGCCCCGAGATCGAGGTGAAGGAGGCGATACGGCCCGACGCGCGGCGTACGGTCGCGAACTCCCAGCCCTGCACGGACCCCCAGTCGTGCCCCACCAGGTGGACCGGTCTGCGCGGGCTCACCGCGTCGGCGACCGCCAGGAAGTCGTCCGTCAGCTTCTCCAGGGTGAAGCCACCGCGCAGCGGCTTCGGCGCCGTCGACCCGCCGTGCCCCCGGACGTCGTACAGCACCACGTGGAAGCGGTCGGCGAGCGACTCCGCGACCAGCGACCAGACCTCCTTGCTGTCCGGATAGCCGTGCACGAGGACGACCGTCGGCCGTGCCGGGTCACCCAGCTCGGCCACACACAGATCGACCTCGCCCGTGCGCACCCGGCGCTCACGCGCGCCGCCCGGCCCGGCCGCCGACGGAACTGACTGAAGCGACATCACGCACCCTCCGCCCAACGCCGCACATGCGGCAGATCGTCATCCAGCCAGAACGCGCTCTCGGCCGGGTCCCTGGAGTCGGTGACCACCAGGATCTCTTCGAACTTGGCTCCCGTACCCCGGAAGCCGAGGTGTGGCTCGACCGCCCACAGGCCGGGTCTCGGCGGGTGGTCGGAGAATCTGTACGGACTCCACAGGGGTGACCAGCCGTCCCGGTGCCCGTGCAGGGCGTCGCTCGCCAGACCCCTGAGCGCCTGCGTACCGAACCCGAACACGTGCGGCGACCAGCGCCGGTCCTTCACCCGGTCGACCTTGTGGGCGATCACCCCGAAGGGATACGCCCGGTGTCTGTTCTCATACCCCTGCCGGACCATCAGCCGGTCCACGTCCTCGTAGATCTCCCGCAGCGGGCGCCGCTCGCGCACCTCGGTCAGCAGCAACTCGCGATGCGCCCGGAGATCGGCGAGCAGCTTGTCGTGCAGCGGATGGGGGCCCAGACAGCCCGAGTAACCGACATCGGCGGGATATCCCCGGTACACCGGCGCCAGATCGAGGATGAACGGCATCCCCTCCGCCAGCCTGCGACCGGTGGGGAAGAACTGGAGCGGCACGCGGAACCCCGCGAAAGCCGTACGGTCCCCGAACCAGGCGAAGGGCAGATGGAACCAGTCGCGCACACCGCGCGCACGCAACCATTCGCGCTGCATCCGGGCGGCGTCGCGCTCCGTGACCCCCGGCCGCAGGCGCGCGGCCACTGCCTCGGCGCACTCGTAGGCCAGCCGCTGCGCGGATCTGAATCCCCGTAGCTCCGTGGCCCGTTCGCCCGCCACCGCTGAAGCCATGACCCGCCCCTCCGTGCCGCACCGATCGCCGTACGCGTTCGTAACATGACACTGATGAATGTGACAATGTCCGGCGGCGGCGTCAAGTGCGCTGATCAACCTGTGGATAACTCCCTGTGGACAACTCCTCGCGCACCCCTCCGACCGGGCTTTTTCCCCACCTCCGAGCGGAATTCCGGAAGATCTCCGGGGCCCCCGCCCGTACTTCTTCCCGGGACTCGCCCGGATCCTCGCCGGCGCCGCCCGACCCCGGTCGCACGTGCCCCCGCCCCGTCCCGCGACCTTCGGCCTGACTTTTGACGCGGCCCTTACGGGCCCGTACACCTCAAGACGGAGTCCGAGACAGCCGCCAGGGCTGACGCCCGCTGTGGCGCACACCACTACCGTCAGTCCCGTGACTGTGATCGCCACTGAAGCCCTGAGTAAGCGGTTCCCCCGGGTAACCGCGCTTGACCGGCTCTCCTTGGACATCGGACCGGGCGTGACCGGTCTGGTGGGTGCCAACGGAGCCGGCAAGTCGACCATGATCAAGATTCTGCTGGGTCTGTCCCCCGCCACGGAGGGCCGCGCCACCGTGCTCGGCCACGACGTCGCCACCGAAGGCGCCGCCATCCGCGAACGCGTCGGATACATGCCCGAGCACGACTGCCTGCCGCCCGACGTCTCGGCGACCGAACTCGTCGTCCACATGGCGCGGATGTCCGGCCTCCCCCCGACCGCCGCCCGCGAACGCACCGCGGACACCCTGCGCCATGTCGGCCTGTACGAGGAGCGCTACCGTCCCATCGGCGGCTACTCGACCGGCATGAAGCAGCGCGTCAAGCTCGCGCAGGCGCTGGTCCACGATCCGCAACTCGTCCTTCTCGACGAGCCGACGAACGGCCTCGACCCCGTCGGCCGCGACGAGATGCTCAGCCTGATCCGCCGTGTCTACACGGACTTCGGCATCTCCGTCCTCGTTACCTCGCACCTCCTCGGCGAACTCGAACGCACCTGCGACCACGTCGTCGTCATCGACGGCGGCACGCTGCTGCGCTCCAGCTCCACCCGGGACTTCACCCAGGACACGGCGACACTCGCCGTCGAGGTCACCGACACCGACACGCACCCCGACGGGACCCTCGCGCTGCGCCGGGCACTCGGTGCGGCCGGGCTCACGCTCCACGACAGCGAGGAGGACGGTCTCCCCGGCGCCGGGCACATCCTGCTCATCGAGGCGGCGGGCGAGGAGACGTACGACGTCGTACGCGACACCGTCGCCGAACTCGGCCTCGGCCTCGTACGGATGGAGCAGCGCCGCCACCGCATCGCGGAGGTCTTCCGTTCCAAGGACGCGGCAACGGCCGCAGCCGCCGCCGGACAGGCCCTCCCCGCCCAGCCCGGAACGGCCCCGCCCGCGACAACCCCCGGAACGGCCGCACCGGACACCGCGGATCTCGCACTCCAGAAGGGAGGCGGCCGCGATGAGCGCTGACCTCACCCAGATCCACAACATCGGCTACCGCAACTACGACGGCCCGCGCCTCGGCCGTGCCTACGCCCGCCGCTCCCTCTTCTCGCAGTCCCTGCGCGGCTCCTACGGCCTCGGCCGGTCCGGCAAGTCCAAGGTCCTGCCGATGATCCTGTTCGGCGTGATGTGCCTGCCCGCGGCGATCATGGTGGCCGTCGCCGTCGCCACCAACCTCAAGAGCCTGCCCGTCGAGTACACGCAGTACGCGATCTTCACCCAGGCCCTCATCGCCCTCTTCCTGGCCGCCCAGGCGCCCCAGTCCGTCTCGCGCGACCTGCGGTTCAAGACCGTCCCGCTGTACTTCTCACGCCCCATCGAGCGCGTCGACTACGTCCTCGCCAAGTACGGCGCGATGGCGTCCGCGATCTTCGTACTGACGGCCTCGCCGCTCGTCGTCCTCTACATCGGTTCGCTGCTCGCCAAGATGGACTTCGTCGACCAGACCAAGGGCTTCGGCCAGGGACTCGTCTCCGTGGCACTGCTCTCGCTGCTGTTCGGCGGGCTCGGCCTGGTCATGGCCGCCCTCACCCCGCGCCGGGGTTTCGGCGTCGCCGCCGTCATCGCCACGCTGACCATCACCTACGGCGCCGTCTCCACCATCCAGGCCATCGCCTCCGAGACCGGCTCGGACGGCGCCGTCCAGTGGTTCGGGCTGTTCTCGCCCATCACGCTCATCGACGGCGTACAGACCGCCTTCCTCGGCGCCACCTCGTCGTTCCCCGGCGAGGCCGGCCCCTCGGCCGGTGTCGGCGCCGTCTATCTGCTGGTCGTCCTCGCGCTCATCCTCGGCTCGTACGCCGTCCTCATGCGCCGTTACCGGAAGGTCGGGCTGTGACCACCATCAACATCGAGCACGCGTCGCGCTGGTTCGGCAACGTGGTCGCCGTCAACGACGTCACGATGACCGTCGGCCCCGGCGTCACCGGACTGCTCGGACCCAACGGCGCGGGCAAGTCCACCCTCATCAACATGATGGCGGGCTTCCTGGCCCCCTCCAACGGAAGCGTCACCCTCGACGGCGACACGATCTGGCGCAACGAGTCCGTCTACCGAAAGATCGGCATCGTCCCCGAACGCGAGGGCATGTACGACTTCCTGACCGGTCTCGACTTCGTCGTCGCCAACGCCGAACTCCACGGCCTCGGTAAGAAGGAGGCCCAGAAGGCGCTCGCCACCGTCGAGATGGAGTACGCGCAGGACCGCAAGATCGCGACGTACAGCAAGGGCATGCGGCAGCGCGTGAAGATGGCGTCCGCGCTCGTCCACGAACCGTCCGTGCTGCTCCTGGACGAACCGTTCAACGGAATGGACCCGCGCCAGCGCATGCAGCTGATGGACCTGCTGCGGCGGATGGGCGCGGCCGGCCGTACCGTCCTGTTCTCCTCGCACATCCTTGAGGAGGTCGAGCAACTCGCCGCCCACATCGAGGTGATCGTCGCGGGCCGGCACGCCGCGTCCGGCGACTTCCGCAAGATCCGCCGGCTGATGACCGACCGGCCGCACCGCTATCTCGTGCGGTCCAGCGACGACCGCGCACTGGCCGCCGCCCTGATCGCCGACCCCTCGACGGCCGGCATCGAGGTCGACGTCACCGAGGGCTCGCTGCGCATCCAGGCCGTCGACTTCGGCCGCTTCACCGAACTGCTGCCGAGGGTCGCCCGCGAGCACTCCATCCGGCTCCTCACGGTCTCGCCGTCCGACGAATCCCTCGAATCGGTCTTCTCGTACCTCGTAGCGGCCTGAGCGGCCTGAAAGGAGCTGTGACGTCCATGTACCACCCCACCGTCGCCCGGCTCACCTACCGGGCCCTGCTCGGCCGGCGCCGGGCCGCAGTCCTGCTGATCCTGCCTGCCCTGCTGATCGTCATCGCCGTGGCCGTACGGGCCTTCAACGGCGTGGACGACCAGATCGCGTCGGACATCCTCGGCGGCTTCGCCCTCGCGACCATGATCCCGCTGATCGGTGTGATCGCCGGAACGGGTGCCATCGGCCCCGAGATCGACGACGGATCGATCGTCTACCTGCTGGCGAAACCGGTCACCCGGCCGTCGATCATCTTCACCAAACTGATCGTCGCGATCGCCGTGACCATGGTGTTCTCCGCGGTCCCGACCTTCATCGCCGGCTACATCCTCAACGGCAACGGCCAGCAGATCGCGGTCTCGTACACCATCGCCGCGCTGGTCGCCTCCATCGCCTACAGCGCGCTGTTCCTGCTGCTCGGCACCGTGAGCCGGCACGCGGTCGTCATCGGCCTCGTCTACGCGCTGGTGTGGGAGACGCTGTTCGGCAGCCTGGTCAGCGGCGCGAAGACGCTCAGCGTCCAGCAGTGGTCCCTGGCGGTCGCCGAGAAGACCAGCGACGCGGGCATGATCTCGTCGGAGGTCGGACTGCCCCTGGCCGTCGGGCTGCTGGTCGGTGTGACGGCCGTGGCGACCTGGTACGCGGGGCAGAAGCTGCGCACGCTGACGCTCGCCGGCGAGGAGTGAACCGGCCCGGGGACCTACGTCGCGCGTCCCGATACGGGTAGGACGCAGGCAGTTGGTGAGGGGCCGCTTCTGGTCCCCACGTCCGATACGCCCCCCGACGCCCGCGCCTAGCGTCGGGATCATGCGCATCGGATTTCTCGGAACAGGATTTGTCGCCCGCGCGGTGGCCGTCGCGGCGGCCACCGCGGGCCACGACGTCGTGCTCGGCTCACGCCACCCGGAGGCGGCGGCCGACAGGGAACCGCCCCTGCCCGTCGTCGGTCTGACCGCGGCCGTCGAGCACGGCGAGATCGTCGTCAACGCCACGCCCGGCACCGTCTCCCTCGAACTCCTCGGCGGCCTGCGGGAGAAGCTCAAGGGCAAGGTGCTGCTCGACATCGCGGTGGGTCTCACCGGCGAGCGGGGGCTGGCGCACCCCAACTCCAGCATCGGCGAACAGCTTCAGCGGGCACTGCCCGCGACCAGGGTCGTCAAGACGCTCTGCACGATGGACTCCGCCACGATGACCGACCCCGGCGCGCTCAGCGGCGGAAGCACGGTCTTCCTGTCCGGCGACGACGCGGAGGCGAAGGCCCGGGTGGTCGCGCTGCTGGAGGACCTGGGGTGGCCCGCCGACTCCCGGCTGGACCTGGGCGGCATCGAGACCTCGCGCGGGCAGGAGCACTTCGCGCTGCTGTTCCTCGGTATCGCGGACGCCCTGGGGACGTACACCTTCAACATCAGGGTCGTCCCTCCCAAATAGGGCGCGCCGGACCCGTGCACGACACGACGCACCACGCCGGGGCACGAACGCGACCCGTCGACGGGGCCGTTCACGTCGTCCCCCCGAAGGGGGCTGTGGTCTCGACGTGTCCCGTACCGACATGTCGCGTAATTGAGTGGCGCGCCGGGCCCCCGGAGGTGCACAGTGGTGTTGTCAAGGCACCACTGGACCGGGAGAGGAGCGCGGCGATGACCGGTAGTTCGAGTCCGTCGAGCTCCCGACAGGGCAGTCCCGACACGGCACCGGAGTAACCACTTCCGCTCCGCGCAGCCGACGGTGACCCGCCCAAGGGGGCGGTCGCTTCGAGCGCGCGCGTCAGCGCGCGGACCGCCCCCTCCCACCACGTTCGCCTCAGGACTGCCGAAGCAGCCGCTCCAGCACCACCGCGATGCCGTCGTCGTCGTTCGACGCGGTCACCTCGTCCGCCACGGCCTTCAGCGTCCCGTGCGCGTTGGCCATCGCGACACCGTGCCCCGCCCAGCCGAACATCGGTATGTCGTTCGGCATGTCGCCGAACGCGATCGTGTCCGCCCCCGCCACCCCGAGCCGGCGCGCGGCCAGCGAGAGCCCCGTCGCCTTGCTCAGCCCCAGCGGCAGGAGTTCCACGATCCCGGGGCCCGCCATCACCACGGCGACCAGCCCGCCGGCCGTCTCCTCCGCGACCCGCGCCAGCGCGTCGTCGCTCAGCTCCGGATGCTGGAGGTAGACCTTGTTGATCGGTTCGGTCCACAGGTCGGCGGCGTCGTCCGGGAAGACGGCGGGCAGCCGGCCGCCTCCCGGCCGGTAGCCGGGCCCGAGGAGCACGTCACCGTCGAGACCGTCCCGGCTCACGCCCAGCGCGAGGGGGCCCGTCTGCGCCTCTATCTTCGCCAGCGCGAGGGCGGCCACCTGCCGGTCCAGCGTCACCGACGTCAGCAGTCTGTGCTCACCGGCGTGATAAACCTGCGCACCCTGGCCGCAGACGGCCAGTCCCTCGTACCCGAGATCGTCGAGGATGCTCCGCGTCCACGGCACGGCCCGCCCGGTGACGACGATGTGCGCCGCGCCCGCCGCCGTGGCGGCGGCGAGCGCGTCCCGTGTCCGCGCGGAGACCGTGTGGTCCTCGCGCAGCAGCGTGCCGTCGAGGTCGGTCGCGACCAGCCGGTACGGGAAGGCGGTGCCGGAGCCCGCCGGGCGGTCCCCGGAACTCACTTGGCGGTCTTGGCGGCGATCGGTTCCAGCGTCTCGCGCCCGCCCAGATACGGCCGGAGCACCTCGGGCACCCACACCGAGCCGTCGGCCCGCTGGTGGTTCTCCAGCAGCGCCACGATCGTGCGCGGTACGGCGCAGAGCGTGCCGTTCAGCGTCGCGAGAGGCTTGACCTGCGGCTTGCCGTCGGTGGTCGCGCGCATCCGTACGGAGAGCCTGCGGGCCTGGAAACCGTCGCAGTTGGAGGCGGACGTCAGCTCGCGGTACTTGCCTTGCGTCGGGATCCACGCCTCGCAGTCGAACTTGCGCGACGCCGAGGCGCCCAGGTCACCCGTGGCCACGTCGATCACCTGGAAGGGCAGCCCCAGACCGCTCAGCCACTGCTTCTCCCACTCCAGGAGCCGCTGGTGCTCGGCCTCGGCGTCGTCCGGCGCGACGTACGAGAACATCTCGACCTTGTCGAACTGGTGGACCCGGAAGATCCCACGGGTGTCCTTGCCGTACGTGCCCGCCTCCCGCCGGAAGCAGGGCGAGAAGCCCGCGTACCGCAGCGGCAGCTTGTCGGCGTCGATGATCTCGTCCATGTGGTACGCGGCGAGCGGCACCTCCGACGTACCGACCAGGTAGTAGTCGTCCTTCTCCAGGTGGTACACGTTCTCGGCGGCCTGGCCGAGGAAGCCGGTGCCCTCCATCGCGCGCGGGCGCACGAGCGCGGGGGTCAGCATCGGGACGAAGCCGGCCTCGGTGGCCTGCGCGATCGCCGCGTTCACCAGGGCGAGTTCGAGCAGGGCGCCGACGCCCGTCAGGTAGTAGAAGCGGGAGCCGGAGACCTTCGCGCCGCGTTCCATGTCGATGGCGCCGAGCGCCTCGCCGAGTTCGAGGTGGTCCTTGGGCTCGAAGCCCTCGGCGGCGAAGTCGCGCGGGGTGCCGATGGTCTCCAGGACGACGAAGTCCTCCTCGCCGCCCACGGGCACGTCCGGGTGAACGATGTTCCCCAGCCGCAGGAGCAGCCGCTTGGCCTCCTCGTCGGCCTCGTGCTGGGCCGCGTCGGCGGCCTTCACCGCCGCCGCCAGCTCCCGCGTACGGGCGAGCAGTTCGGTCTTCTCGTCGCCGGTGGCCCGGGGCACGAGCTTGCCGAGCGTCTTCTGTTCGGAACGGAGCTCGTCGAAGCGGACGCCGGACGCCCTGCGCCGCTCGTCGGCGGAGAGCAGGGCGTCGACGACGGCGACGTCCTCTCCACGGGCGCGCTGCGAGGCGCGGACACGGTCGGGGTCGTCTCGGAGCAGGCGAAGGTCAATCACCGCACCAGGCTACCGGTGCGGGGTTCCACCGCCCCACCCCCAATTTCTTCGCGTACCGCTTTGCCTGAATTGCGGCAATTGGGGAGAGTGGGAAAAGCGTGAAAAGCGAGGCGGTCTCGCGTCAATGGCGGGCGGTCAATTCCCCGGAATGAGGTGACTGTGATGCTGGGTTGACTCATATCCCTTGTGGCGCGCGGCATTTGAGGCGGCGTTGTCCACAGAGGCGGGCCGCTCCGAAAAGTTATCCACAGGCTGTGTGGGGAATCTGTGGATCGTGGACGACCTCGCGGTGAAGCCCCAGATGGGGGCGGGAGGATTCCCTACTTAAACCCGTTTCACACACTCATTCGGGTGGGACTTCATCCCTCCAACGAGTTGGTCGATGGAATGGAGATGACAGGGGGATGACGCGGGTCACATCGCGCCCTGTGGACGGAAGTGTGGCGACTGAGGCGATTTGTCGACCATGTCGGCCGCGACTGTCGACTTGTCCCCAGGGGAGGCGATGAGCCTGTGGATAACTCTGGGGACAGTGGACGGAGGGACGACGCGGGCCGGCGGTGAGCGGTGGGGCGAACGGCGGGTGAGCGGCGGAACGAGCGGTGGGCGAACGGTGGGGTGAGCGGTGGGGCGAACGGCGGGTGAGCGGCGCAAGGGCCCCGCCGTCCCGCCGTCCGGCTCTCCCGTCGGCTCAGATCCGGCCGTCCTGGCTGCGGGCCAGCCAGTCGGCGGCGTCCATGAACGCCGCGTCCGACGTCCCCGGGCGCGGCCCCCGTACGTCCCCCGACGCCACACCCGCCCTCGGGTACGACCCCAGGAACCGCACCTTCGGACTGATCCGCTTCAGCCCCATCAGCGCCTCACCCACGCGCCGGTCCGCGATGTGCCCCTCGGCGTCCACGGCGAAGCAGTAGTTACCGATGCCCGCGCCGGTCGGCCGCGACTGGATGAGCATCAGGTTGACCCCGCGCACGGCGAACTCCGTCAGCAGTTCGAGCAGCGCGCCCGGCTGGTCCTCCCCGAGCCAGACCACCACCGATGTCTTGTCCGCGCCGGTGGGCGCCGACGGCCGCGCGGGCCTGCCAACCAGGACGAAGCGCGTCTCCGCGTTCTCGGCGTCGTGGATGTCGGTCACCAGGGCTTCGAGCCCGTACGTCGCCGCCGCGAACTCACCCGCGAACGCGCCGTCGAACCGGCCTTCCTGGACCAGACGCGCGCCGTCCGCGTTCGAGGCGGCCGACTCCCACAGCGCGTTCGGGAGGTTCGCCCGCAGCCAGTTGCGCACCTGCGGCTGCGCCACCGGGTGCCCGGTGACCGTCTTGATGTCCGACAGCGACGTGCCGGGCCTCACGAGAAGCGCGAAGGCGATCGGCAGCACCACCTCGCGGTAGATCATCAGCGGCTCGCCCGAGGCGAGTTCGTCGACGGTCGCGGTGACACCGCCCTCAACCGAGTTCTCGATCGGTACGAGGGCCGCGGCGGCGTCCCCGTGCCGTACGGCGTCGAGAGCCGCGGGGACCGAGACCATCGGGATCAGTTCCCGGGTGGCGGCTTCCGGAAGGGTGCGGAGGGCGGCTTCGGTGAAGGTGCCCTCGGGGCCGAGGTACGTATAGCGCGTGGCCGACATGTGGTCACTTTAGTCCGATCGGCGGACGGCGGGGACGCGGGCGGTGCGGCGTGTGTCGTACGGGCGGACGGCAGGGACGCGGGCGGTGCGGGCGTGACGTGTCCGGGCCGACCGCTCTCGTACGCGTCGGCTCGGCCTCCCGCACGGGCGCGAGCGGCCTTCCGTACGAAGGCGCCTCGGTTCGTACGCGCGGGCCCGGCCGTACGCGCGCGTACCGGCCCTCAGGACTCCAGCAGCCGCTGGCCCACGTACTCGCCCTCGCGCGGCCCGCCCGGCACCGCGTACAGCCCGCTCGCCTCGTGCCGGACGAACGGCGACAGCGCGTCGCCCCGGTCGAGCTTGCGCTGCACGGGTACGAAGCCCTTCAGCGGATCGGCCTGCCAGCAGATGAACAGCAGGCCCGCGTCGGGGGTGCCGTCCGGGGCGATCCCGTCGTGGAAGGAGAACGGGCGGCGCAGCATCGCCGCCCCGCCGTTCTGCTCCGGCGCCGAGATCCGGGCGTGCGCGTTGTCCGCGATGACGAGCCTGCCGTCCGGACCGGCCCTGTCGAGATCCGGGGCGGTGGTCTCGGTGCCGCCGGTGAGCGGGGCGCCGTCGGACTTGCGACGGCCGATGACCGCCTCCTGGCGGTCGGCCGACAGGGCCTCCCAGTCGTCGAGCAGCATCCGGATCCGGCGGACGACGGCGTACGAACCGCCCGCCATCCAGTCGGGTGTTCCGGCCGGCGGCGATGCCGGGACGAAGATCCGCCGCTCGAAGTCGGGCTCCTCCGGCCCGGGGTTGTTGGTGCCGTCGACCTGGCCCATCAGATTGCGGGCCGTCATGGGACGGGCGGTGGCGCCGGGCGAACGGTTGAAGCCGTTCATCTGCCACCGCACGTGCGCCGCGTCGCCCGCCTCTTTAAGAAGGGCGCGCAGCGCGTGGAAGGCGACGAGGGCGTCGTCGGCACCGATCTGCACCCACAGATCGCCTTCGCCGCGGCGTGCGTCGAGCCGGTCCGACGAGAAGGCCGGCAACGGGTCGAGCGCCGACGGGCGGCGGTCGGCCAGCTTCGTACGGTCGAAGAAGGTACGGCCGAAACCGAAGGTGACGGTCAGCGCCGAGGGCCCCGCGTCCAGCGCGACGCCCGTGTCGCGCTCCCCGGCCGGTTCGCCCGCCATGAGCCGCCGCGCGGTCTCCGACCAGCGGCGCAGCAGGGCGGCGGCCTCCCGGCGTCCCGCGCCCGGCACGAGGTCGAGGGCCACCAGATGGCCCCGGGCCTGCATCGGGGAGGTGATGCCGGCCTGATGGGCGCCGAGGAAGGCGACGGTGGCCGCGCCGACGGCGGTGAGCGCGGTCGGCGCGGCGGGGCGGGTGGCGGCGTACGCGGCGCCCCCGCCGACGGCTCCGGCGACAAGACCTGCCGCGCCTGCCGCGCCGGCCGTTCCGATCAGCCGCCGCCGGGAGAGCGCGGGAGCCGCGTCGGCGGGGTCCGCCGGGGAGACCGTCGCGCGCGTGCCGTTCGCCTCACGGCCACGGGAAGTCTCGCGGTCGCTCACAGTCTCGCGGTCGCTCGAAGCCCCGCGGTCGCTCGAAGGCTCACGGTCGCCGGACCGCTCACGGTCACTGGACGTCTCGCGGTCGCGGGAGGCGCGGGTGTCGCTCACGGGTCAGCCGATCTTCATGTTCTTCTCGACGGTCGTCTGGTCGATGTCGGAGGTGCGTACGGTCACCTGGAGGTACCAGTCACCGGGCATCGGGATCTGAACCCGCTCCGCGGTCCAGTGTCCCGGTGCGACGCGCTCCGGCTGGACAGGCAGCGGCCCGATCTTCTCCGCCCTGAGGGTGTACGCGACCTTCACCTCGGGCACGTCCATCGGCTTGCCGTCCGGGCTGTCGATCCAGACGTGCATGAGGTTGGTACCGGGGCGGGCCGGGTCGAGGGTCAGCCGCAGGGTGCCCTTGCCGTTGACGCCGCCGGTGTCGAACGGCTCGGTGAAGTTCACGGGTTGGGCGGGGGCGGGCGCGGCGGCCTCGGCGCCCGCGCGGCCGATCTCCTGCTCCTGGGCGCGGCCCGGCTCGGTGCCCGTCAGCGCGGTCGTGACGGCGAGCACCACGACGGCGACGCACGCCTCGGCCAGTACGGAACGGCGCAGCCCGGACCGCTCGGTGTCGGCCTCTCTGGCGCGCTTCTTGCGGGCCGTGGCCAACGCGGTCCGCTGCCGGGCGAGTTGGACGGCACGCTCCGCGCCGGGCGCGCCGTCGTCGGCCCCGTCCCTGGCGACCTCGGGCTCCGTTTCGGATTCCGTTTCTGCTTCGTTCTCGTCTCCGGCGTCCGTTTCGCCGGCGGCCCGCGTCCCGGCTTTCGCCGGCTCGGCCAGCAGCCCCGTCCAGCGCCGTGAGAACGAGGCGGCGCCCAGCAGCACGCCGATCAGCGCGACCTTGACCAGCAGCAGCTGCCCGTACGACGTGTCGGTCAGCGCCGACCAGGAGCCGAGCTGCCGCCACGACTGGTAGACGCCCGTCACGGCCAGGACCACGACGCTGACGAAGGCGATCCGCGAGAAGCGCCGTACGGCGGCGGCTTCGATGTCCGGCACCCGGCGGAGGGCGACCAGCAGCGACACGAGGCCGCCGAGCCAGGCGGCCACGGCCAGCAGGTGCAGGACGTCGACAGGCATGGCGAGTCCGGTCTGGACACCGGTCGAGGCGTGCTCGGACAGCGCCCACGTGCCGGCGATACCGGCGGCGACGACGGTGCCGCCCAGGCTCAGCCCGAACGTCAGGTCCGCCCGCGCGCGCCTGGCGTCGGCGCCGCCGCTCGCGGGGAGCCCGGGAGCGTCCGCCGGAGCCCGCACCCGGGCTTCCGCCCCGGTGCCCCTCCCGGCATCGGCCCCCGCGTCAGTCCCGGCATCCGACCCGGCATCCGTCCCGGATTCCGTTGTTCCGGATTCCGTTTGGTATTCCGCTTCCGGCCCGGTCTCCGGCCCGGTCTCCGGCCCTGTCTCAGCGACGCGCTTCGCGTACGCGCCGAACAGCACCGCGATGAAGAGCGCCGCCGCGCCGAGCAGCAGCAGCCGGGACATGAGCGCCGCGCCCGTCTTGGTGTCCAGCACGGCCGCCAGCCCGGCGAGGTCGAACGCGTCGGCGAGCTTGCCGGACCCGGTGTACGGCGTCCTCAGTAGGAGGAGGACGAGTGTCGCCGCCGTCAGGGTGACCCAGCCGCCGACGACGAGCCGTTGCAGCGGCCGTACGGTCGAGCCGCGCTGCCAGCAGGCGAGGACGAACGCCGCCCCGCCGACGAGCAGCACGAACCCGGCGTACGAGAGGTAGCGCACCGCGTCGTACAGCACGCCGACGAGTCCGCCCCCGGCCTCCTGCTCGGGCACGGTGGCCTTGGTCTGCGACGGCGCCCCGACGGAGAAGGTGAACGCGCCCGAGACCGGGTGGCTGTCGGCGGAGACCGCCTGCCAGGCGACGGTGTACGTGCCGTCCACCAGTCCGGGCTTCAGGTCGACGGCGTAGCGGACCGTGCCGCCCTGGCTCAGGTCGCGCATCTTCGCGACGTCCACACGCTTGCTGGTGGGGTCGAGGACCCGGATGGAGTCGTCGCCCATGGCGATCTGTTCGGAGAAGGTGAGGGTGACGTCCCGTGGAGCGACGTCGACCACCGCCCCGTCCCTCGGGTCGCTGTCGGTCAGCGCGGCGTGCGCCGACGCCGTACCGGAGAACGCGCCGAGGAGGCCGCAGGCGAGCACGGCCGCGACGAGCAGCAGACGTGCCGGCCGTACGAGCTGAACGAGCCGTACGAACGGAACGGGCCGTACGAGGCGCACGAGCTGTATGTGCCGTGGGTGCCGGATGCGGGGGGCGGTGGCCGTCATGGTGAGTCAGTCCCTCAGTGCCGTGTCGGGTGGTAGGTGGGCTCCTTCACGGGAAGGTCGACCTCGATCGGGCCGGTCTTCTCGAAACGCAGTTCCACGGAGACCTGTCCGCCCACCTTGGGCGACTTCTTCAGGCCCATGAACATCAGATGGCTGCCGCCGCGCTCCAGACGCAGCTCGCCGTCGGCCGGGACGTCGAACGACGCCACCTGCCGCATCCGCCGGTCCACGGTCTCGTGGATGGTGACGTCGTCGGCGACGTCACTCGTGACGGAGGTGAGCCTGTCCGGCGCGCCGCCGCTGTTGGTGACGGTCAGGAAGCCGGACGCCATGTCGCCGACCGGCTGCGGCATGAAGGCACCGGTGACCTTCAGCCGGGGCCGGTCCTCGGAGGCGTCCGCCGACGAGCAGCCCGCGAGCCCCGTGAGCCCGGCCAGCGACACGAGCGCCGTCAGCGCCGCGCCGGCCGCCGGGAGCCCCCGGCGCGGAAGGCTCCGCCCCTTCACGGCTTCTCGCCCTTGATGAGTTTCGGCAGGTCCTTGGTGTAGTCCTCGACCGACGCGTCCTCGCCGTACAGGACGTAACCGCCGTCCGTCTTCGGTGAGAACGCGATGACCTGGGCCCCGTGCATGGAGACGACGCTGCCGTCCTTCTCCTTCGTGGCGGGTTCGATGCCGATGCCGAGTTGCCGGGCACCGGCCTGGATGGTCGGGAAGTCGCCGGTGAGGCCGACGAACGACGGGTCGCCCGCGCTGGGCAGCCACGCGGCCAGCTCGGCGGAGGTGTCCCGCTCGGGGTCGGTGGTGACGAAGACGACCTGGAGCTTTTCCTGGTCGGCCTTGGGCAGTGCCTTCCGGGCGATGGCGATGTTGCTCATCGTCAGCGGGCAGACGTCGGGGCAGTGCGTGTAGCCGAAGTAGATCAGCGTCGGCCTGCCCTTGGTCTCCTCCCGGAAGTCGTACGTCCTGCCCTCGGTGTCCTTCAGGACGAGGTCTGGCTTCTCGAAGGGCTTGTCCAGCACCGTCGCGGCTTGGGTCTTCGGCTGTACGGAGACGTCGGCGACGGGCTTGGACGCGTCGTCTCCGTCGTCGGCGCCGCTTCCGCAGGCGGACAGGGTCAGTGCCGCGACCGCCGTCAGTGCGGCGGCGGTGAGCACGGTCTTCTTGCGCATGGAGAGAGTTCCCATTGGTGGAGTGCGGGTACGGGCGCGGGCCCGGTGGCGGGCCCGCGCCCGGCGATCAGCTGGCGGGGGTGCTGTCGGCCGGGGTACGGCGGCGTCCGGCCAGGACGCCGAAGGCCACACCGGCCGCGCCGACGACGATGCCCACGATGCCCAGGGTGCGGGCCGTGCCGTCGCTGCTGTCGGCGGAGGCGGCCGAGGCGTGCTCCCCGTCCTTGGCACCGTCCTCGGCATCGGACTTGGCACCGGACTTGGCGTCGTCCTCCGCGGCGTCGTCGTCGGCCGCCGCGCCGTGGCCGCCCCCGGCGGCGGCCGTCAGCGCCAGCACCGGCGCCGGGCTCTCGGGCTCCGCGCCGCCCTCGGTCGGCGCGTCGATCCAGCGCACGACCTCCTTGTTGTCGTACGTCTGGAGGGTCTTGAACACCAACTGGTCGGCGTCCTCGGGAAGCTGGCCGACGGAGAGCGGGAACTGCTGGAAGTAGCCGGGCGCGATCTTCGCGTCTCCGGTGGCGGTCCAGGTGACCTTCGAGACGGCCTCGGTGATCTGCTTGCCGTGCAGCTCGATCGGCTTGGCGAGCTTGCTCTTGGTGACGACGATCTTCCATCCGGGCACCGCCTGCGGGGCCACCGAGGCCAGCGGGTGCTCGGTCGGGAAGTTCACTTCGAGCTTGACGGTCGACGCGTCGTCACGCTCGTTCGGCACCTTGAAGTTGACCGTCGCGTACCCGCCCTTGGCGGCCTCGCCGACCGGCTGCACGCCGACGTGCGCGAGAGCGGGACCGGCGAGCAGCACCACGGCGGACGCGGCGACGCCGCCGACGACCGCCACCCGGCGCGCGATGCGGTTACGGCCCCCGGTGGACGGCGACGGGACGGCGTGACGAGACGTGTTCGTACGAGAGGTGTTCATGACAGGAGACACTCCACGGTGAGGGGAGACGGTGGAACCGCGCGCGGATACGCGTCGGCGTCGCGACGCCCCTGCTCTCCGTACCGGGTACGGGGCGGGTCGTCGCGTCAGGCGGCGAGGGTGAATACGGCCGGCGGGCCGCGCCTGATCACCGAATGCTGGAGTGTCCGGGCCGTGTTCGGCGGCCCGCTGTCCTCGCGCGGTCCGGGCCGGGCCCGCGGACCCGGCACGGGTACGGGCGGCAGACCCGCGCTCAGGGCCCGTACGAGACCGAGGGCGGCCCGCAGCGCCCGCAGCCGCGCGCTGTCGGCGACGGCCTCACCGAAGCCGTCGGCGAGGCCGGGGGACGCGAGGGCGGCGAGCCTGCCGAGCGCGAGGTCGCCGCGGTGCATGAGCCAGCCGGTCGCGAGGGCGGCCAGCAGGTGCGCCAGGAACATGGGCAGGCTCGGCAGTTCGGGCAGCAACCCGGCCGTACCGCCCGCCGTCCCGGCCGTCCCACCGGTCAGCCCGGCCGCCGCGTCGGCGGCCGTCGCACCGGCCGAACCGTGCAGGTGAGCGCCCCGCGCGAGCCCGCCGGCCGAGGCGATCCCGCCGCCGAGCGTGCCGGGGTCGATCCCGGCGTCGGTCACGATGCGGCGCGCGTCGCCGGGGCTCAGCGAGGCCGGGCCCGCGCCGCAGATCAGCTTGGCCGCCATACGGATCAGTACGTCGTCGGCGCCGCCCCGCACCGTGAGCCGGTGCTGGCTGAGGCCGAACAGGGTGTGCAGCGCCAGTTGTCCGCCGGTCAGCGCGAGGGCCGTGGCGGGCAGCGAACGGGCGCGGCCCGCGAGCGGCGCGGCCACGGCGAGGACCCCGACGAAGCCGAGGACGAGCGTCCACCAGGGGACGGCCTGACAGGCCGCGATCACATGTCCGGTCGCGGACAGCACGACACAGACCGCGGTGAACACCGTGGCCCTCAGGAGCCGCGACCCGGCCCCGGCGCGTGCGACACGATCCGGCATGGCCGGGTCATCATCGCACTGCGACCGCCTGCCCGGTGCGGCAGGTCCGGAAGGTCACCCTCTGTCCTTGCCGAAGATCAAACTCGATCCTCGCGACGGTCCTTTACAACGGCGGGCGGTTCACGCACATCCGCCGGATGAGTTGTTTCACGCGGACGATGTGCTTACGGATCCCCTACAGGGGCAATACGTATCGGTATGTCGAGCTGTGGCCAGGAGGCTGGAGCATGAGCATCTGGTGGTCCCTCCATCTGCGGCGCGAAGCCGCGAGCGTCCCCCTCGCGCGCCGCCTTCTGATCGGCACGATGGAGACGGCGGGCGTCGACCCCGACATCTCCTTCGATCTCTCCCTCGCCCTGAGCGAGGCGTGCGCGAACGCCGTCGAGCACGGGGGCGACACGCTGCCCGGTGAGTCGCCGCGGGCGTCGGAGGCGTACCGGGTGACCGCGTACCTGGACGGCGAGAAGTGCCGAATCGAGGTGTCCGACTCGGGGCCGGGATTTCCCTCCCGGCGCGCCGTGCACCGCTCGGGCCTCGCCGCCCGGACCGCCGAGAGCGGGCGAGGTCTCTCGCTGATCGAACAGCTGGCCGACCATGTCCACTGCCGGAACCGGCCGGGCCGGGGCGCGGTGATCAGTTTCGACAAGATACTCAAGTGGCGCGAGGAGAGCCCCCTGCTGCCCGCGGGCGGCACACCGGCCACGGTCTGAGCGGTACGCGGGTACGCCGGTCGTCCGTACGCCGGTATCCGATACGCCGGCACGTACGCCGCCGTGTCCGGGGCCGCACCGCAGGTACACCGGCCCCACGACCGGGTGAGTCGTCCGTAAGAGCGAGCGGCCCGGTCGTGCGTCGTACGCGACCGGGCCGACGCCTGTCCGTGCGGAACCCGTTCGGGTCCGGTCCCATCCGGGTGAACCCGGACCCGACGGCCCGTGGCTCAGCCCTGCTTGACGGCCGCCATCCACGTCTCCACGTCGTCGGACGTGCGCGGCAGCCCGGCCGACAGATTCCGGTTGCCGTCCTCCGTGACGAGGATGTCGTCCTCGATCCGGACGCCGATGCCCCGGTACTCCTCCGGCACCGTGAGGTCGTCCGCCTGGAAGTACAGCCCCGGCTCCACCGTCAGGCACATACCGGGCTCCAGCGTCCCGTCGACATACGCCTCCGTGCGCGCCGCCGCGCAGTCGTGGACGTCCAGGCCGAGCATGTGCCCGGTGCCGTGCAGCGTCCAGCGGCGCTGGAGACCCAGCTCCAGGACCCGCTCGACCGGCCCGTCGAGCAGGCCCCACTCGACGAGCTTCTCGGCGAGCACGCGCTGCGAGGCGTCGTGGAAGTCCCGGTACTTCGCGCCCGGCTTCACCGCCGCGATACCTGCCTCCTGCGACTCGTACACCGCGTCGTAGATCCTGCGCTGCACCTCGTCGAACCGGCCGTTGATCGGCAGCGTGCGGGTGACGTCGGCGGTGTAGAGGGAGTGGGTCTCCACGCCCGCGTCGAGCAGGAGCAGGTCGCCGGAGCGCACGTCGCCGTCGTTGCGCACCCAGTGCAGGGTCGTCGCGTGCGGGCCGGCGGCGCAGATCGACCCGTAGCCGATGTCGTTGCCCTCCACGCGGGCACGCAGGAAGAACGTTCCCTCGATGTAGCGCTCGCTGGTCGCCTCGGCCTTGTCGAGGCTCCGCACGACGTCCTCGAAACCGCGGACGGTCGAGTCGACGGCCTTCTGGAGCTCACCGATCTCGAAGTCGTCCTTCACGGCGCGCGCTTCGGAGAGGAAGACGCGCAGCTCGTTGTCGAGCTCCGCCGTGACCTTGTCGGCCAGCGCCGCCTCGATGGCCGCGTCGTGCCCGCGCACGACCCGCACCGGGCCCGTCGCCTCGCGCAGCGCCCCGGCCAGCTCCCGTACGTCCTTCGCGGGCAGGCCGAGCAGCTGCTCGGCCTCGGCCAGCGAGTGCCGGCGGCCGACCCACAGCTCGCCCTGGACGCCGTCGAGCCAGAACTCGCCGTTCTCCCGGTTGGAGCGGGGGGTGAGATAGATCGTCGCCCGGTGGCCCTCGCCGCCGGACACCGGCTCCAGCACGAGGACGCCGTCCGCCGTGTGGTCACCGGTGAGATACGCGTACTCCGTGGCGGGCCGGAAGCTGTACTCCGTGTCGTTCGACCGGGTCTTCAGGCCGCCCGCCGGGATCACCAGGCGGTCACCGGGGAAGCGCGCGGACAGCGCGGCACGGCGGGCCGCGGTGTGCGACGCCTGGGCGATGGGCTCCAGGCCGCGCTGCTCCGTGTCGGCCCAGCCCGACTTCATGTTCTCGGCCAGCTCGTCGGACACGCTCATGTAGAGGCCATTCTTGCGCTGCTTGACGGGCTTCTCGTCGGACGCCGGGTCGGCGTCGTCGATTGCGGTGTCCTGAAGTCCCAGGGTTTCCGGGGTCTCCGGTGTCTCCGGGATGAGCTCCTCGGCCACGGTGTGCCTCCTCTGAACGACATTGGCCCTCTCGGGTCCCGGCACCATCGTATGGGTGTGCGGGTCGGGGGCCAGGGGGCCTGTGGACAACTTCCCGGAGCGGGGACAGGGCGGACCGGACAACCCGGAGGGGCGCGGTCCGCTTCGGCCGCCGCGGACAGTTCACGCGGGGCGGGGCCGCCGTCCGACGCCGGTTGCGCGCCTCACCCGGTGGCTCACTCGAACCGGACGGCCAGGATCACGACGTCCTCCGTGTCCGTAGCGCTCCCGGCGTCGGCTCCCTCGCCCCGCCCGGAGTCCTCGGACGCCCCCATCAGTCGCAGCACGTGGTCCGCGATCGCCCCCGGATCGTCCCTGAGGCTGCCGGGCACGCTCGCGGCGGCGGCGTGCAGCCGCGCGAAGGCGCGGTCCATCGGCTCCCCGGTACGCCGCAGCAGACCGTCCGTGTAGAGCAGCACCGTTTCTCCCGGCGCGGGCGACAGCTCCACGCTCGGTGCCTCCCAGCAGGTCAGCATGCCCAGCGGCGCCGACAGTGTCGTCTCGACGTACTCCGTACGCCGCTCCCCCACGATCAGCGGCGGCGCGTGCCCGGCCCCGGCGAACACGATCCTGCCCAGGGCCGGCTCGGCGAAGCCGAACAGCGCGGTGGCGGTGCGCGCCGGTTCGGTGAGCCGCAGCAGCAGTTCGAGGTCCGACAGGACGGCGACGGGGTCCTCGCCCTCCATCACCGCGTACGCCCGCAGGGAGGCGCGCAGCCGGCCCATGGCGGCCACGGCGCTCGGCCCCGACCCGCTCACCGAGCCGACGGCCAGTCCCAGGGCGCCCTCGGGCAGGGGCAGCGCGTCGTACCAGCCGCCTCCGCCGTGGCCGCTCGCGCGGTGCCGTACGGCGAGCCGTACCCCGGGGACCCGGGGGAGCCGGCTGGGCAGCAGTTCGCCGGCGATCGACGCCTCGCGCGCGCGGGCGGCCTCCAGTTCCCGCAGACGCGCCAGGTGTTCGGCGGCGTACCGGGAGTAGAGGCCCACCAGATGGCGCTGCCGTTCCACCGGTTCGGCGGGCTCGTCGTACAACCAGACCGCCACCCCGATCCGGCCCGACGTCCCGGCCGCGAGGGAGACCGCGTACGTGGCGCGATAGCCGAGCCGTACGGCCACGTCGCGGTGGAGCGGATCCAGCCCCGGGTCACCGAGGACGTCACGGACGGATTCGGCCGCCGTCGCTGGTTCGGCGCCGTCGTCCAGAAGCCTTCCGTAGGAGGACGCGTCGCGCGGGACGGTTTCCAGCTGGCCGAGCTCCGCGTGGCTGAGACCCAGCGCCGCGGTGGCGCCCCGGGCGTTCTCCTCCGTGCGGTGCGCCGGTTCGAGGACGACCAGGCCCCGCGAGGATCCGACGAGGGCGGCGCCCGCCCGTACGACCTCGTTCAGTGCCGTGTCCACCGAGTCCGTCCTGACCAGGCGTTCGGTGAGCTCATGAAGGGTGGTCAGGTCGGAGACCCAGCCGGCCAGCCGGTCCTGGAGCATGACCACGGGCGCACCGGGCGACGCGTCGAGGGGCTGGACAGTGTGCGCGGGCGCCGGAACGGCTGAATCGATTCCAGCCACTTTCGGCATGTGCGGAGCGCTCATGGCAACCGGCTTTCTGACTGGTGCGTTTCGCGCAATAGCATCGCGAACCACCAGGTGATTCATCGCCACTATCAGTGCATCCACATGTACACGCACAACTGAGGCGATGTCCAGCATTGTCCTGGCGGAACCGCTGGTGTCTGTGCGACGGTTGGCTTGGCGAGAAAAAGCCCTCAGCACGGTAGTCTGCGATCGACTGAGGGCACTCGACAGTGGCCCCCCCGGTGACGCGTGGGTGGCACCGAGGTATAGCGTCATCCCGCACGTGAAGAGTACGTAAACGGTGACGGACAGGGGCAGTTGGGACGGCCTCGGAACCTGACGGACGACTTCGGCGTCTTATCCGCCGTAGCTCGCGCGCCATCCCGGAGTGGCGGGGCTGCCACAGCGACACGGCAGTCCGTGAAGTGCGCCACCCGTCGCCACGCGTTAACGAAGAATGACTGCGTTCGGCCCAGGAGCGGTGAGTCCAGCCGCAGGTTGGCGAAGTCCGGCCGTGCCCCGTCCACAGGGGCGGCGAAGCGTCGACGGCACACGTCGACTGTACGCACAGCGATACGCACAGTGAAGCCATGCACACAGATCGATCGGTGTGGCATGGGGACCTCGGCGTTCAACGGAAAGGAACGAGCGCTCATGCGCGAGATCCTCGGAAGGCGACGCAGGCTCCTTTTCAGGCGCAAGGGGATGCCTGCCCCACTCGAAGTCGCGCTGACGTGTGCCACGGCATGGCAGTGGCCCGTACTCCCCGGAGCCGGCCTGAAGACGTCCCGCCGGGGTGATCGTGGGAGCGGCTGTGCCTGTCCGGATCCCGAGTGCGCCGTGCCCGGCGCGCACCCCTTCGATCCCGGCCTGCTGGCCGCCACGACCGACGCGCGCATGGTGCGCTGGTGGTGGGCCAACCGGCCCTCGGCCCCGATCGTGCTGGCCACCGGTGGCAGCGCGCCGTGCGCCGTGAGTCTGCCCGCGTCCGCCGGGGAGCGTGCGCTGGCGGCACTGGACGGGATGGGGATGCGCCTGGGCCCGGTCGTGGCGACTCCCACGCGCTGGTCGCTGCTGGTGGCCCCGTACACCCTGGAACGGCTGGGCGACCTCCTCTACACCAAGGACTGGGTGCCCAGCTCGCTCCGCTTCCACGGCGAGGGCGGCTATCTGGTGCTCCCGCCGTCCGAGGCGGCCGGCGGTCAGGTCCGCTGGGAGCGGGCGCCGCTGCCCGGGTCGGCGTCGCCGTGGCTGCCGGACGTGGAGGCGGTGGTGGACGCGCTCGTCGAGGCGAGCACGAGCGCGCCGGACGGCGGCAGCCGGCTCACCTACTGAGACCGTGAGACCGGGGTGCGGACGCACCCGCTGTCCGGGCCGCGCCGTCGAGGCGCGGCCCGGTTCTGTTGACGGCGCACGCGGGCGTACGGCCGGAACGGCGGATGCCTCCGTACGGCCGGAGCGGGCCCCCGGCCCCGGGCCCCGCGCCTCCGGAGCGGCGCACGCGCCCGTACCACCGGACGTCCTCGTACGGCTCCGGAATGCGCCGGGCGGGAATTGAGTTCCCGGCCGGGCGGCCCGATCCCACCGGACGGACGTATGAGCAGTACCGCCAGGTGGTCCGCCGTGCGATCGAAGAGGCCGTGAGCCGGGTTCTCGTGAAACTCCGAGTGAACGCCGACGGGGAAAGTCCGCGCGGTGCCGGACGGTCCCGGAGTTCGCGGGAAGTGCGGGACGAAGAGGGGCGCTGTTGCCCGGAGCTGACAGCAACTCGACTGCTGTGCGGGCCAGTTGAAAGAACCAGGGGGTTCGCGATGGCGACGGGCGAGGAGCGCCGCGCCGGGCGGGGACAACCCTGCAGTCTTCACTCCGGAAAATGCAGGAACAGTCCCCGGAGAACGACAACGCCCGGTCGCTGGCGACGGGGGATGCACCAGCGACCGGGCTTCTAGAACCGTAACAAGAGATCGGCGGTTGGCAAATTCGATCTGATGTATTCGGACAAGAAATTACTTGCCGGTACGGACGATTGTGACGACTGTCACCCGAACGGCGAATTCCCGGCCCGGGGCCGGGCCGGCCGTCAGCTGAGGGTGACCTGGCGGTTGGTGAGTCCACCGCGCGCCCGGCGCTCCTCGGCGGTCAGCGGCGCGTCCGAGGCGAGGGCCGCCGCCAGCCGCTCCTGGAACTCCGCCGCGGGCTTCTCGCAGTCCTCGGCGCGCATGGCGCTCGGCAGGTCCCAGACCGGAACCGTCAGCCCGTGCGCCCGGAACGAACCGACCAGCCGCGTCCCCTCGCCGAGACTCGACGTACCGGCGACGTGCAGCCGGGCCAGCGCGTCCAGCAGCTTCTCCTCGGGGTGCGGCATGACCCAGCGCAGATGGTTCTTGTCGGGCGTCTCGCACCAGTACGCGGCGTCCGTCCCGGTCAGCCGCACCGTCGGGATCGCCGCCGCGTTGGCGCGCTCCAGCGACGCCGTCACCTCGGCCGTCGCGTTCTCGGCGTCCGGCACCCAGAACTCGAACCCGGAGTGGACGACCGGCGCGAAGCCGGCGTCCGGGTCGAGCAGGTCCTGGAGGCGCGGGCCGTCGGCGGGGACGCGCTCGGCCGCGACCGGGTTTCCGGGCTCGGCGGTCAGCGCCCGCCGGAGTGTGTCGGCGAGGTCGCGGCTGAGGTCGCCGGAGGAGGTGTCGTTCTGGAGTGCGAGCAGCACGGAGCCGTCGTCGCGGCGCAGCGCCGGCCAGGCCATCGGCAGGACGGTCGCGAGTGTCACGGACGGTACGCCCTCCGGCAGGCCGCCCTTCAGGGTCAGCTCGACGGTCGCGGCGGGGACCAGCTCGCGCAGCGCGACCCAGTCGCACTCGCCGGCCAGACCCTCGAAGGGGCGCTGGACCAGCTCCGTGACGGCCTGCGCGGCGGCCCGGCCGTGGCACGCCTTGTAGCGGCGGCCGGAGCCGCACGGGCAGGGCTCACGGGCGCCCACGACCGGAATCGGACCGTCCGTGAGCTGAGCCTTCGCGGACTGAGCCTTCGCGGCCTTGGTCTGGGGGCGCTTCTTGGCCATGGTGGCTTCTCCCGATAGCGGCAGTGCGGTGTCGGGCGCGAGCCTAGCCGCACCGCGTATCGCCGTGGGCGCAACAGCCCCTCCGGACGGGGCGGGTGGGGGCGTGCGGGCCGCCCGTCGGTGCGCCGGGCGGTCCGGTCGGCGCTCGGCGCGGACCGCCCGTAGGGGTCGCCGTCCGGGCCCCCGGGCGAGCCACCGCCCCGGGCCGCCGACCTGGGCCGTCAGGGCAGATCGTCGGCCGGATCGAAGCTGTCGGCATACCCCAGCCCGGGGACAGCGACGCGCGTAGAGAAGTCCTCGTGGCGGTGTCCTTCGTTGACGACCACCCACACCGTGACCTCGCCGGACGAGCTGTCCCGTACGCCCCAGTCCTGGGCGAGCGAGCTGATGATGTTGAGCCCTCGGCCACCGCGCGCGGTGACCGAGGGGGTCGCCGGAGCCGGTCGTGTCGGGCCGCCGCCGTCCGTCACCTCGACGGTCAGCCGACCCGCTTCGTCGACCTCCCAGGCCGCGCGCACGTCTCCGTCGCCGATCTCGGCCCGCCCCAGCGGTCTGCCGTGCCGGCAGGCGTTGCTGAGCAGTTCGGAAAGAATCAGTACCGCATCGTCGACGACCGCGTCCGACATCCCCCGGTCGCGCAACTGCTCACGCATCCGATGCCTTGCCCGGCCCACGCCCGCAGGGCCATGGGGAACGGCCATGCTCGACGACGTGGGCACTTCCTGTGCCACCACAAACGTCACCCCCAAGACCTCCTTCGCCCCACGCCACGATGTGAATGCCCCAACGGCCGGAGCCGGAAACCGGCCAGAAGAAGGTGGCAGACGCACTCACCGAGGTCGAACACGGAACGAACGCGCCGGTGTACTCCAGGTCACCCTGTGTGCATCCGAATCCCTGGCAAGTCAGGCAAGACGCCCCAGTTGGGACAGCACCTGTTTGGGGCGGTTGGTGATGATTGCTTCCACCCCGAGGCGCGCGCAGAGTTCGACATCTTCCGGCTCGTTCACCGTCCAGACATGGACACGACGGCCTGCCTTGTGCAGGCGTTCCACATAGCCCGGCTGGTTCCGTACGAGGCGGATCCCCGGCCCCGCGATCCCGGCGCCCGCCGGGAGCCGTCCGTCGCGCAGCCGGGGCGAGGCGAACTGCATCAGATAGACGGTCGGCAGGTGCGGCGCGGCGGCGGCCACGCGGTGCAGGGACCGGGCCGAGAAGCTCATGACGCGTACGGGGGGAGTGCCGGAGGATCCGCCGGGCGCCGGGCGGTCGAGCCCGAACCGCGCCAGCGTCCGGAGCAGCCGCTCCTCCACCTGTCCGGCCCAGCGGGTGGGGTGCTTGGTCTCGATGGCGAGCTCGACGCGCCGGTCGGTGTCGGCGACCAGCTCCAGCAGGCGCTCCAGCGTCAGTACGGAGGTGAGGGAGCGGTCGTTCCAGTCGGGGCTCTCCTCGCTGTCCGTCGCCCCCCGCCAGGAGCCGAAGTCGAGGGCGGCCAGATCGGCGAGCTCCAGGGCGGAGACGGCGCCGCGTCCGTTGGAGGTGCGGTTCACGCGGCGGTCGTGTACGCACACGAGATGGCCGTCGGCGGTCAGCCGTACATCGCACTCCAGCGCGTCGGCGCCGTCCTCGATGGCCTTCTTGTACGCGGCCAGGGTGTGTTCGGGGGCGTCCTCGGAGGCTCCCCGGTGGGCGACGACCTGGATGCTGCGACGGCGTGCGTGAGTCACCCCGTCATGGTGTCACCGGTACGGGGTAAGCGCCGGGCGATGCCTCTTTTGGAACGTGCTGCGGATGCGTCCCGTTTGCCCCGTAATAAAGGATGGCGGGGAGACACACAGGTCCTGTTTACCGTGGCCTGACGTGCGGTGAGAAAAGCTGAAGGCAGAGACGTACGAGAGACGTGTACATGCCGAAGTGCGTGTGGCGACACCTGAACGCGGCGGAAAACAGCGCAACTCTTGCCGAAGACTGATGCGGAACCGAGGAGTAGAAGACTGTGAGCACCGAGAACGAGGGCACTGCGGTCCCGTCCGCCCCGTCCGTACCTCCCGTGCCGGTTGCCGCTCCTGAGGGCACACCCGCGTTCGCCCAGGGGGAGTTCGCCCACGATCAGCGGTACCAGGAGCCGCAGCAGCACCAGGCTCCCCGGTACCCGGACCAGCCCGGCCGCGCCAGCGAGCCCGGTCACGGCTCCGAGCCCACGACGCCGCTGCCGGGAGCCGTACCGGCGTACCAGCACGGCCCGGAGGGCCGGCCCGGCCCGTACGGCGAGCAGGGACAGCAGGGCCCGTACGGAGATCACAACCGACCGGGCCAGCACGGACAGCACGGGCACGCGGGCGGCCCCGGCCCGTCGGTCTCCACCGGTTCGGCCCCCGACTCCGGATGGCCGCCGCCCCCGCCGACGCAGCCTCATTACGGAGGCGGCGGCGGAGGCACCGGCAGTGGTGGCGGATGGGGCGAGCAGCCGTCCGGGCCGCAGCCGGCCCGCAAGCGCCCCGGCGGCCTGATCGCGGCCGTCCTCGCGGCGGCGCTGGTGGCCGGTGTGGTCGGCGGCGGGATCGGGTACTGGGCGGCGGACCGCAACAACGACAACAGCCTCGGCGGCGGCTCCACCACCGTCTCGGCGGCCGACGCCCCGGCGCTCAAGCGCGAGGCGGGCAGCACGGCGGCCGTGGCGGGCAAGGCCCTCCCGAGTGTCGTGACCATCGAGGCGCAGGCCCAGGGCGGCGACGGCGGCACGGGCACGGGCTTCGTCTACGACAAGCAGGGCCACATCCTCACCAACAACCACGTGGTGGCCTCGGCCGCCGACGGCGGCGACCTGACGGCGACGTTCTCCAACGGCAAGGTGTACGCGGCCGAGGTCGTCGGCCGCGCCGAGGGCTACGACGTCGCCGTGGTGAAGCTGAAGAACCCGCCGTCCGGCCTGAAGCCGCTGCCCCTGGGCAACTCGGACCAGGTGGCGGTCGGCGACTCGACCATCGCCATCGGCGCGCCGTTCGGGCTCTCCAACACCGTCACCACGGGCATCATCAGCGCCAAGAACCGCCCGGTGGCCTCCGGTGACGGCTCCAGCGACAAGAACTCGTACATGAGCGCCCTCCAGACCGACGCCTCCATCAACCCCGGCAACTCCGGCGGCCCGCTGCTGGACGCGCGCGGCGCGGTCATCGGTATGAACTCCGCCATCCAGCCCTCGGGCGGCGGGGGCGGGGGCAGCGGCCAGTCCGGTTCGATCGGCCTCGGCTTCGCCATCCCGATCAACCAGGCGAAGACCGTCGCGGGCGAGCTGATCAGGACCGGCCAGCCCGTCTACCCCGTCATCGGCGCGACCGTCTCCATGTCGGAGGGCGGCGACGGCGCGACGATCTCGGGCGACGGCGACGGCGGCACCCCGGCCGTGACTCCGGACGGGCCGGCGGCCAAGGCGGGGCTCAGGTCGGGCGATGTGATCACGAAGTTCAACGACGTGCCGATCGACAGCGGCCCGACGCTGATCAGCGAGATCTGGACGCACAAGCCGGGCGACAAGATCAAGATCACCTACACGCGGGACGGCAAGGCGTCGCAGGTCGACGTCACGCTGGGCCAGCGCAAGGGAGACACGCCGTAAGTCCTCGAAAGCCGGCGAGGGCGGCGACGGAGTAAGCAGACGGAGGAAACAGACGGAGGAATCCGACGGACCGGCCGCCCACGGAGGGCGCCCGGTCCGTCGTCGTCGCGGGGCGGTGCGGGGCTTCGCGGTGCGGGGCGGTGCGGGGGTCGGGCGGCGGCGGTTCGTCCCGCCCTGTCGGCCCTGTCGGCCTGTCGGCCGGTCGACACTGCCGGCCCCGTCCCGCCCGGTTTGTGCCGTTGGCTCAGTCCCGGCGGCCCGTCTCGGCGAGACGGTCGGCGAGGAAGGCGCGTTCGGCGTCGTTGTCCGCCAGCGCGATCGCCCGCTCGTACGCGACGGCGGCGTCCTGCGACCGCCCCAGACGGCGCAGCAGATCGGCCTTGACGGCGGGCAGGTAGTGGTACGCGGCGAGCCGCCCGTCCTGTTCGAGCGCCTCCACCTCGGCCAGCCCGGTCGCCGGCCCGTCCACCACGGCGACCGCGACGGCCCGGTTCAGCGCGACCACCGGCGAGGGCCAGATCACCAGCAGCGCGTCGTACAGAACCAGGATCTGCGCCCAGTCCGTCTCGGCGTACGTCGGCGCGGACGCGTGCAGCGAGGCGATGGCCGCCTGGAGTCCGTACCGCCCGGGGGAGCCGCCCCGGAGCGCGCCGACGACCAGCCGGTGGGCCTCGGCGACGGCGTCCCGGTCCCAGGTCGTTCGGTCCTGCGCCTCCAGCAGCGAGGGGCGCCCGGCCGGTGTCGTACGCGTGGCCCGGCGGGCGTGGCTGGCGAGAAGCAGCGCCAGCAGACCCCGTACCTCCCGCTCGTCCGGCAGCAGCGCGTACAGCGTCCGGGCCAGATCGAGTGCCCGCTCGGCGATGTCGTCCCTGGTCAGCGCCGGGCCGGTCGGTGCGGTGTGACCGGTGGTGAAGAGGAGATGGATGGTGGCGAGCACGGGGTCGAGGCGGTTCGGCAACTCGTCGGGCGCGGGCATCCGGAAGGGGATGCGGGCCGCCACGATCTTCTTCTTGGCGCGGGTGATCCGAGCCGCCATGGTGGGCTCGGGCACCAGGAACGCCCGCGCGACATCGGCGGTCGGCACGCCACAGACGAGGCGCAGGGTGAGCGCGATCCGGGCGGCGGGGGCGAGCGCGGGATGACAGCAGAGGAAGACGAGCCGCAGCCGGTCGTCGGAGACGGCCGCTCGACGCGCTTCGGGCCCGGCCCCGCTTCCGATCCTGGGTTCGGGCCCGGTCCCGGGATCCCTCTCGGTCCCGGTTTCGGTTCCGATCCTGGGTTCGGGCTGGGCCCCGGGATTCCACCCGTTCCCGGGCTCGGTCCCGGTTTCGGACTCCGTCCCGGTCCCGGTTCCGGACTCCGGCTCGATCAGGAGGTGCAGCTTCGACCGGAGCGTACGGGCGCGGCGCAGGGCGTCGAGCGCGTTGTGCCGCGCGGCGGTCGTCAGCCAGGCGCCGGGCCTGCGCGGTACGCCGCCGCGCGCCCACTCGGTGAGGGCGGCGGCGTACGCGTCCTGAACGCACTCCTCGGCCAGATCGAGATCGCGGGTGACCCGCACCGTCGCGGCGAGCACCGAGGCCCACTCGCGACGGTGCGCGTCCTCGACCGCGTCCCGGACCGGGGTCCCACCCGGGCTCACCCGGCGGAAAGCAGCGGCCGTACCTCCACCGCGCCGTCCATGATCGGAAGCAACCTGCCGATGGCGACCGCCGTTTCGAGGTCTTCCGTCTCGACCACGAAGAATCCGGCGATCACCTCCTTGCTCTCGATGAACGGCCCGTCGGTGACCAGCCCGTCCTTGTGGATGGTCCGCGTGGCGGCGCTCGGCTCCAGCCCCTGCTCGTGGACGACACGCGCGCCCATCGCCTCGATCTGCTCGCCGACGCGGAGGTTGGCCTCCATGACGTCCGGCGGGATGTCGGCGATGCCGCCGGGGGTTTCCTTCTCGTAGATCAGAATCGCGTACTGCGGCATGCCGCTCGTTCTCCGTTTCGGCTGTTCGTCGGGCGTTTGGCGTCGGGCATCAGGTGCCGGGGTGTTGGATGTCGGGGGGTGTTGGGATGTCGGGCGTCGGGTCGGTCGTGTCACCAGTTGCCCGTTTCCGGGCCCATGGCCCCGTACTCGACCCGGCCGGCCCTCTCGTACGTACTGATCACCACACCGCCGTCCGACCGCTCGGTCCGGGTGAGCTTCAGCCCGGCCGGTACGGTGCCGCTCCCGAAGAGCCGCTTGCCGGAGCCGATGAGCACTGGGAAGACCAGGACGAGGAACTCGTCCACCAGGTCGTGCCGCACCAGCGTCTGCACCAGATCACCGCTGCCGTGCACCTGGATCTCGCCGTCACCGACCTGCTTGAGGGCGGCGACCGCCTTGGGCACGTCGCCCGTGAGCAGCGTCGCGTTCTGCCACGACACGGTGTCCAGTGTCCGCGACGCGACGTACTTCCGCACGCTGTTCATCTTCGACCCGATCGGATCGTCGGCCTCGGCGAGCGGCCAGGTGGCGGCGAAGATGTCGTACGTCCGGCGGCCGACGAGCAGCGCGTCGGCGCGGCGCGTGAACCCGGCCATCCGCTCGATGAAATCGGCCCCGATGTGCGGCACCGCCCACCCGCCGTGCTCGAATCCGCCGTCCCGGTCCTCGTCACCGCCACCGGGCGCCTGCATGACCCCGTCGAGGGAGACGAATGTCATCACCGTCAGCTTGCGCATGCGCGTGTCCTTCGTTCGTTCGTACGTATGCCCGTGTGCTGCTGTCCGTGTGCTGCTGTCCGTGTGCTGCTGTCCGTGTGCCGCGCCTTCCGGCGGCGGCTTCACTGACAACGGCGAACGGGTCACCTCGTCATCGACACAAACCGGCGGACCAATCCGATCGACCGGGTCGGTCGGCCTTACCGACCGAGACGTTGTCGAAGGCCGCGGCGGTGCTGAAGCCCCGTGCCCCCTCACGGTCTCCGCCGCCGCTGGACGGCGGAGCACCCCAACTTTCTGGGATGGGAAGGCTGTCCGGGTTTTGCCAGCCTGAGGGGGCGCCGCCGGGCGGAGAATCACCCGCCCCGCGGCTCCATCAACTCTCCCGACTCCTTGGAGGAGCCATGTCCAGCACCCTCGGTCGACGCGCGTCACTCGGCGCCGTCAGCCTCGCCCTCGCCATTCCGCTCGCGCTCGGAACGGCGTTCCCGGCGAGTGCCGCCGAGGCCCCGGCCGGCGCGCGCACGGTCGCGGAACTGAGCGCGGCGGAAGGCGCCGCCCGTACGACGAAGGGCGCTGTGGCCGACCGGCCGGAACTCAACGGATACCGTCTCAAGACGCTCGGCAGCATGACCGTCTGGATCGTCATCGACGGCAAGCGCCGGGGGATTCCCGGCGACGCCACGTACCTCAACCTGTTCCACTCCTACGACGGAGTGCAGCAGGTGATCGACCTCGCCAGTATCACCGACGGAGGCCCCCTGTCCGTGGGTGCCATCCTGGCCGACGCCCCGTCGTCGGACACCATCTGGCTGATCAGCAACGGTCAGAAGCGCGGGATCACGGGCCGTGCGTGGGCTCGGTACGGTTTCGACGGAAGCAAGGTCAGAATGCTGGAGGACCTCGTCCTCAACTCCATACCCCAGGGGCCGAACATCGACCTCTGACCGTGTCGCCGTGCCGTGCGTCCCCGAGCGCGCGGTACGGCCGGCCGGCCCGTATCCGGCACGCGGCGTGACGCCCCGGGCCCGCTGCGGGCCGCCTTCGACGCGGGTGCGCGCCGGCCGCCGATCCGTACGTACAGGAACTCCCGCAGTTCAGCGGCCCACCGGGCGCCGAGGCAGCGGGGACGAGTACACGACGCTCGTCGTGACGGGGCCCAGGCCGCCGAGCTGGCCGGTGATCTCCTCGAGGTGGCGCATGGAACGCGCCGCGACCTTGATGACGAAGCAGTCGTCGCCGGTCACGTGGTGCGCCTCCAGGACCTCCGGCATCACGTCGACCAGGTCGTGGAAGGGCTTGTAGTTGCTGTTCGGGTAGCGCAGCCGTACGAACGCCATGATCGTCAGCCCGACCCGCTCCGGGTCCACGACCGCCGCGTAGCCGCTGATGATCCCCGCCTCCTCCAGCCGGCGCACGCGCTCGGTCACCGCGCTCGGTGACATGGAGACGGCGCGAGCGAGGTCGGCGAAGCTGGCGCGGCCGTCGCGCTGGAGGACGTCGAGAATGTGCCAGTCGGTGGCGTCGAGGGAAAACGCGGTCATGGGCGAGAAGTACCACGCATTTCCCGGCGAAGGCAATGAGAGGCCGTGGATGATGCCTTCGACGGAGCCTGGCCGGGCCGTAGATTCGGGGCCGTATCCCTCGTCAGGAAAGGCACCCGCCCATGACCATGACCGCTCCCGACCCCGTCCTGCGCGTGCCTCCCGCCTCGCCCGCCGAGGCCGCCGCCCACTTCCGCGCCTCGCTGCGCCTGTACGCCGACGTGTCCGACGTCGCGGCCGGGCTCGCGGCCGAGGGGGACTCCGGATCGGTGGTGCGGGACCCCGGATTCGTGGTGCTCGACTCCCGTTCCACCGAGTCCTGGGACCAGGGACACGTCCCCGGCGCGGTCCATCTGCCCACCGCCCTGATCGCCGAGCGGGCCGGGGACGTGCTGGACAGGTCGGTGCCTGTCGTCACCTACTGCTGGGGGCCCGGCTGCAACGGTGCCACCCGTGCCGCGCTCGCCCTGGCCGAACTCGGCTACCAGGTAAAGGAGATGCTCGGCGGGTTCGAGTACTGGGTGCGTGAGGGCTTCGCGTACGAGACCCTGCGGGGCCCCGAGCGCCGGGAGCCGGACGGGCTGACCGCCCCGGTCGCGGGAGCCTGCGGCTGCTGACCGGGCCGTCGGGCCGTACGGCGAAAGCGCGTTGCGGATGAGGCGCGAGACGCGGAAGCTTCCCGCATGAAGATGCACGCGAACCAGCTGACGGTGACGGCGCAGACAGTGCGCACGCTCGTGGATCAGCAGTTTCCGCAGTGGCGGGACCTGCCGGTCCGGGGTATCACCGCACAGGGCACGGTGAACGCCGTCTTCCGCATGGGGGACAAGCTGGCGGCGCGCCTGCCGCTTGAGGCCGCCGCCGTCGAGACGACCCGGCGCCGGCTCGAAGCGGAGGCGGAAGCGGCGCGCGAGTTGGCGGGCCGTACGCGGTGCCCCACGCCCGAGCCGGTCGCGCTGGGGGCACCAGGCGCGGGCTACCCGCTGCCGTGGGCGGTACAGACCTGGCTGCCCGGGACCGTGGCGGACGACGAGGACCCGGGTGAATCAGTCGCGTTCGCCCGCGATCTGGCGGACTTCATCGGGGACGTACGCGCGATCGGGGCGCGCGGCCGGACGTTCTCCGGTACGGGGCGAGGGGGCGACCTGCGCGCGCACGACGGGTGGATGGAGACCTGTTTCGGGCACAGCACGCACCTGCTGGACGTCCCACGGCTGCGACGGATGTGGGCGACCCTGCGCGATCTCCCCCGAGGAGCGGCGGAGGACGTCATGAGCCACAGCGATCTGATTCCGGGCAACGTGCTCGTGTCCGGCGGCCGTCTCGCGGGCATCCTCGACGTCGGCGGCTTCGGGCCGGCGGACCCGTCGCTGGATCTGGTGGGCGCGTGGCACCTGCTGGAGACCGGGCCGCGCCGGGTGCTCCGCGAGCGCCTGGGCTGCGACGAGCCGGAGTGGCAGCGGGGCAAGGCGTGGGCGTTCGTCCAGTCGATGGGACTGGTCTGGTACTACGTCGACAGCAACCCGGCGATGTGCCGGACGGGCCGCCGCACCTTGGCCCGTCTCCTGGCGGACGCGCCGCTGTGATCAGTCGCCGAGCAGGTAGCGGCGCCTGACGTCGGTGCCTGAAACCGGTGCCTGAAACCGGCGCCTGATAGCGGTGTCTGATGTCGGTGCCTGATGTCGCCCGGCGGGATGACGAGTTGACCCTCGCACAACTCGCCCGGGGAGATGACGAGTTGACGCTTGCACACCATCGACACCACCGTCACCGCACAACGGAGCACCGATGAAGCTACCCGTCGTCGTACACCGGGCGCGCCCGGGAGTTGAGGAGTTCAGGGTCATCCGGCCTGCTCGGCCGTCGGCCCGTGGCGTGCTCATCGACCAAGACCGGTACCCGGGCGCGTACCTCGACCAGGACGCCGCCCGTACCGTCCTAGAACAATCAGCGCGCGGCGGCGGCCCGCCGCTGCCGCGCCGTCTCGTACAGGACCACCGTCGCCGCGTTCGACGCGTTCAGTGAACTCGCCGAGCCCGACATGGGGATGCTCACCACGTGGTCGCACAACTCGCGCCAGCCCGCGCTCAGGCCGGCCGTCTCGTTGCCGATCAGCAGCAGCACCGGCTGGGTGAAGTCGAACTGGTCGACATCGGCATCGCCCTGCTCGTCCGTGCCGACCACGGCCACGTGCCGCCCCCGCGCCCGCTCCTTCGACAGCCACTCGGCCACCTCGTGGTGCGACGGGCTGCGGACCACCGGGAGGGCGAACAGGGAGCCCGTGGTCGCGCGTACGGCCTTCGGGTCGTAGACGTCCGCCGCGTGGCCGGTCACGATCAGGCCGTCCGCGCCGAAGGCGTCCGCCGAGCGGATGATGCTGCCGATGTTGCCCGGTTGGGTGGGGCGGTCGAACAGCACGCCCAGGAAGGCGTCGTGGACGGCGATCCGGCTCAGGTCGTCCGGCCGCATCTCGACCACGGCCAGGACCTCGGGCGCGCCGTCCGTGCGTTCACCCAGTTCGGCGAGGAGTTCGGGGGCCATCGCGACCCGGTCCGTACCGATGCCGCGCATCAGCTCCTCGGCCCACCGCGAGAGCGGCCGGCTCGCGTCGTACAGCAGGGCGCGTATCGTCCACCCGTGCTCGACGGCCATCGTGATCGGGCGCACGCCCTGGACGAGGAACTCGTTCTGGCGTTTGCGCTTGTTGCGGTTGGCGAGCAGCGCGTGCCACTGCTGGAAACGGGCGTTGCGGGTCGTGATCCGCTGACCGGCCACCCGTCCTCCTCGGCGCTCGGTGATCCCTGACCGAGGCAGGTTACAGGGGGCGCGCGGGGCTCAGCCCGTAGACCGGGACACCGTCCGTGGTGCTGCCGCGCGGGTGGATGCAGGCGTGCTTGCGCAGGAGACGCAGACATTCGTTGACGCGGTGCTCCGAGAGGCCGGTGCGGGCCGCGATCGACGGCAGGGGCTGCCGCAGTTCGCCGTCGGCGGCGAGGGCCGGTGCGATGGTGACGGCGACGGTCCAGACGTCCTCGGTGACCGACATCCGCGACTTCCAGTCGGTGAGCACGGCGTCGGCGGTCCTGCGCGGGGTGCGCGGGGCCGGCACGGCCGGGCGGTCGGTCAGAAGGTCACCGAGCCGGTCGGCGATGCGTTCCATGGCGCGTGCCGTGTCCTGTTGCGCGGTGAGCATGTCGCGCCGGATTTCGACTGTTTCGCGCTGTACGGCCGCGAACTGCTCGTCCAGCCGTATGTTCCGCTCCTCCAGCCGGACGATGGCCTCGGCGACCTGGTCGGGCATGGCGTAGGAGACGGGGGCGGGCGCGACGGGAGGTCGTACGTCGGCACCGGGAAGAGCGTAGGACCCGGTGCGCTGGACGGTGACGACGACCTCTGTGACCCACTTCCGGAACGGCAGGGTTTCCGGTTTCGTCACCGACGAGACCAGCATGATGAGCCCGTTCAAGTTCACCATGTTCATCGATTTCTTAAAGCCGTGACCTGCTGGAATGTGGCAACCGTAACGTGTGGTTAGCCTTTCGAGTTGGGTTCTGAAACTCTCCGGGACGTGATCCTTCAGGGTCTTGCGCGGGTTGGTGTAGCCGAGTTCGCCCAGCACGTCCGCCGCCGGGAACCACTGGCTCCCGTCCGGCATCGTCAGCCTCCGGATCCTCGCCCCCGTCGCCCCGTAGACGAAGTCCCCGATCTCGATCGCCTCGTCCGCCTCATGCCGCGCAGCCGTGTCCGACGGCTGAATGTGTTCGTTCATGCGAACCACCTCCATGCGAGGGAACGTAATAGCGAACAAACCCCAAACATGAAGAAAAACCGTGGAATTCACCGCTGAGGGTGAAGGGGGAGCGTTTCTGCAAGGCCCCGCGACGACGAGGCGCCGCAACGACCAGGGACCCGCAACGACGAGAGCCCGCAACGACCAGGAACCCGCGACGACGAGAGCCCACAACGACGAGGGCGCGGCCACCCCGTGGTGGCCGCGCCCCTTACCGCATCCCGCAGGGGGTCAGTCGCGCTGCGCGTTCTCCGGCAGCGGGCGGAGCTTCATCGTCTTCGCCGCCGACACACCCGAGTAGTGGTCGAGCAGCTTCGCCGCGTCCCTGTAGCGGTCCGTGCCGTTCAGGATCACGCCGATGTGCGTCTTGCCGTTACGGGTCGCGGCGAAGATCAGGCAGGGGCCCGCGGCCGTGCCCGTACCGGTCTTGACGCCGAGGGCGCCGGTGTACGAGCCGAGGAGCTGGTTGGTGTTGTACCAGGTGTACGTGCGCGTGCCGCCGGCCTTGGTGGGCGCCGTGCTCTTGTGGCTGGTGGACTTGACGACCGTACGCAGCGTGGAACTGTTCATCGCGTAGTCGGCGATCTTCGCCAGGTCGCGCGGGGTCGTGTAGTTGTTCCCGCCCTGCGAGATGCCGTCGAAGGAGTCGAACTTGGTGTTCTTCAGGCCGAGTTCGGTCGCCTTCGCGTTCATCTTCGAGATGAACGACTTCGTGCGCGCGGCCTCCGTCGTGCCCGTGCCGATCGCGTCCGCGAGGGCGTACGCCGCGTCGCAGCCGGACGGCAGCATCAGCCCGTACAGAAGCTGACGGATCGTCACCTTGTCGCCGGTGCGCAGATCCGCCGTGCTGGCGCCCTCGCGGGCGACGTAGTCGCGGTAGCTCTGCTTGATGGTGACCCGGCGGTCGAGGTCGATGTTCTTGGTGGTGAGGACGACGGCCGCCGTCATGATCTTGGTGGTGCTCGCCATCTGGCGGCGGATGTCCGCGTTCTTGGCGTACTTCTGGGCGCCCGTGGTGTCGTCCAGCAGGAAGGCGCCCTTGGCCGAAAGGGTCGGCAGGGCGGGGGCCTTCGGTGCGGCGACGGCTTTAGGTGCGGAGCCGGCCGCGTGGACCACGGGGGCGGCGAGGGTCGTGCCGGTCAGCAGTACGCCGGAGGTGAGGGCCAGCACCGCGGCCCTGCGCACGTTTCCGCTCACGCCTGTTACTCCTGCTCGTGTGAGGCTGGGTTTCAAGGAACGCTCCGATGTCGCGATCGCGTGGTTCTGTGGTGTTGTGAGCTCCGGGCTGTTCTCGGGGCGCTCCCTGGGAAGACTCGCGAGATGCCCGCAAGGATGCACGGGGTCCCCCGAACGGGTGCCTCCGTTCTGCCGTGTACCCCCGATCCCGCGATTTGGACGGGGCTCCTCTCGCATCCCTGTTGTATCTAAGCTGTGTTCATGCCTGCCGCACCCGCCGCCACCTCTCCCTCCCTCTCTTCCGCGACCTCGTCCGCGTCCGCCGTCTCCGTGAAACAGCCGCCCGCCGCCGACCGGGTCTACAGCCACATCAAGCAGGGCGTTCTCGAACGGCACTATCAGGGCGGCACCCTCCTTACGGAGGGCGAACTCGCCGAGGCCGTAGGGGTGTCGCGTACCCCCGTGCGCGAGGCGCTGCTCAAGCTGGAGGTCGAGGGGCTGATCAAGCTCTATCCCAAGAAGGGCGCCCTCGTGCTCGCCGTCTCCGCGCAGGAGATCGCCGATGTGGTCGAAACCCGGCTGCTGGTGGAGGAGTTCACCGTCCGCAAGGCCGTGCCCGCCTCCGCGTCGCTCGTCGCGCGCCTGGAGGAACTGGTCGAGAAGCAGCGCAGCCACGCCGACGAGGGGGATCTGGCCGCCGTGGCCGTCACCGACCGGTGCTTCCACGCCGAGATCGTGCGCAACGCGGGCAACGAGATCCTGTCGAAGCTGTACGACCAGCTCAGGGACCGGCAGTTGAGGATGGGCGTCGCCGTCATGGAGGCGCACCCCGAGCGCGTACGGACCAGCATCACCGAACACAGCGAACTGCTGGACGCCATCCGGGCCGGGGACGCCGACGCCGCCGCGCGGTGCGTGCGCGCCCATGTCAGCCGCGTCAAGGTGCTCATACGGGGTGAGGCGAGGTGAGCGCGGACTCCTCTTCAGGAGGATCGGCGAGAGAGGCGTCCGGCGACTCGGCCGACGAGGCGCCCGGTGGCGGTTCCACCGGCGACCCGTCCCGCGACCCGTCCTGCGACCCGTCCTGCGACCCGTTCGGCGGTTCCACCGGCGCCCCGTCCCGCGGATCGACCGACAAGCCGTCGTCCGGGTCGACCGGCCGGGCGTCCGGCAACTCGGCCCACCAGGCGCCCGGCCGCTCCTCCGGTCGAGGCCCCTCGGGAGAGGGTTCGTCCAGTCGCGGCTCGTCCAGTCGCGGCTCGTCCGGGCACGGCTCCTCCGGTCGCGGCCCCGCCCTCACCCTCCTCCCCGGCGACCCGCCCGGTGGTCGGCGGGCCGTCGCCGTGTGGAGTATCGGGGTCGCCGTCTACTTCGTCGCCGTCATCTTCCGTACGAGCCTGGGTGTCGCCGGTCTCGACGCCGTCGACCGCTTCCACGTGGGCGCCTCCGCGCTCTCCACCTTCTCGATCCTCCAACTCCTCGTCTACGCCGGGATGCAGATACCCGTCGGCCTCATGGTCGACCGGCTCGGCACCCGCCGGGTGCTGACCCTCGGCGTGACCCTGTTCACCGTCGGGCAGCTCGCCTTCGCCCTCGCCCCCGGCTACGGCACCGCCCTCGCCGCCCGCGCCCTGCTCGGCTGCGGCGACGCGATGACGTTCATCGCCGTCCTGCGGCTCGGCGCCCGCTGGTTCCCCGCCCGGCGCGGCCCGCTGGTCGCCCAGTTCACCGGCCTCTTCGGGATGGCGGGCAATCTGGTCTCCACGCTCGTCATCGCCCGGTCGCTGAGCGACCTCGGCTGGACGACGACGTTCGTGGGCAGTTCGATGGCCGGCGTCGTCGTCCTCGTCCTGTTGCTGCTCTTCCTCAAGGACCACCCCGAGGGCCATGAGCCGCCGCCGTCCGAGCACGCCGGCGCGGCCTACGTACGGAGGCAGATCGCCGAGTCGTGGCGGGAACCCGGTACCCGGCTGGGGCTCTGGGTGCACTTCACCACCCAGTTCCCGGCCATGGTCTTCCTGCTGCTCTGGGGGCTGCCGTTCCTCGTCGAGGCCCAGGGGCTGTCCCGCGCCGCGGCGGGCGACCTGCTCACCCTCGTCGTCCTCGTCAACATGGTGATCGGACTCGTCTACGGACAGGTCATCGCCCGCCACCACGCCGCGCGGGCGCCGCTGGCCCTCGGCACCATCGGGGTGACCGCGCTCGTCTGGGCGTCGACACTCGCGTATCCCGGTGACCACGCGCCGGCCTGGCTGCTGATCACGCTCTGCGTCGTCCTCGGCGCCTGCGGACCCGCCTCGATGATCGGCTTCGACTTCGCCCGGCCCGCGAACCCGCCCGCCCGTCAGGGCACCGCCTCCGGAATCGTCAACATGGGCGGTTTTACGGCCTCGATGACGACTCTGCTCGCCGTCGGTGTGCTGCTGGACGCGACCGGCGGCGACTACCGGGTCGCGTTCTCGTCCGTCTTCGTCCTCGAAGCGCTCGGGATCGTCCAGATCCTGCGGCTGCGGGCACGCACGGTACGGCGGGAGCGCGAGCGGCTGGTGGCGAGCCGGGTGGAGGCCGTGCACGTGCCCGCCTGAGCGCAGGCTCTCTCCTGGAACGCGGACCCTCCTGAAGAGGGCGGCGCGCTCCGGCGGGAAGGCGGTGCGCTGCGACGGCGGGAAGACAGCAAGCCAAGGCGGGAAGGGGGCACGCTACGGCGTGACCGCGAACTCCCGCAGGATCGCCGCCGCCAGGTCCGCGTCCCCGTCGATCTTGATGCGGTCCGGCACCGCGGCGGCCCGTACCCGCCCGCACGCCAGCCGGACGTACGTCTCCCAGTCCGTCACCAGCGTCACCGCAGGGCCGAGCGAGGGCGCGCCGTCGATCGTGCCGCGCCCCTCCGCGTCGACCCGGACCGTCCGCAGGAACTCGACGGGGCCGTGCACGTCGAGCACGATCGCCGTGTTCGGCGGCGCGCCCGCGTCCTTCGCGACGATCTTCGGGAGGGCTTCGAGGAGCGCGTCGCGGGTGATCAGCGCGCCGGGCGAGTCGAGGTTGCCGGGCTTGCTCAGCGTCGTACGCAGGTCCTGCTCGTGCACCCAGATGTCGAACGCGCGCGCCCGCATGGCCTGTTCGAGCGTCTGCTCGGTGCCGAGGGGAGCGCGGACCATGGTGTCCGGCTGGCGGTTCTCGTTCCGGATCTGGCGGTTGCGCCGGATGATCGTGTACTCCAGCTCGGAGGTCATCTCCGGGGCGGTGTGGTGGCGCCGTACGTCCACCTGCATCTCCATGTAGCGGGAGATCTCGCTCTGTACGTGGTACAGATCACGCGGCAGGGTGTGGATCGGCCGCGGGTCCCCGAGCATCTCGCACTCCAGCCCGATGACGTGCGAGACGATGTCCCGCACCGACCAGCCGGGGCACGGCGTGCGACGGTTCCACTCTCCCTCGACGAGTGGCTGGACCAGCTCGGCTATGGCTTCAACGGAGTGGGACCAGGCATCGGCGTAGTTCTGAAGGCTGGGATGGATGGTCACGGGACCCCTCGACGGTTCTGCGGTTAGCGGCTGGGCTGCTGGCGGCGCGGGCGGCGGGCGGCGGGCTGCGTGGGAGGTTCGAGAGCCTAAGTTACGCTGCCCGTTGGCACCCCGGCAGTGCTTTCGTGTGACGATCGTAGGCCCGTGTTGACGGCTCGAATGCCAGGACGGTGGTAGTGTGCGCGCCTCTCTCCTCCAGATCGCAGTAGACCCGGACGAATCGGTCAATTCCCGTAGAGAGCGTGTCGCTTCCTTGGTAAGGGAGCAGCGCGGCGCCGATCTGGTGGTCCTGCCGGAGCTGTGGCCGGTGGGCGCCTTCGCGTACGAGTCGTTCGGCACCGAGGCCGAACCGCTCGACGGCCCGACGTTCGCCGCCATGTCGGAGGCCGCGCGGGACGCGGGGGTCTGGCTGCACGCCGGGTCCGTCGTGGAACGCGCCCCGGAGGCCGTCCTGGACGGCGCTCCCGACCTCTACAACACCGCGCTCGTCATCTCGCCCGAGGGCTCGCTGGTCCGCGCGTACCGCAAGATCCACCGCTTCGGCTTCGACAAGGGCGAGGCGACGATGATGGGCGCCGGGGACGAGCTGGCCACCGTCGCCCTGCCGGACGCGGTGCTGGGCCTCGCCACCTGCTACGACCTGCGGTTCCCCGAGCTGTTCCGGGGGCTCGTCGACGAGGGCGCGCAGGTGTTCGTGATCCCGGCGGGCTGGCCGGCCCGCCGCCGCGCCCACTGGACGCTGCTGGCGCAGGCGCGCGCGGTGGAGAACCAGGCGTACGTGCTCGCCTGCTCGACCGCCGGGACGCACGCCGGGGTGGAGCAGTCCGGGCACAGCATCGTGGTCGACCCGTGGGGCGAGGTGCTGGCGGAGGCGGGACCCGGTGAGGAGGTCCTGACGGTCGAGTTCGACCCGGCGACGGTCGCGGCGACGCGCGAGCGGTTCCCGGTCCTGAAGGACCGGCTGCTGGGTGTGACGGCGCCCCGCCGCTGACCGGCCCGCCCGCCGGCCCTCGTGACCGCCTCGCTCACCGGCCCGGTGAGCCCCGGAGGCCGCCCTCCCACAGAGGCGCGAGGGCGGGCCCGGTGCCCCCGGTGCCCCGTCAGCCGTCGTCGTGTTCTTTGTCCGCCATCCGGATCACGCACACCGCGACCGCGATGAGCAGCGACGGGTCCGCGTCGTCCCGGAGCACGTCCACGGCGTACGTCTCCCGCACCCGGAACCACTTGCGCGACACGTGCGCCAGCAGTACGCCGTCGTGCTCGACCGTGAACTCGCGGTCGAGGATCCGGCCGCTGACGTCCAGTTCGGTGCCCTCGGCCAGGCGGACCCGGTAGTGGTCGCGCAGCAGCGACAGCCTCTTCTTACGGATGGTGGCCAGCGGTTCGCCGTCCCGCTCCAGGGTCATCGCGTCCCGCAGGCTGACCAGCTTCTGCCGGAGCGTGATCAGCACCCGCCCCTGAGGGTCCTTCAGTTCCAGGGTGTCGCGCAGCCGCAGCGCCTTTCCGTCCACGAGGAAGGCCTGGTCGCCCCGCTCGTCCTCGATCCAGTAGTCGTCGCCGATGGCGAAGATCTTGTCGCGCACCAAGTACTTCATGCGGTGTTCGTACCCGCCGTGCCACCGGGCCACGGCGTGACGGCGTCACCTGTACGCGTACGGGCGACAGCGCCGCGCGCGTCCGGCCCCCGCGTGCCGGGTCCCGCCGTCCCGCGCTCCTCCGTCCCGCGCTCCTCCGTCCCGCGCTCCGCCGTCCCGCGCTCCTCCGTCCCGGGTTCCTCCGTGCCCGGCCCCGGTGTGCCCGGCCCCTCGGGCCCCTCCGGCACCTCCCGCAGCCTCCGTGCCAGCAGCAACGTGACGGCGACCGAGGCCGCCGCCAGGACCGTGATGCCCGTGCCCGGTGAGGTCCGTTCGGCCACCGCGCCCGCCAGGACGGCGCACACGCCCTGGGTGGTGAGCATCCCGGAGGAGTGGAGCCCGAGCGCGTGCCCGCTCAGCTCGTCCGGTGTCAGGGCCATCAGCCGTTCCTGGGAGACGAGACTCGCCGCGTAGCCGACCGTGGCGAGGGTGACGGCGGCGACGGCGAGCGGCAGCGACGGGCCGAGGAAGAAGACCAGGTGCGGTACGGCGAGCAGCAGCAACAGCGGCACCGCGAGCCGCCGGCGCAGGCGGCGGGGGACGAACCGGCCGATCAGGACGTCCCCGGCGAGCATGCCCGCCGCACCGGCGGCGAAGAGGATGCCCGCGTGCCGGGGCGCGTACGCCACGTACAGCGACTCGCAGCCGACGACGAGCCCGTTGGGTACCCACAGCGCCAGGTACACCGTGCGGTGGGGCGGTGAGGACCACAGCCGGGCGTTGTTCCGCCAGGTCCGGCCGATCGACGGGCGGCCGGTGGCGCGCGGCGTCCTCCTACTGAGGCCGAGCCGCGCCACGCCCGCCGTCGCGAGGTACAGGGCGGCGCCGGTCAGCAGCGCGCCGCGCGGCGACAGGAGCGCGACCAGCAGCCCGCCCGTCGCGAAGCCGAGGATCTGCATGATGCCGACGGACATGTTGAGCGCGGACCGGCCGAGCAGATAGCCCTCCTTGGAGAGGACCTCGTTGAGGAGTCCGTAACGCACCCCGCCGCCGAGCGCGGAGACGGCGCCGAGGCCGAGCACGATCCCGAGGGCCGCCGGGACGGGCAGACCGGGCAGGGCGGTGGCGGCGGTGCCCAGCGCGAAGAGCAGCGACAGCGCGACCAGGGTGCCGCGCGGGGGCAGCCGGTCGGCCGCCGACAGCAGGGTCGTCGCGCCGACCACCTGGGCGAGGGCGGGGCCGAACATGGCGAGTGCGGAGAGCAGCGGCGAGCCGGTCGCCGTGTAGACGAGGGTGCTCAGCGCGAGCCCGCTCACGGTCTGGGCGGCGACCTGCCCGGCGGAGGTGAGGAAGAGCGGTCTGAACTCCGGTGTACGGAAAAGCTCCTGATACGTGCGCATGGCCGGAGTCTCCGAGGCGTAGCGGACAGCGGGTTAATGTTTCGCGCCACCGCGAAACCTCGTGAGTAGGGTGGGGCGCATGGGCTGGTGGCAGGTCGACGCGGACACACTGGCGGGGAGCCGGTTCGTCGTGTCGCCGCTGACCGAGACGGTGGCGAGCCTGCGGGCCCTGCACGACGGCCGCGCCGCGCACCCCGGCGAACGGGCCTGGCTGGACGCGCATCTGCCCGCCTACCGGTCACGGCTGGCCGCCGACCCGGTCACGGCGCTGCTCGTCCGGTCGGCCTTCGGCCGCGGCTGGAACGCGGACTTCATCACCCCGACGCCCACCGGGGAGGCCCTGACGGAGCAGACCTTCGACAACGAGCTGACGCGTATCCGGGAGGTCCCGCCGGAGACTGTCCGCGCCGATCTGCTGATCTCCCTGGACGGTCCGCTCCCCGCTCCGCTCGCGGACCGCGACGACCTCGCGGAGCGGGCGGCCACCCTGGTGGAGTGGGTGTGGGCGGAGACGGTGCTGCCGTACTGGCCCCGGCGCCGGCGGCTCGTCGAGGCCGACATCGTCGCGCGTACGGCGCAGCTGAGCCGGGGCGGCTGGGCGTCGGCGCTGGGCGACATGCGGCGCGGAATGCGCTGGCTCGGCGGCAACCGGCTCCAGATCTCCGCACGGCCGGGCCTCTCCCAGGAAATCCCGGGCGTCCGGCTGATGTTCGTACCGGTCTCGCCCCGGCAGAGCTGGGTCTCGTGGGACGCGGACCGGTACGCCGTGGTGTACCCGTGCGCGGGCGTCCTCGCCGAGGAGGGCACCCGCCCCCCGGTACCCGAACCGCTGCGCGCCCTGCTCGGCCCCGGCCGGGCGGCGGTGCTGGCGCTGCTGGGCGCCCCCAAGAGCACGACACAGCTCGTGGCACTGACCGGACAGGGCCTCGGCTCGGTCGGCCGCCACCTCCGGGTCCTGCTGGACGCGGGCCTGATCACCCGCCGCCGCTCGGGCCGCTCGGTGCTCTACTTCCGTACGGAGTCGGGCGAGACCCTGGTGGGCGCGGCGCCGCCGCCGGGCGGCGGGCGGGCCTGACGCACGCGCGTCCTCTGTCCCACCCGGCTTTCCTGGTGGGCCGTGACGAACGGGCGTGGAGCCGGGCCACCCTGCTCGCACTGTTCTCGATCCGGGAATGCGTGACGCGTGCGCGAAGCCGGGGCGGGCCGGATCGCAAGCGGCGGCGGCTCACGTGCGCGTCCCGTACGCGTGAAGCCGGGCACACACCCGCGCACGGGACGCGCCACGCGCGCCGGTGCTGTACTTCCGTACGGAGTCGGGCGAGGCCCTGGTGGGCGCGGCGCCGACGGGCGGCGGGCGGGCCGGGACGCACGGGCGTGGAGCCGGGCCACCCCGCTCGCACTGTCCTTGATCCGGGAATGCGTGACGTACGCGTGGAGCGGGGGCGGGCCGGATCGATCGCAAGCGGCTGCTGACGTGTGCGTGACGCGCGCGTGGCGCGTCATGGGCACACACCCGCGCACGGGACGCGCCACGCGCGTGTAAGCGGCGGTGACGGGTCCTCACCGCGCGGACTCCTCACGCGCGCGTGTACGGCGGTCAGCCCCCGGCTTGCCGACCCCTCCCGCCGGCGGACGAGCCACGCGCGCGTAGACGGCGGTCGGGGGCACGTACGCGCACGACCGGCCCGCCACCCGGCCTCCGCTCGCCCACGACCCGCCCGCGCGGACGGGCCACCCGGCCCCGGCGGGACCGGCGCGGCGGTAGGCGGCAGCCCGTACACCTTCCTCTTCCGCCGGAGAATCCAGGGGCCGGACCCCTTCCCGATCCCCTTCCGGAAGCCGGGGGCCCGGTCGTGTTGTCGGACGCTGGTGGCACCCTGGGAGCATGAACGATCCCGCTCCGACGTCCGCCCCCGCGCCCCGTCGCCGTGCCCGTGTCCGAGCCCCCGAGCTGGTCGGCAAGGGCGGCTGGCTCAACACCGGGGGCCGCGCGTACAGCCTCGCCGAGCTGCGCGGGCGCATCGTGCTGCTCGATTTCTGGATGTCCTGAACCATTGAGGGAACTCCAGATAGGGTGAATCCGTGCATCACCACACCATCGCTGACCTGTACCTCCGCCTGTCACTGGACAGGGAGGGCAAGACGGCGATCGACCGCCAGGAAGCGGACTGCCGCGCGTGGGCGGAGCGCAACGGGATCACGGTCCGCAAGGTCCACATCGACCGGGGACGGTCCGGGTACAAGAGCGTCAGCCGCAAGGGCTTCGACGCTGCGATCACTGCTGTGACGTCGGGAGTCGTCGGCGTGCTGATCGTGTGGAAGCTCGATCGGTTGAGCCGTAAGGGCATCGGTGAAGTCGGCAAGGCGCTGGACGACTTCAGCCGTGTGGGCGGACGGCTCGTGTCCGTCATGGACGGTCTCGATACGTCGAACGACAGCGCCCGCGTCACCATCGCGCTTCTCGCTGAGCTTGCCCGCAACGAGTCCCGGAACCTGGGCATGCGCGTCAGCAGCGCGAAGCGGTTCCTGCGGCAGCGTGGCCAGTGGATCGGTGGTCAGCCCCCGTACGGGCTCAAGGTGGACCCGGACACGAAGAGGCTCGTGCACGACCCGGAGACAGCCGTTTACGCGCGTCTGATCGCCGACGAAGCACTCTCGGGAAAGGCGCTCGTCCATGTGGCGCGTTTCCTGAATGAGCATGGGATCGAGTCGTCGCGTGGTGGGAAGTGGAATTCGTCCAGCGTGATGCAGTTGCTTCGCGGACCCGCTTTCGCAGGTCTCATGCCTCAGACCACGTACGAAGAGGCAGCGGACGGAACTCGGAAGTACGGCTCGAAGGTCATTCCGTACCGCGATCCCGAGACGCTGGACACCGTGAGCATCGGTGAAGGCATCATCACAGTGGGAGAACGCGAACTCATCATCAGGCAGCTTGAGTCCCGCACCTTCCCGCTCGCCGGAAAGCGGCACGGACACAAGCAGGGAACGGCGCTCCTCACCGGGATTGCCCGCTGTGGCCTGTGCGGGGCACGCATGAGTCAGGCGGGAACGTCGTATGCCTGTTCCTCGAACCGGATGGGGCGGGGTTGCGTCGGAGTCACTGCACGGGTTGAAAGCCTTGACGCCTACGTGAGGGACGCGTTCCTGAGCCGTCTTCCCGCGCTTGAGCCCGACGACGACCTTCTGGCCGTTATCGCGGAGCGCTGGGTGAAGCAGGAAGACCCGGAAGTGTTCGCGAAGCGCGATGCGATTGAGGCGGAGATCAGAGAAGAGGAAGCGCGTCTCGCTGACCTTGAGGAAGCACGTTACGTGCGGGGGGAGTTCAGCGGAGCGGACGCCATCGACCGGTACAACAGGCTTGCGGGAAGGCTCCGAGGGCGTATTGAGGGACTGCGTATGGGGCTCGCTGAGATGCCGGCGCCGACCATCGATATAACCCCGCTGTTGGACGGGGAACTTCTCGGAGAAGCGTGGGAAGCCAGCGATACGGCGGGGCGGCGGGAACGGCTCCGGCTCGCGATGGACTCCGTGACCGTCAGCAAGGGGCGACGGGGTGCGCGGTTCGTTGGCCACGAGCGCTGCGCCATCGCGTGGGCGGACCACTCGGGGGACCTGGGGGCGTAAGCCTGACGGGCGCCGTTCGCGGCCCGTTGCTACGTCGAGTAACGAATCCTCCCTGTCCGTCACCGTGAGTCGCCATGATGGTTCAAACTGACAAACTAACCCCCTATTTCCATCTCTCTCTAACGTGTGTTAGCAGAAAGTGAAATAGGGGGTTAGTTTGTCAGTTTGTGCACGGGTGGGCGAGGGGGCGGGTGGCCCCGTCAGGTGACCTGGGTGATCGTCAGGTGTCTGCTCCTCTCGGTCGGTACGGGTCTGGTGGTTGAGAGGGCGCGTGCGCTGCCGTGGCGCAGCGTGACGGCCGACGGGGCGTCCATCAAACGATGGTTTATGAGACGGCCCACCGGGTGACCCCAGGGGGCCGGATTGACGTTCAAAACCCGTCTCAAAACCCGCCGCAAGCCTCTACCGTTCTGAGACGAGTTATGAGACTGTCTCCTCGTGGACACGAACACGGGACACCTCATCGGATACGCGCGAGTCTCAGGGGACGACCAGGAAGCACAGTTGCAGCTCGACGCGCTCAAGGAGGCGGGTTGCGCTCGGGTCTTCACCGACAAGGCGAGCGGGAAGAACACGGAGCGCCCGGAGCTGACGGCCGTTCTCGACTACGTACGCCCCGGGGACACCCTGTGCGTGTGGAAGCTGGACCGGTTCGCGCGGTCGCTGATCGACCTGGTGAACATGGTGGACGCTCTTGCCACAAGGGGTGTCGGGTTCAAGGTGCTCACGGGTGCGCTGGCGAGCATCGATCCGAACACCCCGGACGGTCGCCTCATGCTCCAAGTCGTTGGCGCCATGGCGGAGTTCGAGCGGTCGCTGATTCAGGAGCGGACGCGTGCGGGTCTCGACGCTGCCCGTGCTCAGGGCCGTACGGGTGGACGTCCGGCGGTCATGGACGCTGACAAGCTCGCTGCTGCCAAGGCGCGCCGGGCGAAGGGGGAGAGTGTGACGGCGGTGGCCAAGGCGGTGGGTGTGTCCCGTGCGACGCTGTACCGGGCGCTTGCCGACACGGAGTGATCCGACTTCAGCCCGAGAGGCCGTTCACCGATGGGGTGGGCGGTTTTTCTCGTGTCCGGGCGTCGACGTCAAGACCTCTTGGGTGTCGCGCTCTTCCAAAGCTCTTCACCGTGCTCGCTGAACCGGTCGAACATGCCACCGTCACCGCGCCTGTGGAGGTGGAGGAGCGGCGAATCATGGCCAACCAGACGCGCAAGGTGGGGAGTTACGAGGGCGTCGGCATCGAACCGGAACACGGAGAGGCTCACATGGTTGATCGCGTCTTCCGGAGCGCTGAGGCGTGTCTCAAGGCCGTCCAATGGGCCGAGGCGGTCAAGGTGTTCCAGTGTGATGCGGATGCGTGTGGAGACTGTCAGGGCCACATCCTCGATGCTCTCCCGCTGGCGGGTCACCTCGCCGTCGGGGTCTCCCAGCAGGAAGCGGACGCGACACCCCGAAGCGACTTTCCGGCGCAGTATTTCGGGGAACGCGGGAACCTGGGTCCACAGGAAGTAGTTCGTGTATCCAGCGAAGAACAGGTCGGCGCCGGCATCGCTGATCAGCTCGTTCCACACCGTCGACGGGCATGCGGAGCGGTACGGGTAGCTGTGGACTAGTTCGCGGTCGTGGCCGCTCTTGATGCGGTCTTTGACTACCTGGGGCCAGATCATTTCCTCGTCCACTCCCAACGCCCGGCAGGCGTCATCGCGGTTCCGTGCGTGGGGCGTCAGCTCAGCGTCCGCCAGCCATCGTTCGACTGTCTTGCCAGTCACACCAATATGCACGGCAAGCTGACGTGTACTGACACCGGCATCTGCCATAGCTGATCGTAGGGCTGAGTTCAAGAGGTCTCCCGCAGACGTTTGGGCCTTTCTGTGACCGTAGCGAACAACGGCTCAACTGTCGTCCGCTCGGAGTGGATACGTCCATGAGGGCGCATCACGATCACGGAATGACCGAACCGACGCGTTACCAGACCATGCCGGTGGAACTGCCGTTACGTATGGAGTTGGAGCCGACCCCGGTGGAGGGGTGTCCGGGCTGCACCGAACTCGCGAACGTGCGGGACCGTGCGCGTACCGGTGGCGACATGACCACGGTGTCCGACTGCAACGTCTACATGAGGCGGCACCCGGAGGGGCACGGGTGATCGCGCGCGACGACATCGGCGCACAGGTGGAGGACGCCACCGGACGTGTCGGCATCCTGCGCGACGTGATCCCCGACTATGAGGACCCCGCCGAGCCCTCGTGGCTGCGCCGCAAGCGTCCGACGGCGTTCCTGCGGCCTGCGGGCGGGGGTGCCGAGTGGCTGGTGCCCCCGGACGATGTGAGGCGGGTGTAGCGGGTCCGGGGGTGTCGTGGCCGCCCTGGCGGTAGTGGCACCCTTGACGTCATGAGTAAGCGTGCACGCGTCCGCGCCCCTGAGCTGCAAGGGCGATCCTGGATCAATACCGGCGGTAAGGAACTGTCCCTCGCGGACTTCCGAGGTCGCACATTGGTGCTAGATTTCTGGACCTTCTGCTGCGTCAACTGCCTGCATGTCATCGACGAGTTGCGCGAGCTGGAGCAGAAGCACAGCGACACCGTCGTGGTCGTAGGCGTGCACTCGCCGAAGTTCGTCCACGAGGCGGAGCACGCCGCCGTCGTGGACGCCGTCGAGCGGTACGAGGTGCACCACCCCGTCCTCGACGACCCCGAGCTGGCGACCTGGAAGCAGTACGCCGTACGGGCCTGGCCCACGCTCGTCGTGATCGACCCCGAGGGGTACGTCGTCGCGCAGCACGCGGGCGAGGGGCACGCGCACGCCATCGAGCGGCTGGTCGAGGAGCTGGAGGCCGAGCACGCCGCGAAGGGCACCCTGCGGCGCGGCGACGGCCCCTATGTCGCGCCCGCCCCCGTCGCCACCGACCTGCGCTTCCCCGGCAAGGTCCTCGCGCTGCCCTCCGGGAACTTCCTGGTCTCCGACTCCACCCGCCACCAGCTGGTCGAACTGGCGGCGGACGGCGAGAGCGTCGTACGCCGGATCGGACACGGCGAGCGCGGCTTCGGACCCGACGGCCCCGGAGCCGACACCGGGTTCAGCGAGCCGCAGGGGCTCGCCGCGCTCGCGGACGGCCGGATCGCCGTCGCCGACACCGTGAACCACGCGATCCGCGCCTACGACCCCGTCACCGGCACCGTCGAGACCCTGGCCGGCACCGGCCGCCAGTGGTGGCAGGGCTCGCCGACCCACGGGCCCGCCCTGGAGGTGGCGCTCTCCTCGCCGTGGGACGTGGCCTGGTGGCAGGACCGGCTGTGGATCGCGATGGCCGGGACGCACCAGCTGTGGACGTACGACCCGGCGGCCGGCACCGTCGCCGTCGCGGCCGGGACCACCAACGAAGGCCTGGTCGACGGACCCGCCGCCGAGGCGTGGTTCGCGCAGCCCTCCGGGCTCGCCGCGACGGCGGACCGGCTGTGGGTGGCCGACTCCGAGACCAGCGCCCTGCGGTACGTGGAACGGTACGTGGAACGGGACGGGGAGGGGGACGGCAAGGCGGACGGGGCGGGCTTCGCCGTGCGGACGGCCGTCGGCACCGGGCTCTTCGACTTCGGCCACCGCGACGGCGCGGCCGGTCAGGCCCTGCTCCAGCACCCGCTGGGTGTGACCGCCCTGCCGGACGGCTCGGTGGCCGTGTCGGACACGTACAACCACGCGCTGCGCCGCTACGACCCGGCGACCGGCGAGGTCACGACGCTCGCCACGGATCTGCGCGAGCCGTCCGGCGCGGTGCTCGTCGGTGACGACATCGTCGTGGTCGAGTCCGCCCGGCACCGGCTGACCCGGCTGCGGCTTCCTGAGGAGGCCGTGCGCGTCGAGTCGGTCGCGCACCGCACCCGGCGCGCCACGACCGAGGTCGCGCCGGGCGCGCTGCGGCTGGATGTCGTCTTCGAGGCGCCCCGGGGGCAGAAGCTGGACACCCGTTACGGTCCCTCGACCCGGCTGCTGGTCTCCGCCACCCCGCCGGAACTGCTGGCGGAGGGGGCCGGTGCCGGTACGGAGCTGGGCCGGGACCTGGTCCTGGCGGACGGTGTCACGGAGGGGGTGCTGCACGTCTCGGCGATGGCCGCGTCCTGCGACGACGCTCCGGAGATCGAGTACCCGGCGTGCCATGTGCACCAGCAGGACTGGGGCGTGCCCGTACGGGTCACGGCGTCGGGCACGGGCCGGCTGGGTCTGGTGCTGGCCGGGCTGGACGCGTAGGGCGGGGAAGGCAGGTACTTCGTGGAGGTTCCATTCCGGACGCGGCGGAGGTTCCGTTCCGGACCCGCTGGAGGTTCTGTGGGTCCGGCGGTCGGGTGGTCCGGCGGCCCGGCGGGTCCGTCGGACAGGCCCTCGGGCGGGGCGCGCACCTGACGGGGTGCGGGGGCGTATCGCCCACCGGCCCGTACCGGGTCCCGTACCGCCCACCGGTCCGGCCGGGCGCCCTCCGGCCGGCGTGGGCGTACGCGTACGCCCGGCCCCGCGCCGCTCGGCGGGGCCGTACGCCGCGGGTTACAGCGGCCGGTCGCGCTCGATCACGGTCGGCTGCGCCTGCACGATCGCCCGCCGGCGCTTCGCCATGCTCGTGAACGTCGCGATACCGATGAGGCCGACCGCCATCAGGATCACCCCGACGAGGTCGAGGTTGACGCTCTCCGCCTCCCAGTCCGTCGCGAACGTGAGGATCGCCCCCACGGCGATCAGTGCGATGCATCCGCCTACGCCCATGAATCCCGCCTCCTGATACGAGTGGTGGCCGTTCCCGGGCCGCTATGCGGGTACCCGGCCCGGGAACACCCATGCAGGAGCAGGTGAGTTCGGCCTTCGCGCCGGCCCTCCCGCAGGTCTTGCGGCCGGTCTTCCCGCCGGCCTCGCGGCCGGCTCCCGCGTCAGCTCTCCAGGAACGCCGTCAGGGCGTTCGCCAGCAGGAACGGGTCGTCCGCGCCGCACAGTTCGCGCGCGCTGTGCATCGACACGATCGCCGCCCCGATGTCGACGGTCTTGATGCCGTGCCGGGCCGCCGTGATCGGGCCGATCGTCGTACCGCACGGCATCGAGTTGTTCGAGACGAACGACTGCCAGGGCACCCCGGCCCGCTCGCACGCCGCCGCGAACATCGCGCGCCCGGCGCCGTCCGTCGCGTACCGCATGTTGACGTTGACCTTGAGGATCGGGCCGCCGTTGACGCGCGGGTGGTGCGTCGGGTCGTGGCGCTCCGCGTAGTTGGGGTGCACGGCGTGGCCGGTGTCGGAGGAGAGGCAGACCGTGCCCGCCAGCGCCCGCGCCCGGTCCTCGGACGAGCCACCGCGCGCCAGGACCGAGCGCTCCAGCACCGTGCCGAGCAGCGGCCCGTCGGCGCCGGTGTCGGACTGGGAGCCGGTCTCCTCGTGGTCGAAGGCGGCGAGCACGGGGATGTACGGCAGGGCCGTGCCCGTCCCGGCGGCCCCGGCGACGGCGGCCAGCGCGGCCGTACCGGCGTGCACCGACAGCAGGTTGTCCATCCGGGGCCCGGCGACCAGTTCACGGTCGCGCCCGAGATACGCGGGCGGCTCGACGGAGTGCGGCATCAGGTCCCAGCCGGTGACGTCGGACGCGTCGACCCCGGCCTCCTCGGCGACGAAGCCGATCAGATCGCCCTCGGCGGCCTCGCCGAGCCCCCAGATCGGCTGCATGTGCCGCTGCGGGTTCAGCTTCAGACCGTCGGTGTTGACGCCCCGGTCGAGATGGACGGCCAGCTGCGGTACGCGCAGCAGCGGCCGGTCCACGTGGACCAGTCGGTGGGTGCCGTCCCGCAGGGAGAGCCGGCCGGCCAGCCCGAGGTCGCGGTCCAGCCATGTGTTGAGCAGCGGCCCCCCGTACACCTCGACGGCGACCTGCCGCCAGCCGTACGCGCCGGTGTCCGGCAGCGGCTTGACCCGGAGGTTGGGGGAGTCCGTGTGCGCGCCGACGATCCGGAACGGGGTGTGCTGCGCGGCCCCCTCGGGGACGTACCAGGCGATGAGCGCGCCGCCGCGCACCACGTACGCGCCGCCGCTGGTCCCCTCCCACGCGTCGGTCTCCCGGACCTGCCGGAAACCGGCCTTCTCCAGGCGCTCGGCCGCGTTCGCCACCGCGTGGTACGGCGTGGGGCTGGCGGCGAGGAAGGTCATCAGGTCGTCTGTGTGGCCGCGGTCGAAGCGGGCGGATGTGCTCATGGGATCACCATAACGAGCCATTCTTCAGCCACTCCCGGTGCCGATGGCGGACGCTGTCCGTCCGGAAACGTCCGAAAGCGCGCCGCCGCGCGCCGCGGAACCCACAAGCCCACCCGCGCACCCTCGCACCCCCCGCACGAACGCCGGACGGGCCTCGGGGGATGACGAGGCTCGTCCGGCTTCTCGGGAGCCGACGCCGGAGTCGGCGTTCGGGAGCCGATGTTCTTGAGGCGGCGTTCGATGGACGACGTTCTTGAGTCGGCGTTCGGGAGGCGTCCTCCTCAGGAGGCGGTCGCCGGAACGGGACCCTAGAAGGCCGCCTCGTCCAGCTCCATCAGCGAGTTGTCCACGGACTCGGCGACCGCGCGCTCCGTCGAGACACCGGGCAGGACGCTCGCGGCGAAGAACTTCGCCGCCGCGATCTTGCCCTGGTAGAAGGCCACGTCCTTCGCGGACGCCGTCTCCAGCTTCTCCACGGCCACCGCCGCGCCGCGCAGCAGCAGATAGCCGACGACCACGTCTCCCGAGGCCATCAGCAGCCGGGTCGTGTTCAGGCCGACCTTGTAGATGTTCTTGACGTCCTCGGCGGTGGCGGTGAGGTCCGTCAGCATCTTCCCGACGATCGCCTCCAGGTCGACGGCCGCCTTGGCGAGCGCGTCACGCGCCGGGGCCAGCTCGGTGCCGCCGGTGCCGACGGCGAGGAACTGCTTGATCTCCTCGGCGAGGGTGTTCAGCGCCTGGCCCTGGTCGCGGACGATCTTCCTGAAGAAGAAGTCCTGGCCCTGGATGGCGGTGGTGCCCTCGTAGAGGGTGTCGATCTTGGCGTCCCGGATGTACTGCTCGATCGGGTACTCCTGGAGGTACCCGGAGCCGCCGAGCGTCTGGAGCGACTGGGCGAGCTGTTCGTACGACTTCTCGGAGCCGTAGCCCTTGACGATCGGCAGCAGCAGGTCGTTCAGCGCGTGCTCCGCCTTGACGTCCTCGCCGTCCGCCTCCTTCTTGGCGATCTCGTCCTGGAGGGAGGCGGTGTACAGCACCAGCGCGCGCATGCCCTCCGCGTACGCCTTCTGCGTCATCAGCGAGCGGCGTACGTCGGGGTGGTGCGTGACGGTGACCTTGGGCGCGGTCTTGTCCATGAACTGGGACAGGTCGGGGCCCTGGACACGCTCCTTGGCGTACTCCAGCGCGTTCAGATAGCCCGTCGAGAGCGCCGCGATGGCCTTCGTGCCGACCATCATCCGGGCGAACTCGATGATCATGAACATCTGGCGGATGCCGTCGTGCTTGTCACCGATCAGCCAGCCCCTGGCGGGGTGCCGGTCGCCGAAGGTCAGCTCGCACGTGTTGGACGCCTTGAGGCCCATCTTGTGCTCGACGTTCGTCGCGTACACGCCGTTGCGCTCGCCGAGCTCGCCGGTCTCCCAGTCGAACTCGTACTTCGGTACGAGGAAGAGCGACAGGCCCTTCGTGCCCGGTCCGGCGCCCTCGGGGCGGGCCAGCACGTAGTGAAGGATGTTCTCCGACATGTCGTGCTCACCGGACGTGATGAAGCGCTTCACGCCCTCGATGTGCCACGAGCCGTCCTCCTGCTCGACGGCCTTTGTCCGGCCCGCGCCCACGTCGGAGCCCGCGTCGGGCTCGGTGAGCACCATCGTGGAGCCCCACTGCTGCTCCACGGCGATCCCGGCGATCTTCTTCTGCGCCTCGTTGCCCTCCTCGAAGAGGATGCCGGCGAAGGCCGGGCCCGAGGTGTACATCCAGATAGCCGGGTTGGCGCCGAGCAGCAGCTCCGCGTACGCCCAGATCAGGGAGCGGGGCGAGGTGGTGCCGCCGATCTCCTCGGGGAGGCCCAGGCGCCAGTACTCCGAGTCCATGAACGCCTGGTAGCTCTTCTTGAAGGAGGCGGGCACGGGTGCGGTGCTCGTCGCCGGGTCGAAGACGGGCGGATTGCGGTCCGCGTCGGCGTAGGAGGCGGCCAGCTCGGTCTCGGCGAGCTTGGTGACCTCGGAAAGGATGGTCCTGGCGGTCTCGACGTCCATCTCCGCGAACGGGCCCGTGCCGTACAGCTTGTCGCGCCCGAGGACCTCGAAGAGGTTGAACTCGATGTCGCGGAGATTCGACTTGTAGTGCCCCATGGCGACGGCTCCGTAAGCGGTTTGGGAGGCGAATTCCTCGTACCCGTACTCAGTGGTGACTACGATGATGCTACCCGCCGGTAATAAGATGCAACCCCCTCCCGGACATCTGTGACGAGCGCGACGAGTCACAACGAGTCGCATCCGGGGCCGCCGCGCGCCGGCGGGACGCGACGGGCGGCAACGAGAAGCGCCCGCCGGTCCAACCGGGGGCCTTTCCTCAGTACTCTTGGCGTCATGTACGGCTACGACCAGAACGCTGGCGCCCAGCAGCAGTACGCGCCCCCGCAGCAGCCGATGGGCGGCTACGGGGAGCAGCCGCTGTACCCCGAGCCGTCCCCTCCGTCGCTGGCGGACGCGGTGCGGGCGTTCACGACCGGGTCGCTCTCCGCGGAGGACTTCCAGCAGATCTTCGCCACGTCGAAGGTCTACTGCCCGCGCGGTGACAACCCCGGCTTCCTGGCCCTGCACAACACCCAGCAGCCGGTCATCCCGATGTTCAGCACGCTCAAGGAGCTGCGGCGGTACGCGGGCAAGGAGTCGAAGTACTTCGTGATCACGGGCGCGGAGGTCATCGACCTGCTGCCGACGGGCTACGGCTTCGTGATCGACATGGAGGGCGACCACCGGATGGTCTTCGACGCCAAGGCCGTGGAGCAGATGGTCGACTTCGCGATGCGCCGGATGTACGGCTGAGTCCTTCCCCGTTCTCGCCGTCCTCGCCGCGTCCTCTTCAGAAGGTTTCAGAGGTTTCAGAAGGAGCTGACGAAGGCGCCGGCCGGGCTGGATGATCCAGCCCGGCCGGCGCCCTTCCTACAGAGGTCGGAATCTAGCCGCAGTGCTCGGTGCGCTCCTGGTCCGTCATCGCCCGGGTGTGCTGGGTCTTGGTGCTGGGCGCGTCGGGCAGCGGGCCGGTCGCGTCGAACGGCACGTACCAGTAGTAGTGGCCGTAGAACGGGTCCGGGAAGTGCATTTCGTACTGCCCGCTGAAGCGCTGCATCTGCGCCTCACGTGTCACCCAGCCGACCTCGCCGGGCCGCACGTCGACGTTGGTCTGCTCCGACTCGGTGTGCGAACTCTCCCAGGTGTGGCTGTAGTTGGTCTCGATGCTCACCTTGAAGACCTTCGCGAAGCCCACCTCCGCGCTGAGTGAGACCCCGACGCTGTTGGACTCGCCGGTCGTGTCCGACCAGCCGACGGTGGAGCGCTGGAGGTCGGCCGTGCAGTTGAAGGCGCTGTCGCCGACCTGGTGCGCCTCGCTCATGGAGGTCTCCGGCGGGCCGGAGGGGTGGAAGACACAGAGGTCGGTGCCGTTGTCGCACTTGTCGAGCAGCTCACGGATGGTGGGCTGCTCCTCGGCCGCCTGGGCGCTGGTGGGGGCCAGTGCCATGCCGCCGGTGGTCAGCGCCGCCGCCAGCAGGATGGGGAGCCGGGCCCTGGTGCGCCTGGTCCTCGTGGGGCTGCCGTCGCTGCGGTTTTTGCTGCTGCGGGTGTGGTTCATGTGTGCTCCGTGCGATGTGGGGGGTCGGGTGTACGCGGTACGGGGCCGGCCCGGCGTCAGCTGAAGCCGATCGACTGGGTGCGGTCGTTCATGAAGGCGCCGATGTCGGGGGCGTTCTCCTCGAACGGTCCGTCCCGGTCTCCGCCGAGATTCGGCTCCGGGTAGAGCCAGAGCCAGCAGTTGGCCCAGGGCTGCACGGAGCTGATGCGGTTCTTCCAGTCGTCCGGCAGGTCGTACTGGTAGTTGACCCAGCCGTCCTTCTCGCAGGGCGCGGTGCCGTAGACGGTCAGCGAGGAGCCGCCGTACTGCGGGTCGTCGAAGAACGTGCCCTGGATGACGTCGCCGGCCATGACGCGGGGGCCGTTGCCCTGTCCGCTCTTCGCGGCGTCGAGCGCTTCGGGAAGGGTCGCGAAGCAGGTCTCGGCGCCCGTGCGGGCATCGACGGCGCAGTGCGGCTTCTCGTCGGCGACGGCCGACGGGGCGACGAGCGCGCCGGTGGCGAGCAGGGCCGCCGTGCCGACTCCGGTGCGGCGGGTGAAACGGGCGAATCTTGTCGACATGGGCAACTCCATTTCAGTGGGGGGAAGTTGGCCAGTTGTCGCCGGGGCTCCTAGCCGGGGAAACGGAAGGGAAACCAGATGCCCGCTCTTGCCCGCAATTCGGGTACGGAGACGCAGGTCGGCTCCTGGGGCGTGACCGCTTCAGTGGGGCGATCGGGCAATGGAGTGGCTGCTGGGGCGAGTCGTCCGGTTACGGAGGGTGGCTCGCGGACAGGCATGGCGAGGTGTGGCGGTGCACGTGGCGGCGGACGTGAGGACGGGCGTGGCTCGTGCGCGCGGACGCGCCGGGCGGGCGTGGCTCGTGCGCGGGCGCGAGAACGGGCGTGGCTCGACGTGCGGGCGCGCGCGACGGCGGGCGTCCGGGCGCGGCGGCGCGCGTCGGAAGCGGGCGCGGGCCGCCGGGAATACTTGCCCGCTTGCCAGATGTTCACCGTTCAACTAAATTGGAGCCAAAGCCGAGGAGGCCCCCGATGCCCGCTGTGACCGTCGAAAACCCGCTGACCCTTCCCCGCGTCACGGCGGCTCCCGACGCCGTCGCCCGCCCCGTACTCACCGTCTCCACCGCCCCCAGCGGTTTCGAGGGCGAGGGCTTCCCGGTGCGCCGGGCGTTCGCCGGGATCAACTACCAGCACCTCGACCCGTTCATCATGATGGACCAGATGGGCGAGGTGGAGTATCAGCCCGGGGAGCCGAAGGGCACCCCCTGGCACCCGCACCGCGGCTTCGAGACCGTCACGTACATCATCGACGGCATATTCGACCACCAGGACTCCAACGGTGGCGGCGGCACCATCACCAACGGCGACACGCAGTGGATGACGGCGGGCGCGGGCCTGCTGCACATCGAGGCTCCGCCGGAGCACCTCGTCGCGTCGGGCGGTCTCTTCCACGGCCTCCAGCTGTGGGTGAACCTGCCGGCCAAGGACAAGATGATGGCCCCGCGCTACCAGGACATCCGCGGCGGCCAGGTCCAGCTGCTCACCTCTCCCGACGGCGGCGCGCTGCTGCGGGTGATCGCGGGCGCGCTGGACGGGCACGAGGGCCCCGGCATCACGCACACCCCGATCACGATGATCCACGCCACCCTGCGGCCGGGCGCCGAGGTCACGCTGCCGTGGCGCGAGGACTTCAACGGTCTCGCGTACGTGCTGGCGGGCCGCGGCACCGTCGGCGCCGACCGGCGGCCGGTCCGCACGGGCCAGACGGCGGTCTTCGGCACCGGGTCCTCGCTGACGGTGCGCGCGGACGGGTCCCAGGACGCGAACACCCCGGACCTGGAGGTCGTGCTGCTGGGCGGACAGCCCATACGTGAGCCGATGGCCCACTACGGCCCGTTCGTCATGAACACCCGCGACGAGCTCCAGCAGGCGTTCGACGACTTCCAGAAGGGCCGGCTGGGAACGATCCCCGCCGTGCACGGGATGACGGAGGGCGGGGTGCCCGAGGCCGGGGCGTAAGGCCCGGCGGAAGCACACGCGCGACGGGCCCCGTCCGGACACCGGACGGGGCCCGGTTCGTCCCGCGCACGGCTGGGGACCGGTTCGTCCCGCGTACGGGCGGGGGCCGGTTCGTCCCGCGTACGGGGCGGGCTTCTCCTCCGGGCGGGGCTCCCCCTCTGAGTGACACCCCGTCATCCACCCGGCCCCATCCGTGGGACACCGGCACGGGCGCCGTGGTCGGGTGGGCGGATGGAGAAGACGCGCGGCGGCGGCCCACCCGGCGTGCTGCCCTCCGAGGTGTGGCGGGTCGGTGCCTGGTGCGCGGTCCTGCTGCTCGTCGCCGGGGTCACGGCCGTCGCGGTGTGGGTCGTCGTCACCTTCAAGACCGCCGTCACGCCCGTCCTGCTGGCCATCCTCGGAGCCGCGCTGCTCGGCCCGCTCCACCGGCGGCTGGTCGCCATGAAGGTACCGAAGTCCCTGGCCGCCGGGCTGACCTGCGCGGCCGTGGTCGCGGTTGTCGGCGGGGCCGGGTACATCGTGGTCCTCGCGCTCATCGAGACCGGCGACCAGATCGTGGCCTCGCTCAAACAGGCCGGGCAGGATCTCAGCAAGCATCTGGGCGCGGCCGGGACGTCGCTGGACGATCTCGCGTCGAACGCGAAGAGCCTGCTCGACAAGTTCGGCGGGACCGCCGCCTCCGGGGTGATCACCGGGCTCAGCGTCGTCGGCGAGATGATCGCCACCAGCGTTCTCGCGCTGCTGCTGATCTTCTTCTTCCTCAAGGACTCCGACCGGGTCTCCGGGGCGCTGCGCTCCCTCGCCCCGCGCCGTACCGGCGACACCGTCGAGGCGATGGCGCGGCGCGCGTTCGGGGCGGTCGAGGGCTTCATGCGCGGGACGACGTTCATCGCGCTCATCGACGCGGTCTGCATCACCGTCGGCCTGCTGATCCTGCGGGTGCCGGGCGCGGTCGGTCTCGGGGCGCTGGTGTTCGTGGCGGCGTACATCCCTTATCTGGGCGCGTTCCTGTCCGGCGCGGTGGCCGTGCTCGTCGCGCTGGCCGACCGGGGGGTGGTGATCGCGCTGTGGGCGCTCGGGGTCGTACTGGCCGTACAGGTGCTGGAGGGGCATGTACTCCAGCCGATGATCCAGAGCCGCACGGTGCAGATGCATCCGGCGGTGGTGATGCTGGCGATCACGGCGGGCGCGAGTGTGGCGGGCATCCTCGGCATGCTGCTGGCGGTGCCGCTGACGGCGGCGGCGTTCGGCGTACTGGCGGAACTGCGCGAGCGGTACGAGGCGGACTCGGCGCCGTAGGCCGCTCCGACCGCCGACGCCTGGCCCCGCGCCCTTGGTGCGCTGCGCTGTCGGCCGCGCGCCCCTCGTACCCGCGTACGTCCGGTGCGAGGGTGACCGTCCGCCTCGCGATGTACGGCACTCCGGTGCCGCTGGCTGGTCCGGCGCCTGGGGTCGGATGGGCTCCGGGCGGTGCTCGGAAGGCCCCGTTCGGCTTCGGCGCCTTGCCGCGTTGTCGGCCGCGTACCCGCGTACGTCCGGTGCGAGGGTGACCGTCCGCCTCGCGATGTACGGCACTCCGGTGCCGCTGGCTGGTCCGATGCCTGGGGTCGGATGGGCTCCGGGCGGTGCTCGGAAGGCCCCGCTTGGCCCCGGCGCCCAGGGGCGGACGGCCCCCAGGCGTGCCCGGAAGACCTGCGGGGCGGCGTGCCGGCGCACACCTCGGACGGGCCGCCGCGCCGGACACCGTACGGGCCGACCCGAGGGCCGCCGCCGTACGCGTAAGCCGCCGGTTCTCGTACGGAGCCGGCCCCCGCCCCGCGAGGCGCCGCACCCGAAGCCCCCTTCCCGTCCCGCCCGCCGCCGCCCCCGGCGGCCGACTCACCCCCCGTTCGGCGCCCCGGCCTCGTCCGGATCATCCGGATCGTCGGTCCCGTCCACCCCGTCCACCCCACCCGCACTGCCCGCACTGCCCGAGCCACCCGCCCCACCCGCACCCCCGGGCTCATCCGTGTCCTCCACACCCTCCGCTTCATGCACCTCGTTCTCCTCGTCCCCCTCGGCAGCCTCGTGCGCCTCGTAGATCTCGAACCAGGTGGACTTCCCCTCCCCGCGCGGATCCACCCCCCACGCGTCCGCCAGCATCTCCATCAGCATCAGGCCGCGACCGCTCGACGCCAGTTCTCCCGGGCGCCGCTTGTGCGGCAGCTCGTCGCTGGCGTCCGCGACCTCCACCCGGAGCCGCCGCCGGCCCCGTTCGCCCGCCGCCTCCGCGATCAGGACCGCGTCGCCGTCCGTGTGCACGAGCACGTTCGTCGCCATCTCCGACACCATCAGCACCGCCGAGTCGACCTGCTCGTCGTCCGCCCAGTCGTGCAGCAGCGCCTTGAGCTGCCGCCGGGCGCTCGCCACCTGCTCCGGTTCGGCCTGGGAGATCGTCAGCACCGTGCGGCGCGGGGGCCGCCGCGCCGGGGTGCTCTCCCGCGAGAGCAGCAGCAGCGCGATGTCGTCCTCGCGCCGGTCCGCGAGCGGCCCGGTCGTGTAGTGCGAGCCGGGCCCGTGGACCGCCCCGACCAGCGCGTCCGCGAGCTTCTCCAGCGACACGCCCGTGTTGCTCTCCAGCACGGGCCGCAGCCGCGTCCAGCCGCTGAGCATGTCGTGCCCGCCGGTCTCGATCAGCCCGTCCGTGCACAGCATCAGCGTGTCGCCGGGCTCCAGCACGACCCGGCTCGTCGGATAGTCCGAGTCCGCCTCGATGCCCAGCGGCAGCCCGCCGGGCGTCTGCCGGATGAGGGCCGTGCCGTCGGCCGAGCGGATCACCGGGTCGGGGTGCCCGGCCCGCGCGATGTCGAGGGTGCCGGACTCCGGGTCGACCTCCATGTACAGACAGGTGGCGAAGCGCGGCACGGTGTAGTCGGCGTCCTCGCCGGTGTCGACCTGTTCGGGCAGCGTCGGTCCCTGGGCGGTCGGGAACTCGTACATCCCGTGCAGGAACCGCGAGGCGCGCGACAGTACGGCGTCCGGCCGGTGCCCCTCGGCGGCGTACGCGCGCAGGGCGATCCGCAGCTGTCCCATCAGGCCCGCGGCCCGTACGTCGTGCCCCTGGACGTCGCCGATGACCAGCGCGACCCTGGTGCCGCCGGGCAGCGGGATGATGTCGTACCAGTCGCCGCCCACCTGGAGCCCGCCGCCCGTGGGCACGTACCGCGCGGCCACACTCATCCCCGGGATGTCCGGCCCCAGCATCGGCATCATCGAGCGCTGGAGCCCCAGCGACAGCTCGCGTTCCGACTCAGTCACCTCGGCGCGCGCCAGCGCCTGCGCGAGCATCCTGGCGACCGTCGTCAGTACGGAGCGTTCGTCGGGCGTGAACGTCACCGGGTTCTTGAAGGCCGCCATCCAGGCGCCCATCGTGCGCCCGGCGACGATCAGCGGCACGAACGCCCAGGACCGGCGGCCGAACCCCTGTGCCAGCGGCCAGGTCGCCGGATAGCGGTCGTGGTACTCCTTCGGCGTCGCCAGGTAGATGGCCCGGCCGGTCCGTACGACCTCGGCCGCCGGGTAGTCCGTGGACACGGACATCTCGGTGAAGGGCCCTTCCGCGCCGTCCTCGTGCCCGTGGTGGCCGATGACGGTGAGCCGCTCCCCGTCGACCCCGAACACCGCGAGCCCGTCCGGCGAGAAGCCCGGCATCGACAGGGACGCGGCCACCCGCAGCACCTCGGCGGTGGAGCGCGCCTCGGCCAGCGCCCGCCCGGCGTCGAGCAGGAACGCCTCCCGGGAGCGCCGCCAGTCGCCGGCGACCGGGCTCTGCCCCGTCAGCGCCGCCGTCTGCGGCTCGGGGATCTCCTGGACGGTGCCGAGCAGCTCGTAGTCCTCGCCGTACTCCAGCTCTTTGATCAGCGGTTTCGAACGGGTCCTGACCGTACGCAGCACCCGGCCGTCCTCGGCGACGATCCGCACCTGGGCCTCGGCGAGCGTCTCCTCGGCGATGGCGAGGCGGACGATGCCGTACGACTCGTTCCAGTCGACCGGGTGCAGACGAGCCCGCATGGCCGCTTCGCTGAGGACGGTGGGCTTGGCGGGCAGCCCGAAGAGCCGGGCGGCCTCCGCGTCGAGGGTGATGAAGCCGGCCGCGTTGTCCCAGTGCCACACACCGGTCGCGATCGCGGCCAGTACATCCTCGGTGCGCATTTCACCACTTTAGACCGGTATGGGGGGCCGGTGTGGGGTCGAGCGGGCGTGCGGGTGGTCCCGTGGACATGACCGGGTCCGGCCCCGGGCCCGGCCCGGCCCGACGCCCGGCACCCACCACGTCCCCCGCCCGACCCTCGGCCCGACCCCCGCCCCGGCACCCATCCGGCACCCACCACGTCCCCCGCTCCCCGCCCACCCCGGTCACGTCCCCGTAAACGCGGGGGAGGCGCCCCTGACCCTGCCGGTAGCCTGGTCCGGCCAACCACACCCGCGAAACGCAAAGACTGGATGAACGACGATGCATCGGTACAGGTCCCACACCTGCGGCGAGCTCCGCGCCTCTGACGTCTCCACCGACGTCCGGCTGAGCGGCTGGCTGCACAATCGTCGAGACCTGGGCGGCATCCTCTTCATCGATCTCCGCGACCACTACGGTCTCGTCCAGCTGGTCGCCCGCCCGGGCACCCCGGCCAACGAGGCGCTGTCCAAGCTCACCAAGGAGACCGTCGTCCGCGTCGACGGCACGGTCTCCGCCCGTGGCGCGGACAACGTGAACCCCGAGCTGCCGACCGGCGAGATCGAGATCGAGGTCACCGAGGTCGAGATCCTCGGCGCGGCCGGCCCGCTGCCGTTCACGATCAACTCCGACGACGGTGTCAACGAGGAGCGGCGGCTCGAATACCGCTTCCTCGACCTGCGCCGTGAGCGCATGCACCGCAACATCCTGCTGCGTACGGCCGTCATCTCCGCCATCCGGCACAAGATGACCGCCCTCGGCTTCAACGAGATGGCGACCCCGATCCTGGCGGCGACCTCCCCCGAGGGCGCCCGCGACTTCGTCGTCCCCTCCCGGCTGAACCCCGGCAAGTTCTACGCGCTTCCGCAGGCCCCGCAGCAGTTCAAGCAGCTGCTGATGATCTCCGGCTTCGACCGCTACTTCCAGATCGCGCCCTGCTTCCGCGACGAGGACGCCCGCGCCGACCGCTCGCCCGGCGAGTTCTACCAGCTCGACGTGGAGATGTCCTTCGTCGAGCAGGAGGACGTCTTCCAGCCGATCGAGAAGCTCATGACGGAGCTGTTCACCGAGTTCGGCGGCGGTCGCGAGGTGACCTCCCCCTTCCCGCGCATCCCGTTCCGCGAGTCGATGCTCAAGTACGGCAACGACAAGCCGGACCTGCGGGCGAAGCTGGAACTGGTCGACATCTCCGACGTCTTCGACGGCTCGGTGTTCAAGGCGTTCGCGGGCAAGCACGTGCGCGCCCTGCCGGTGCCGGACACGGCCGGCCAGACCCGGAAGTTCTTCGACGGCCTCGGTGACTACGCGGTCGAGCACGGTGCCAAGGGCCTGGCCTGGGTACGGGTGGGCGAGGACGGCGCGCTCGCGGGCCCCATCGCCAAGTTCCTCACCGAGGACAACGTCAAGGTCCTCACCGAGCGTCTGTCGCTCGTCCCCGGCCACGCGGTGTTCTTCGGCGCGGGCGAGTACGACGAGGTCTCGAAGATCATGAGCGCGGTCCGCGTCGAGGCGGCCAGGCGGGCCGGTCACTTCGAGGAGGGCGTGTTCCGGTTCTGCTGGGTCGTGGACTTCCCGATGTACGAGAAGGACGAGGAGACCGGCAAGATCGACTTCTCGCACAACCCGTTCTCCATGCCCCAGGGCGGTCTTGAGGACCTGGAGACGAAGGACCCGCTGGACGTCCTGGCCTGGCAGTACGACATCGTCTGCAACGGCATCGAACTGTCCTCGGGCGCGATCCGGAACCACCAGCCGGACGTGATGCTCAAGGCGTTCGAGATCGCGGGCTACGACCGCGAGACCGTCGAGCAGGAGTTCGCGGGCATGCTGCGCGCCTTCCGCCTCGGCGCCCCGCCGCACGGCGGCATCGCGCCGGGCGTCGACCGGATCGTGATGCTGCTCGCCGACGAGCCGAACATCCGCGAGACGATCGCCTTCCCGCTCAACGGCAACGCGCAGGATCTGATGATGGGCGCGCCGAGCGAGCTGGACGAGACCCGGCTGCGCGAGCTGAACATCCAGCTCCGTAAGCCGGTCACGAAGTAGCAGGCCACGTAGGTAGCAGGTCACGAGGTAGCCGGTACGAAGTAGCAGGTCACGAAGTAGCAGGTCACGAGGCAGCCGCGCGGCGGCCTCCTGTTTCCCGAAGGGCCCGGAACCGTACGGTTCCGGGCCCTTCGTCCGACGTCCTTCCGCCACCGGGCAACCTGAGAGTGTCCCCGGCACGTTGACCGGTCGTGGAAGACCGAACGGATGGGCGAGGGCGACGAGACGATGGACCCGGGCGACGGCGACTTCGAGGCGTTCGTCGCCGCCCGGGGGCCGCGACTGCTGCGGATGGCCTGGCTGCTGACGGGCGACGCGCACCTGGCGGAGGACCTGCTCCAGACGACACTCGCCAAGGTATGGCCCAAGTGGCACCGGATCTCCGGGGAACGGCCGGAGGCGTACGTCCGCAGGGCGCTGGTCCACACGCACGCGTCCTGGTGGCGCAGACGCTGGCGGGGCGAGGTGCCGCACGGCGAACTCCCGGACGCGGCGGGCTCGTTCGACGCGTACGAGAGCGTGGACCTGGAGCAGTCGCTGGCCGCCGCGGTGCGGTCGCTCCCGGTGCGGCAGCGGGCGGTCGTCGTGCTGCGGTACTTCGAGGACCTGAGCGTCGAGGACACGGCCGCGACGCTCGGCTGTGCGCCGGGCACGGTCAAGAGCCAGTCGGCGAAGGCGTTGCGCACGCTGCGGGCGGTGCTGCCGGTGCCGGTGGACGGCGGTGACCGGGGTGCCTGAGGACGGGCGCGGGGGCGGGGACCCGGCCGGTGACGCGGCCCGGCCCGGCGAGGAGCGTGAGCTGCGGATCCTGCTGGAGCGCGCGGTGCCCCGGCTGCCCGCTCCCGAGGAGCGGCTGCGGCGCGTACGGGAGCGGGCGGCCCGCAGCCGCCGGCGGCGCCGGGCGGCCGGGACGGCGCTGGTCGCGGTGACCGGTCTCGTCGTGTTCGGGGCCCTCCTGCCCGGCTTCCCGGGCGGCGGTCCGGACGGGAGCGCGCCACCCGCGAGCCCCGCCCCGACCGACCCGGACACCGGGGCCGGCCGGGCGGTCCGCTTCTCCGGCCTGCTCGGTCTCACCCTGCGGCCACCGCCCGGCTGGCAGGCACTCGCGGTGCCCGCCGACGCCGGGTCCGGCCGCACGGCACTCCGTGGCTATGTCGCCGGTCGGCGGGTACCGGACGCCCTCGCGCCGTCCTGCACGGGAAGGCCGGGCCAGGACTGCGACCCGGCCGCGACCCTGCTGCCCGGCAGCGTGCTGGTCACGCTGGACCTGGTGAAGTACGCCGGACTCCGCGCCAAGGCACAGGACCCGCCCACCCTCCACGGGCCGGCGGCGCCCTCGGTGCTCTGCCGCAAGCTCGACGGCACCGAGGAGTACGGCGCCCTGCTCGCGGGCCCGGACCCCGGTATGGACCTGGGCATCCAAGTCAGTGTCTGCGCGGCCGGGGCGGGGACGAAATCCCCGATCCTCGACGACGTTCGCGCCATGATCGCCGATGCGGACTACGCCCCCTCCGGAGCGTCCCCGGAGCCCCGCGAGGCTCCGACCACCCATGCCTCGGACCACGGGGGGACCGACACCCATGCGAACTGAAAGGTCACACATGTCTCACCGGGTACGCCCCCACCGCGTGGCCGCCCTCCTCCTCGCCTGCGGTTTCCTCCTCACCGGCTGCGCCGACGGGCCCGGCGCGGGCCGGTCCGCCCCGACGGCGGCGGACGCCAAGGGCGGCAGGGCGTCGGCGGGCACGGACTCGCGGGAGCAGCTGGCGGAGCGGACCGTGACCCCGAGGGAGATCCCGGCGCTCGGCCCCGGGACCCGGTCGGCGATTCCCGTCTCCGCCCGCCAGGCGGTCGTGGTCTCCGGCGACGCCCCGGACTCCAACCGCGCCATGCTGGTCCTCTACGAGCGCGACGCCGACGAGGGCTGGCGCTCGGTCTCCGACCCGTGGCCCGCGCACAACGCCCTGAAGGGCTGGACCGACGACCACCGGCAGGGCGACCTGCGCAGCCCGATCGGCGTCTTCGGCCTGACCGACGCGGGCGGCCTGCTGCCGAACCCGGGGACGAAGCTGCCGTACGACCGGGGCCCGGCCTTCACGATGAGCGGGGTCGGTTTCGAGGGCGAGTCGCTGGCGGGGTCGTTCGACCATGTCGTGGCGATCAACTACAACCGCGCGCCGGGCAACACCCCGCTGGACTGGACCCGCCCGCTGGGCGCGGACAAGGGCGGCGGCATCTGGATCCACGTGGACCACGGCGGCCCGACCCAGGGCTGCGTCTCCCTGCCGCTGAACCGGATGAAGGACCTGCTGCGCTGGCTGGACCCGGAGAAGAACCCGCAGGTGGTGATGGGCGACGTGACGTCCCTGGGCCGCTAGGCCGGCCGGGTCTGACAAATATTGCCGGGCGCGTGCGATGCCCGGCACGCACGCTCTCCCCCCGTAGCCCCCGGGGGGCACGGGAGGTGCCCCCTGAGTTGTCGAAGTCGGCCGAGTGCGCCCGAGTGCGCCCGGTCCATCCACGACGACGATCCTCCGCCTTGGCGATCGGACGCACCGGCGGGACATCAGCCGCTCCGCGCCGGGCGTACGCCCCGCCCCGCCCTGCGGGCGGACGACCCCATGTGTCAGACGCGGCCCAGGCCCTGTCCGGTGGATCGTGCCGGGCTCGTGCGGGGACGGCGGCAGTCGGCGACCTGCGGCGGGTCAGCCGGGTACGGCGGAACCTGGCGGACCCGCGGGTACGGCGGAACCTGGCGGACCTGCGGGTACGGCGGAACCTGGCGGACCTGCGGCGGGTCAGCCGGGTACGGCGGAGCCTGGCGGACCCGCGGGTACGGCGGAGCCTGGCGGACCCGCGGGTACGGCGGAGCCTGGCGGACCCGCGGGTACGGCGGAGCCTGGCGGACCCGCGGGTACGGCGGCAGCCGGTGGGTCGGCCAGTGCCTGGCTCAGGGCCGTCGTTTCGCGTGGATCGAGACGGGCGGCGAAGTGCCGCAGGGCGCCCTCCCGGTCGGTGGCGGCGTCCAGGGCCTGACGCATGAGTTCCACGGTGTAGAAGTCGGCGCTCCGGTCCGCGCCGTAGTGATACGACCGGCCGATCTTCACCCGGCTCAGCCAGCCCTTCTCCCGCAGCCGTTCGGTGACGGTCATCACGGTCGTGTACGCGGGCGTGCGGGGGCCGTCGAGCATGCTGATGAGGGCGTGAATGGTGACGGGGGTCTCCTGTCGCCACACGATCCGCATGATCTCCGACTCCAACTCGCCGAACGGCCTTATCGCCATGAAGCCCTCCTGGGGTTCGTGGTTCACCGGAGGACGTCGGTGTCCATGAGGTTCATGGTGCGTTCGCACGACGCGGCAGCGCTTCGGCCGAACGGCCGGAGCCCATCGGCCGAACGGCCGATACGGGTGGGGGCCGCTCGGGCCGGGGGCCGTCAGACCGAGGGACCGGGGTCCCGGTCGGTGCGCCCCGAGCCGGAACCCCGAGAACCGGAACCCCGTGAGTCGGAACCCCGAGAACCGGAACCCCGTGAGTCGGAACCCCGAGAACCGGAACCCCGTGAGCCGGAACCCCGAGAACCGGAACCCCGTGAGTCGGAACCCCGTGAGTCGGAACCCCGAGAACCGGAACCCCGTGAGTCGGAGCCGTGGGAGTCGGTGCCCTGCGAGAAGGAACCCTGGGAGACGGTGCCGGTGGCCCACGCCCAGGAGGCGATCTCCACGCGATTGCGTACGCCGAGCTTGGACTGGATGTGCGCCAGATGCGTCTTGACGGTGCCGAGTGACAGGGACAGCTCCGAGCCGATCTCCTGGTTGGTGCGGCCGATCGCCACCCGGCGTACGACGTCCAGTTCACGCCCCGTCAGACCGACCCGCGACGGCCGCCGACTGGGAGAAGAGTCCCGGGACGAGGCCGGGGAAGTGTCCCGGGACGTGTGCGGGGACGACGGCGGGCGCCCTTCCCTCAGCCGGCGCAGCAGCGGGACGGTGACGGCCGGGGAGATCAGCGCGTCCCCGCGCCGCGCCGCCCGGACCGCCTCGATCAGCAGTGCCGGGCTGGCGTCCTTCAGCAGAAACCCGCAGGCCCCGTTCTCCAGTGCCCGGTGGACGTAGTCGTCCTGGTCGAAGGTGGTCACCACGACCACCCGCAGCGGGTCGGCCACCCCGGGTCCGGCCAGCAGGCGGGTGACCTCCAGGCCGTCGAGTCCCGGCATCCTGATGTCGACGAGGCAGACGTCGGGGCGCAGCCTCCGGGCCAGCTCCACGCACTCGACGCCGTCGGCTGCCTCGGCCACCACCTCGACGCCCGGCTGGACGTCCAGCAGGAGGCGCAGTCCGCTGCGTACCAGGTGCTGGTCGTCGGCGACGAGGACCCGCGTCGCCGCGATCGCCGGGGAAGCCGGGGCCGCGTCGGTCACCGGGTCGATGTCGGTCACCGGGACGACCCCGCCTCGGCCAGTACGGGGAACGTCGCCGCCACCAGCCAGCCGTTGCCGCGCACCGGACCCGCCTGGAGGGTGCCGTCGACGTCCGGCATCCGTTCGTGCAGCCCCAGTATCCCGAAACCGCTCCGGCCGCCGGTGGGGGCGGCGGGCGGCTCCTCGGGAAGGGTGTTGTGCACCTCCAGCCGCAGCCGTTCGGCCGCCACGTCGACCCGCACCACGACCCGCTCACCGGGGGCGTGCCGCCGTACGTTCGTCAGCGACTCCCGTACCACCCGGTGCGCCGCTGTCCGCACCTCGGGCGTGACACACGCCGAGCGCACCGGGGCCGTCACGGACAGCGTGGCGTCCTGCGTACCGTCCCCGCAGAAGTCCGAGACGAGCGACGCCAGTTCGGCGACCATCTCGCCGGACCGCTGCGGCTCCCCGTCCACCTCCCGCAGTACGCGCACCAGTTGGCGCATGGAGTTCAGGGTCTCGGCGCCGGCGAGCTGGATGTTCCGCAGGATGGGGTCGATCTGTTCCGGGGCGCTCTCGCGGACGGCCCGTGCCGCGTTCGCCTGCATGAGGATGCCGGTCACGTGGTGGGCGACGAGGTCATGCAGGTTACGGGCCAACTCCAGCCGCTCGCGCTGTCGTACGGCCTCCGCGCCCCGGGTCCGCCGTGTGTCCAGGACGCGCAGGTAACTGCCGATCCCCACGGCCGCGCCCACGACGAAGGTCAGTGCGAAGGCGATCCAGAGCGCGTCCGGACTGCCCATGCGCGCCGGAGAGACGACGATCGCGGCACCGAGCGCGAGGGCCGGGAACGGCCGGGCCACCGACCGGCACACCTGACCCAGCATGATCGCCAGACAGACCGGCTCCAGCGAGCCCCAGAGGACGACCGGCCCGCCGGGCAGCGCCCAGACGGTGAGCGCCAGCGAACAGCACCCCGCCGCCCAGGAGCGCGCCCCGAGGGACAGCCGGCGCCGGGCCGGGGGAAGGAACAGCAGAAGCGCGGCGGCCGGGCCCGCCACCAGGGGAACGAGCCAGGCGTTCTCCGGGGTCCGCAGCCCCTTCGTGGACTGCGCGTCCACCAGCCAGAACATCCCGAGAACCACGAACAACGCGGCCGGGAGCAGTCTCCGGGCGGTTCGGGAAAGGGAGTGGTCTTCGGGGGGCGCGACGCCCGGAGCGGCGGGGCGGGTTTCCACGCCATGAGGCTAACCGACCACCACCGGAGCCGTTCACGCCCAGGTGCCCGGGCCGAACGGGCGCAACGGGCCGACCACGGCCCACCTTCTTCACCTGCTCGAAAAACTACACGACGTAGAACTTCTCCATTCGGCGGTCAGAAACTACAGTGCGTAGAAACAAATCCGGTGAGTGCGTATCCGAGTCCGTATCGGTGGCTGATTCACTGCGGGTCGAGTTCGCAGGGAAGGACCGTATACGCGGACATAGAACCTCTTGAATTCCATAAGACCTTAAGGGGCGTGGCGTGCGGAATCTCCGTGTGCGTGAGTTCCCGCCACCCGGACTCCCGGCGGGTCGATGACCGCAGGTCACGGGGTCGGCGCCCGGGAGTGGCCGTCCTCCGGGGGCGGCTGGAATGCCGAGCGGGTGGTTTCGCCCGCGCCAGGTGTGCCGCACGTGAACCGGCCTTTCGGCGAGATTCCGTTGACCGGGCCGCGGAATGATCCTTAATCTTCTGGCGACGGGTCGGATCGAAAGGGCGGGCGCGCCGAGGGATGTCAATGAATGCCAAGGCGCGTCAAGGCGAAGCAATTCGGAAAAGGGGCCTCCCGTGAATTCTCCAGGATATTTCCCGGGTGCTTTTCCGCTGAAGACCGGCCCGGACAGCACCGCGTCGACACCCCGTCGGCACACATTGTTTGAGGAGTTGCAGTGAAACCGATCAGAACGGTCAGCGCGGGATTCGTGGCCGCCCTGACGCTGGGCGCCGTCTCCGTGATCGGCCCGTCGCCCGCGTGGGCGGCGCCCGCCGGGGCTTCCGCCGGGGCCGCGGCCGGCTGTCCCGTGGCTGTCGACGAGGCGGAGTCGTTCCTCGCCATCGGCACCCGCGATCCCGTCATTCTGACGAATTACCTGGGAGTGAGGATCCGCAGCGGGGCGTACGTCGGTTCCGAACTTCAGCGGGCCCAGTACCTCCTGAACGAGCTGAAGCGCTGGTGCAACACCTGATCCCGGCCCGATCCCGCCCTATCCCCCTGATCCTCTGATCCCGGTGATCCCGGTGATCCCGTGATCCCCGCCTGATTCTCTGCCCGCGCCCGATCGATCCCTTTCTCGTCACGACTGATTGGAACGCAGTGAGCCGGATCTTCGTCACTCTCGCCTTCTCCGCGGCGGCGCTTTTCGCGGCCGTGGCCATGCCGTCCTCCGCCGGCCCGTGCGACCACCTCCAGCCCGGCACCTACGCGTACGCCGAGTGCATGAACGAGCACGGCTGGGGCTGACCTGCCTGAAAGCAGGGCCGCCCGGCCGGTCTTCGACGTCACGAGGTCGAAGACCGGCCGGGCGGCCCGTCCGTACGGTCCGTACGGTCCGACGAGTTCCGCAGACTTCCGCAGACCTCCGCAGACCTCTGTGGAACTCCGCAGAACTTCGCGGCACTTCGGGGAACTCCGCGAAGCCTTGAGAACCGCTACGCGGGCTTCTCCTCCAGCCGGGGGAACAGCACCGCGCCCTTCGTCACCGTCGTACCGGCCGGCAGCTGACCCCAGGTGCCCGCGTCCTGCACCCGCTGGTCCGCCAGCGGGCCCAGCGTCTCGTCCGCGCCCAGCGACTCCCACAGCTTCTGCGACGCCTCCGGCATGACCGGGTTGAGCAGCACCGCCACCCCGCGCAGCGACTCCGCCGCCGTGTAGAGGATCGTCGCGAGCACCGCCTGGCCGTCCGGGGAGGTGTCCTTGGCGACCTTCCAGGGCTCCTGCTCCGTGAGGTAGCCGTTGACCTGCTTCACGAAGTCGAAGATCGCCTGGATCCCGCCCTGGAAGTCCAGCTCCTCGCCGATCTTCCGGTCCGCCTCCGCGACCGCCTTCGTCAGCCCCTCCCGTACGGCCTCCTCGGCGACCCCGCCGGACGTCGTCTCCGGCAGCGTGCCGCCGTAGTACTTACCGACCATCGCCGCGACGCGCGACGCGAGGTTGCCGTAGTCGTTCGCCAGCTCCGAGGTGTACCGGGCGGTGAAGTCCTCCCAGGAGAACGAGCCGTCCTGCCCGAACGCGATGGCCCGCAGGAAGTACCAGCGGTACGCGTCCACGCCGAAGTGCGAGGTCAGGTCCTGCGGCTTGATCCCGGTCAGGTTCGACTTCGACATTTTCTCGCCGCCGACCATCAGCCACCCGTTCGCGGCGATCCGGCCGGGCAGCGGCAGGCCCTGCGCCATCAGCATCGCGGGCCAGATGATCGCGTGGAAGCGCAGGATGTCCTTGCCGACGAGATGGACGTCGGCGGGGAACGTCTCCTCGAACTTCCGCGGGTTCTCGTTGTAGCCCACGGCCGTCGCGTAGTTCAGCAGCGCGTCGATCCACACGTAGATGACGTGCTTCTCGTCCCACGGCACCGGCACGCCCCAGTCGAACGTCGACCGCGAGATCGACAGGTCCTGAAGGCCCTGCCGGACGAAGTTCACGACCTCGTTGCGGGCGGACTCGGGCTGGATGAAGCCGGGGTTGGCCTCGTAGTGCGCCAGGAGCTTCGGGCCGTACGCGGCGAGCTTGAAGAAGTAGTTCTCCTCCTTGAGGATCTCCACCGGCGTCCGGTGGATCGGGCACAGCTTCTGCCCCGCGAACTCCCCCTCGCCGTCCAGCAGTTCGCCCGGCAGCTTGTACTCCTCGCAGCCCACGCAGTACGGGCCCTCGTAGCCGCCCTTGTAGATCTCGTCCTTGTCGAACAGGTCCTGCACGAACTCCTGGACACGGTCGGTGTGCCGCTGCTCCGTCGTACGGATGAAGTCGTCGTTCCGGATGCCGAGGTGTTCCCAGAGCGGTCGCCACGCCTCGTCGACGAGCTTGTCCGCCCACTCCTGCGGGGTGACCCCGTTCGCCTCGGCCGTGCGCATGATCTTCTGGCCGTGCTCGTCCGTACCGGTGAGGTACCACACCTTCTCGCCCCGCTGGCGGTGCCAGCGCGTGAGCACGTCGCCCGCGACGGTCGTGTAGGCGTGACCCAGGTGGGGAGCGTCGTTGACGTAGTAGATGGGGGTGGTGACGTAGTACGCGCGCCCACCCTGCTCGTCGCATTCAGTGGCGGCCATGGTCGAAATCCTAACGGTCCGGCACAGGTGCCTTCACCTGGGTTAAACCTGAGATTGTGCTTAAAGAGCCCTGTTCGGGCACAACCGAACCCCCCGGCCCGCGCATCTTAAGGAGGAGAGGTCGGTCGGGAGCGGTCGCGGGGGAAGGAAGATCATGCGGGTGCTGGTCGCCGAGGACGAGGAAATCCTGGCCGAGCTGATCGCCACCGGTCTGCGGCGGGCCGGGTTCGCGGTCGACACCGTCTACAGCGGCGACGCCGCCCTCGCCTACCTGGGCCTGCACGACTACGACGTGGTGGTCCTCGACCGCGACATGCCCCGCGTCCACGGCGACGACGTCACCCGCAGACTCGTCGCCGACGGCTCCCCGACCCGCATCCTGATGCTGACGGCATCCGCCTCCATGGAAGAACGCGTCCACGGCCTCGACCTGGGCGCGGACGACTACCTGGGCAAGCCCTTCGGCTTCCCGGAACTGGTCTCCCGCGTCCGCGCCCTGCGCCGGCGCGGCGCCCGCGCGCTCCCGACGACGCTGGAACGGCACGGCGTCCGCCTGGACACCGCGGCCCGCACGGCCTCCCACGACGGCCGGGCACTCGACCTCTCGGTGAAGGAGCTGACCGTGCTCCAGATCCTCCTGGAGGCGGACGGCAGAACAGTCACCGCCCAACAACTCCTGGAACGGGCCTGGGACGCCCAGACCGACCCCCTGTCGGGCGTCGTCCGCGCCTGCGTGACCCGCCTGGGCGCGAAGCTCGGCACCCCGGCACTGATCAGGAGGGTGGACGCGGAAGGGGGAGGGTACGCGCTGTGAACCCGGCCCCTCGCCTCAGAAGCGGTAGACCTTCTCGCCGTCGGGGACCTGGTAGCAGCCGGAGACCAGCATCAGGCTGAGCCTCGGCCTCTCATCCTTCGCCATGTAGGTGATGTTGACGCTGTGCTTCTTCTCGTCGTTGTCGGCCGTGAGACTGAGATTCTGGTTCTTGCTGGTGTCGGGCCCGTACTCGACAACTTCCCAGCCGTGCTGGGGCAGCTCCGTTTTGAGCCGTTCCATCACACCGTCGAGCTGATCGGCCGAGGCGGGGAAGAGGCTCCACGGGTGAAAGATCCGGAAGTACGTCTCCGGGTCCTTGCCGTCGCACTCCGAGACACCCGGCCCGGGTTCGGTGGCCTTCCCCTTGATACCGATCAGGTCGAAGAGTTCGCTCGACACCTGCTCCGCCCGGTCGGCGGCGTCCTCCGAGTTGCTGGTGCCCGCGCTGGGGATGTCACCGGAGCCCTTGGTGCTCCCGGCGTTTCCCGTGCTGTCGGTGCCGTTGCTCTTGCCGTTGCCGTCGGTCATGGCGCATCCAGTGAGGGTCGAGAGCGTGAGGGAGATGAGGAGCGCGGACGCGCCCAGTCTGATCTTCAAGTCAGGGAACCTCGTCTGGTCGGAGTTTCTTCAGCACCGAGTAGGCGCGCCGGTCACTCGGTCGGCTTCAGTTTGGCGTTGCCACCGTTGCCGGCCACGACCATGCCCTGATTTCTCAGGCTCTCGGTGTTCTCTTTCCAGTAGTCACTATGACCCTGGGTGTCCGTGTTCAACTGGTTCGCGCCGAAGTGGTCGTCGCTCGGAATGATGAAGACGCCAACCCGCCAGTCATGGCCGCCGTGCCCCCAGCGTCCGATGTCGGGGACGGGATCCTTGTCCGCCTCCTGGTTCCAGACGTGGCCACGCGGGACATCCAGCTTCTCCGCGTTGCTCACCTGGACTCCGGGACTGCCGGCCAGGATCACATCGTCCGCGTTCAAGTCGCCCTGCCGCGCCGCCGATCCGATGAGCGTGGTGCCGTACGAATGCCCGATCGCCGTACGGTGCGGGTCCGACGCGCCCGTGTGGGACGCCTCCAGACCGTCGAGGAAGCGGTTGTACGCCGGGGCGCCGTCGTCCGCGTAGTGGCTGAACGGCGCGTCCTTGACTACGTCCTGCGGGGCGTCGTAACCGAGCCAAGTGATTGTGGAGACCGAGCCGTTGCCCTCTGCGGCGGCCACACGCCACACGTTCTCCATCCGGCCGATGTCCCCGGCGATGCTGGCCAGGTTCGATGTCGTGCCCGGCACGTAGACCGCCTGGTGGTCGGCCGTGTCCGGGTTGCCGTTGGCCACGATCGCCCGGCCGTTGCCCTCTGGGCTGAACCCGAGCAGATACGCCTCCGGGAGCCCCCGCTCCCCGGTCCGGTCGAAACGGGCCTGGATGCTCTGCATGCCCTTGAGGGACTTGTTCAACCGCTCCACCCGGTCGCCGTACTTGGCGTTCCACGCGATCCATTCGTCCGTGTAAACCTGTGAAGCACGCCCGCCCACGACCATCCACGTTTTCTCGGGCGGCGCCGGCGGGATCGAGTTCAGTTCCATCTGGAGTCTGCCGCGGTCACCTTCGAAGACCAGCCGGTTGGCCTCGTCCCGTACGGTCGCGGGCAGCCCGTCGAGCGCGCCGACGGTGCCTGGTTGCAGGGAGAGCCACGCCGCCTGCTGTTCCGGGTCAAGCGCGTTCCACCAGGCGGCGTTGACTGCGGGGGTGGCGTCCTTCGGGATATCCGGCAGCGAGTCGACGTACGCCCTGCCCGCCTCACGTACGTTACCCATGTCCGACTGCGTGTCCGCCCAGTCCTGCTTGGAGACGGTCAGGTCGTCGTCGGCCCTGAGCGCGCGGAGCTTCGGCGCCCACTTCGCGTCGGCGTCGGTAGCCTCCTTCAGTGCCTCGACGACCCGGTTGGCGTACGTCAACGCCCTTCCGTAGTACGGATTCGGGTGCTGAGCCATCGCCTGCTGCTCCAACGCGGCGGCCGTCGGATCACCCCCGGCGCCCCCGGAGACCGTCCCGCCCGGGGTGTTTTTCTCCGCGCCGGGCCTACTGCCCCCCGGGTAACTGACCGAGCCGTCCGCCCGCACGGTGCAGCCGTCGGCACGGGCGTCCTCGATCGCCGTGTCCAGCTTGCGCTTGGCGGCGGCCATGTCGAAGGCGAAACCGTTGAGCGCGGTGCCGACAAGGGTGCACTCGGTCTGCGCGTAGTGGAAGTTCTTGGACAGACTCTGCAACTCCCGCAGCGCGGCGGTGACCGCGTCACCTTTCAACCGGTCGCGCATGCCCGCGCTGATCCTGTTGTCGATCGTGTCCTTGGCGGCCATGGCCGTGTCACCGGCGGACCGGTATCCGGCGGCGGCTTCCTCGTACTCGGCGGCCTTGAAGGATTTCAGCGTTGCGAGATCCATGACCCCGGATCACCTTGCCTTCTCGTGGCCACCGACAGGCTCGGTGTCACCGTACTTGCCCTTGACCTGGTCGAGTTCGGCCAGCACGGCCTGATCGGATTTCAGCAGCTCGTGCCCGGCCCGCTCCAGCAGCCCGCCGAGTTCGCCGCAGCGGGCGCTGACGTCACCGACGTACTTCTTCCAGGAGTCGTACAACTCCTTCTGTGCCGCCGCGCTTTGACATCCGGCGGTCTCCCCGAGCCCGGCCTGCCCGTCGTGCAGTTGGGCCAACGCCTTGCCGATGTCGGCCTTCAGGCCGGTGACGCCCTCGCCGGCCCGCACCCACGCCTTCTTGTCCGACTTCAGGCTCTCGGAAGGAGCACCGCCACCGCCCGGATCGGCCGGATGCTGGTTGAGCCGCATCTGCGTGGCGGCGCGCGCACCGGCGTCGGCCTTGAGCCCTTCCCACTCGTCCCACGGCATCCGTGAAACCTCCCCCGTCACCCTGTCTCCCGTTCGCGGGGGACTCGATCAAGGAGACACGATCTACGGCTCCGAGGGGCGAAGTCAAACGATCACACAAGGTGCGCGCCGAGCCTGTCGCTGTGCCTGTCAGGGAGGCGACGCCGTCGAGGACGCACCCGCCGCACCCCCGGCCGCCGTCCGGTCCGTGGAATTCTCCGCTCCCACGGAAACCGCCCTGCTAGACAGCCCCCATGGAGAACGTCAAGATCCGCAACGCACGTCCCGACGACGTGACCGAGGTGTTGGGCTTCTGGCGGCGGGCCGCCGAAGGGGTCAGCGTCAGTGACGACGTCGACGGGGTGACCCGGCTCATCGACCGCGACCCCGACGCCCTGTTGGTGGCCGAGGACGAAGACGGACGCTCGTCGGCACGGTCATCGCCGGGTACGACGGGTGGCGCTGCCACCTGTACCGCCTCGCCGTCGACCCCGACCGCCGCCGCCAGGGCATCGCCGCCGCCCTGCTCGGCGCCGCGCACGAACGGTTCGCCGCACTCGGCGGCCGGCGGGCCGACGCCATGGTGCTGGACCGCAACGAACTCGCCCAGCACGCCTGGCGCGACGCCGGTTACGAGGCCCAGCCGCAGTGGAGCCGTTGGGTCAGGCTCCTTGGCCGAGGGCCGCGCGCAGGCGGGTCGTCAGGTCGGTGATCTCGTCCGGGGTCGGTGCCAGGATCCCGTTCTCGGCCATCAGGGCGTGATACTGCTGCCGTCCGAGCGGCACCCCGGGCGGCAACGCCGCGATGTGCCAGTGCAGATGCGAGTTGGCCTGCTGGCTGCCCAGCGACAGCAGGTACGTACGCTCCGGCCGCAGCACGCTCTCCACCGCCAGCGCGACCCGTCGTACGACCAGCATCAGCCGGGAGTACGACTCCTCGTCCAACTCCCTTACGACATGCTCCACATGGGCCTTCGGCGCGACCAGCACCCGGCCGGGCAGAGTGGGCCAGCGGTCCAGGAACGCGATGTGGGCCTCGTCCTCGTAGACCGTCGCGTGCTCGTAGTCCGGCTCCCCGCGCAGGAACGCGCAGACGAAGCAGGGGCCGTTACGGGCACGTTCCTCGTACGCGACCAGGTCCATCTCCATGGGCGTCGACCTCACTCCGGGTTCGGGGGCAGTTGCGCGCCGATCGCGCTGTCGAGTTCGTCCATCGTCCGCCGGAACGCCCGGTCGAGGTCGACGCCGTACCGGTACGCCAGTGCCCGTTCTTGTAACTCGTGTAGTTCCACCTGCGTTGAATGCTCCTTCCGCACGGCGAACCCCCGGTGCGCACGCCCGGCCTGACGGCGGACGCGCGCCCGGAACGTGCCTCAGACCGTGGCGACGAAGTCCGCCCAGGCGGCCGGGTCGACCACGAGGACCGCGCCGGAGTCGCGGATCTTGCTGTCACGGACGAGCACGGCGCCGGGGTGGCGGTCGGCCACCTCGACGCAGTTGCCGCCGTCGCCGTTGCTGTAGCTGGACTTGCGCCACGGGATGGCGCTCGGGTCGGGGCTAGGCATGGGCCTGCGTGCCGGCGAAGGCGACGAAGTGGCCCCACGCGGCGGGAGTGAGGAGAAGCACCGGGCCGGTCGGGGTCTTGCTGTCGCGGACGGGGATGACGCCGGGGTGGCCGTCGGACACCTCGACACACTCCCCGCCGTCGCCGTTGCTGTAGCTGGACTTGCGCCACGGGATGGCGCTCGGGTCGGGGCTAGGCATGGGCCTGCGTGCCGGCGAAGGCGACGAAGTGGCCCCACGCGGCGGGAGTGAGGAGAAGCACCGGGCCGGTCGGGGTCTTGCTGTCGCGGACGGGGATGACGCCGGGGTGGCCGTCGGACACCTCGACGCACTGGCCGCCGTCGCCGTTGCTGTAGCTGGACTTACGCCACTGTGCCGTGCTCAGGTCGGGTCGGGGGCGCATGGTTTGTTCTCCTCCAGCAGTCGCTCGATGAACGCCACGGAATCTCGCGGCGACAGGGCTAAGTCCCTCAGTAGATCGTAGGACAGCCGTAGTTTCTCGACCTCTGATGGATCTTCGATCAACTTCCCTGCGTGGGCGTCTTCCGTATATGCGACAGCCTTGCCGTCCGGAAGCCAGAGGACGGTGACCGAGGTGCCCAACAGGCCGTGTGGCCCCGCACTGAAAGGCAACACCTGGAGCGTGACGTTTGGCAACCGGCTTGCTTCCAGAAGGTGTTCCAGTTGCCGACCCCACTCCTCGGGGTCGCGGGTCTTGCGCCGGAGTACGGATTCGTCCAAGACGGTGCGGAAGTGTGGTGCGTTCTCACGCCGTAGCAACTCCTGCCGTCCCAGCCGCGCCGCGATCTCTTCGGTGAGGTCGTGCTCGTCGCGCGGTCGAGCTGCCTCAAACACCTCGCGGGCGTAGCCCTCGGTCTGGAGAAGACCGTGAATGGCTCCGGCGGAGTACGCGTACTGAACGGTTGCCTTCGACTCCAACTGCATGAACCGCTTGTACTTGTCCGCGAACGCGTCCTCCCGTGCCAACTGCCAGAGCATCATCAAATGCCCCGCCGTCCCGTACACCGCCTCCAGCGCCGCGATGACCTCCGGGCTCCCGATGCGCGCGCCCGTCTCCAGCTTGTGCAAGTACGCGCGGTCGTACGTTGTCGCCTCACCCAACTCGGCCAGGGACATGCCCGACTCCTCTCGCAGCCGTGCCAGTTCCTTCGCGAGCATCTGGCGTGCCGAGAGCTTCTGACCTGCGTTCGGCCTCCGTGCGACCACCGCAACTCCCCTGTGTCCAAAGGCGACCGGGCTATGGCCAAGCCCTTTTGGACTTGGTCTCCCGAGCCGATTCTTGATGCACGGAACGTGATTGCGCAATAACGGAAGGTTTGCTTCTCGTATGTTCGAACCAGAAACTCGAACGCTCTCCCCGATCTCCAACGAGCTGGCCGAGCTGGACGCCGTCGTACACAGCGGCGGTTTCTGGCGGCTGGTTCCCGAGGCCGTCCCCCGTGTGTACGCACCTGTGACACCTCAGCTCCTGCGGCGCGTTGAGCAAGGACTGAAGCGGGTGGCGCGATGAGCGGCAGCGAGGCTCGGCGGTTCCTGTCCCGGTTGATGAGTGCGTTCGGTACGGATGGGGTGCTGGTGGTGCGGAAGATCGACGGCAACGGCAACGGCAACGGCAACGGCAACGGCAACGACGGCGGCAACTCCACCGACGACGGCGACAACGACAACGACGGGGACGTGGAGCGGCTTCTGGGACCGGGTGCCGCGCTTGCGTGGCCCAAGTGCCGGTGCGGGAGCGCGAAGTGCCCGGACTACGTACCGCCCGCGCCGCCGTCCCCGGCCTCGGAGCTGAGCGCGCGGCTGGCGGAGCGCAACCGGCACAGCCGGCGCGGGCGCGGCGGGGGTGGGAGTGACAGGGGCTGAGTAGGGTCGGGCGCTATGAGCGATGTAAGCGATTTCAAGGACATTTCCCCCACCATCCTCGCCGACCATCTCGGCCGCGAGCACGTGATGGACATCGGTATCCGCCCACTCTGGCCGTCGGTGCCGCGTATCGCCGGGCCCGCGTTCACGGTCCGGTGCGCCGCCGGTGACCACCTCATGCTCCACGCGGCGATCTACCGCGCGGAGCCGGGCTCGGTCGTCGTCGTACAGGCGGGCGATGTCGATTACGCCCTCGCGGGCGGCAATGTCTGTGCCGTCGCACAACGGCGCGGAATCGCGGGGTTCGTCATCGACGGGGTCATCCGTGACCTCGCGGAGGTACGGGAGATGGGCTTTCCGGTCTTCGCACGCGGTGTCGTTCCCGCCCCGGCGGCGAAGGCGGTCGTCGAGCCGCTGAACCAGGAGATCCGGTGCGGCGGGGTGGCCGTGCGGCCGGGGGACATCGTGGTGGCCGACGAGGAGGGTGTCGTCGTGACGCCGTACGGCCGTCGGGAAGAGGTGCTGGCCGCGTCGCGGCAGCGGCTGGCCAAGGAGGCGGCGGAGACCCTGGACGAGTGGGAGGCCGCACACCGCGCCAAGATCGAGGCGCTTCTGGCCGGTGGGGGTGGGAGCTGACGTTCGCCTCGGGGAGCGTACGCCTGAGTACTCGGTGTCCACGAGAGACCACGCGTCGCCCCAGTTCGGCCCGAGCCCGGATCAGCAGTTCGGCCCTGTGCGACGACCGGACGGTCGTCGCACAGGGCCGAAGGGCTGTCGGGCCACGGGGGCAGCCGGCTCAGTTGACCTGTTCCAGGATCATGACCTCGTACTTCTTGCCGTCAATGATCTTTGTCTCGGTGCCGACCTGCTTGAACTTGCCGTCGCGCGGGATGAGGACCTCCGACTCCACGCCCCGGTAGCGGGACAGCGGGTCGATGTTGCGGCCCTGGCTGGACTTGATCTCCACCAGGACGTTCTCGCCGCCCGGGTTGGGCTTCGCCTTGTCGACGAATCCGGCGGACCGTTTGATGTCGGTCGACGTGCTGAGGTACTCCGGCATGGTGACCTCGCCACCGGCCGCGAACTTGTCGATCATGTCCTGCGGCATGAACGTGCCTCGGTAGAGCGTCGCGTCGGGGATCGGCGGCAGGTGCTCCAGGGCGGTGTCCATCTTGTCGATGAACTCATCGATCTTGCCCGCACGGGCCTTGCCGATCTCGCCGCTCCGCAGGTACTTGTTCGCGTCCAGGGCCCAGGAGCCGGTGTAGTCGGCGATGATCTTCGCGTCGGTGGCGGTGAAGTCCTTGGTCAGCGGGTTCTTCTTGGCGATGTCCTCGACTTCCTGCGCCCACCCGTTGCGGTCCCCCGGCCGGTAGTCGGGGATGCTGTCCAGCACGTTCATCGGGTTGGTGACGGTGGGCGGCTCCCCCTGGGCCACACCTGGGGTCGAGGTGTCGGGGCAGGCTCCCGCAGCGCCCTCACCGCTACCGGACACATTGGGGGAGCCCGGGTTTCCTCCGCTGACGTTGGGGCCCGTCGGGTCCCCGCCACCAAAGGCGTCGCTGAGGGCGTCCTCCGCCTCTTGGTACGTGTCGAAGCTGGACATGGCCGCCGCGGCCATCTCCGCCATCATCTGCTGCGCGGTGGACCCGGGGCCGGCGGCGAGCGTGGAGCCGCCGAGGGCGGTACGTGAGGTGAGGGGCCCGGCGGTGAACGTGGCGTAGGTCGTACGCGTGGCCGTGGCCGTACCGCCGCGGGCGCTTGCCAGGGCGAGCGTGTAGCGGCCACCGCCGGGGGCGGTTGTGTTCAGGCCGCCCGAGAACGAGGCCAGCGAGTTGAAGTTGGAAGCGAGTTCACCCTCACCGCAGGGGTCCTGCTCCTCCTCGTCTTCTTCCTCGTCGTCGTCGTCGTCATCATCATCATCGTTGTCGTTGTCGTCGTCGTTCTTGTCGTCGTCGTTCCTGCCACCTGTGCCGCCGGAGTTTCCGCCGGGGCCGCCTCCCGGGCCTCCGCCTGGTCCGCCACCAGGGCCGCCGGGTCCGCCGGGGCCGCCGCTGTTGCCGCCGCTGTTGCTTCCACCGCCGGTGCTGCCTCCACCGCTGGAGTTTCCACCGCTGGAGTTGTTGCCTCCGCTGCTTCCGCCACTGCTGTTGCCGCCGCTGCTGTTGCCGCCGCCGGTGCTGCCTCCACCGCTGGAGTTGCCTCCACCAGTACTGCCCCCGCCGCTGCTGTTCCCTCCGCCGGTGCTGCCGCCGCCGTTGTCACCGCCACCACTGCTGCTTCCACCGCCGGTGCTGCCTCCGCCGCTGCTGTTTCCACCGCTGGAGTTGTTGCCTCCGCTGCTTCCGCCGCTGCTGTTTCCACCGCTGGAGTTGCCGCCCCCGTTGTTTCCGCCTCCGCTGCTGTTGCCGCCACCTGAGTTGCCACCGCCGGTGCTGCCGCCGCCACTGGAGTTGCCTCCACCAGTACTGCCACCACCACTGCTGTTGTTGCCTCCGTTGTTGCCGCCCCCGTTGTTTCCGCCTCCGCTGCTGTTGCCGCCACCGGCAACACCGCCGCCCGTGTCGTCGCCGCCGCCGGTGTTGCCCCCTCCGCTGTTGCCGCCACCGGAGTTGTTTCCACCGCTGTTGTTTCCACCGCTGTTGTTTCCACCGCTGTTGTTTCCACCGCTGTTGCCGCCGCCGGTGTTGCCGCCGCCGGTGTTGGCGCCGCCGGTGTTGCCGCCACCGGTGTTGCCACCGCCGTTGTTACCGCCGCCATTGGAGTTGCCGCCCCCGTTGTTTCCGCCACCGCTGTTGTTTCCGCCACCGGAATTACCACCGCCGGAGTTGTTTCCTCCGCCGTTGTTTCCTCCGCCGCTGCTGTTGTTGCCGCCCCCGGCAACACCGCCGTCATCGTCGCCCCCACCGGTGTTGCCCCCGCCCGAGTTGTTGCCTCCGCCGTTGTCGCCGCCGCCGTTGTTACCGCCCCCGGTGTTACCACCGCCGTTGTCGCCTCCGCCGTTGTCGCCGCCCCCGGTGTCACCACCGCCGTTGTTACCGCCCCCGTTGTTGCCGCCCCCGTTGTCCCCACCGCCTGTACCGCCGCCGGTCTCCCCGCCTCCGTTGCTGCTTCCTCCGTTACCGCTTCCTCCGTTGTCGCCACCGCCCGTACCACCGCCGTTCCCGCCGTTCGCACCGTTCCCGCCGTCGTCGCCACCGCCACCGCCGTTACCGCCACCGTCACCCCCGGCCGTCGTCGACTCGCAGTCGCCGCCGAGGATGTCGCAGACCGCGTTCTGGAGGCCGCCCGAGACCTGAGGGCCCACGCCGCTGAACAGGAGCGTGCCGATGATGAGGGCGACCAGGCCGATCAGGCCGACGTACTCGACGGTCGACTGGCCACGGTTGCGCCGCCAGGTGATCAGGTGCGGAAGCGAGAGGACTTCGCCCCGGCGGAGCCGTTCGCGCGTGAGGCGCGGCTTCGACGCCCGCAGTTCCGGGGGGAGTTCGAACCAGGCACGGCTGGCGCCCAGGCAGATCAGCGCCAACAGGAGGCCGGGCAGCAGCAGTTGGCTGAAGCCGCGTTCGGAACCCGCGTACAGGTTGACGACGCTGCCGACCAGCAGCCACGCCTGGAGCCCGATCAGCCCGAACCAGACCGTTCTCCCGCCGGTCCAGAAGCGACCCGCGAGGATCGCGCCGGCGATCCCCGGGGCCACCGCGTACAGCGCCAGTAAGGCCAGCTTCGGCGTGATGTGCTCGCCCAGCTCCAGCAGTGCGGTGACCATGCTGACGCCGCCGAGCAGCGTGAGGCCGAACATCAGATACAGCAGGGCCCGCGCCAGGATCAGCGGGCGGGGCAACTGTCTGCGGTTGTCGGACGGCGCCGCGATGTCCGGGAGGGCCAGGACCACTGGGTCGGACATTGGAAACCCTTCCACCACACCACTCAGGACGTCCCGCCGGCGGCACAGAACCGCGGCACCTGCCTCGTGAGCGTACGGAGCGGAAGGACCCAACTCCCAGGGCCCGCAGACCTACCCCCGGGCCCAACCGGGCCGGGGTCCCGCGCCGACCCGTCCGGTCTCGCGGTGGGTCAGCCGGCCCGGTAGCGGGTGGCGAGCGCGGTGCTCTGGCCTCCGAAGGCGGCGAGGTCGGCCCGGAAGACGTCGTCCAGGAGCCCGCGGTCCTCGACCCCGGGAGCGATGACGACCTCGCCGAGTTCGAGGCCGCGCAGCGTGCCGGTGACGACGTCCTCGGCGCTCATGCGCGGTACGGCGCTCGCGTCGATGCCCTGGACGGAGTGGAAGTTGGTGGCCACGATGCCGGGGCAGACCACGTGGGCGCTCACTCCGGTGCCCTCCAGTTCGGCGCTGAGCGTCTGGGACATGGCCACGAGGAGGGCGAGGGTGCCCGCGTAGACGGCGCGGCGCGGCATGACGGAAGAGTCCGCGGGCCCGCTGAAAGCGATCATCCCGGCGATGTTGATGATCGTCCCCGTGCCGCGTTCCCGCATGCCGCCGACAGCGGCGCGCATCAGCAGGGTGGGGGCGAGGACCTTGACGTTGACGACCTCACGGGCCTGGTCGGCGGGCAGGTCGGCCAGCGGCATGTAGTGGGCGACACCGGCGTTGTTGATCAGGATGTCGAGCGGCTCGTCCGCGCAGTGGGCGGCGACGGCGTCGATGCCTTCCTGGGTGGACAGGTCGGCCGCGAGGGTACGGACCCTGACCTGGGGGTGGGCGTCGGCGAACGCGTCGAGGCGGTCCTGGCCGCGGCCGACGACGATCAGGTCGTGGCCGTCGGCGGCGAGGCGCTCGGCGAACGCCTTGCCGATGCCGGAGGTGGCGCCGGTGACGAGTGCGAGGCTGTTCATGCGGGGGTGTCCTTCCCTGGTCCGGCCTCCACTGTGCAGACAAAACGGGTGAACAGCGAGTGGACCCGCCTTCATAGGACTACCAGTACCAGGAACGCCTTCCGCCCCATAAGCCACACTGTTCGTCATGGCTACGACAGAACTCGGGGCAGCCCTGCGGCGCTGGCGGGACCAGGTCGCCCCCGGCGCCGTGGGCCTTGCCTCCGGCGGCCACCGGCGAGCCGCGGGACTGCGCCGTGAAGAACTGGCCGGGCTGGCCGGGATCTCCGTGGACTACATCACCCGCCTCGAACAGGGCCGCTCCGCCAACCCCTCCGCCCAGGTCGTGGAGGCTCTGGCCCGCGCCCTGCGCCTGTCCGACGATGCACGCGCCCTGCTGTTCCAGCTGGCCGGACTCGCACTCCCGGGTCCCGAGACGATCCCCACGCACATCGCGCCGAGCGTCCAGCGCATGCTGGACCGGCTCACCAACACCCCCGTCGTGGTCTTCGACGCCGCCTGGAACCAGCTTCTGGCCAACCCCCTCTACACCGCGCTGATGGGCGAATGGCACGGCAAGGACCTCAACGCGGTCTGGCGCAACTTCCTCGGCACCGGTTCCCGGGTGCGCCACACCCCCGAATCGAGGGGCGCACTACAGGCCCACCAGGCCGCCGCCCTGCGCGCCACGGCAAGCCGCTACCCGGCCGACCCGCGCCTGCGCGACCTCATCACCGCCCTGCGCGACAGGAGTTCGCACTTCGAGGAGCTGTGGCAGTCGGGCACCACCGCCCCGCAGCGCGGCGCGCGCAAGACCGTCGACCATCCCCGCGTCGGTGCCCTGACCCTGGACTGCGACACCCTCAACGTCACCGGCAGCGACCTGTACATCATGGTCTACACCGCCGAACCCGGCAGCCGGGACGCCGATCGCCTCGCCCTCCTGTCCGTGCTGGGGACACAGACCTTCGCCGGATGACCACTCGGGGACGACCACTCGGGCCGGAACGACCGGTCCGGGGTCAGGAAGCCGGCGTCGGTCACCCGGGTATGCCGCCCCGCAGCACCAACCGCGCCACCGCCTCCTTGGGCGGGCGCAGTTCGTCCTCTATGCGGGCCCGGTCGGGTTCGTCCAGCGTGATCGTCGCGGGGTGCTGCGGGGCGTCGGCCAGTCGTGCCGCGCGCCGGGCGTCGGAATCGTGGCGGGCGGAACCGGACACGCCGCCCCGAGGGTCGGGTCCGGGAGGCCGGACGGTTTCCTGGCGTTCGCGCAGGAGCGCCGCGTGCCGGGTGACGGTCTCCCACAGATCGCCCTGCGCGACCGCGGGGGCGCGGCCCTTGAGGAGCGTGCGTCTCTCGACGACCAGCCGGTGCATCTCCACGCCGATCGCCGGCGCCAGGCGCCGGTCACGCAGCGCGGCGACAGCGGCCCCCGAGGAGGCCGCGCGGGCCCCCGCCTCGTCCGCCTCGAACCGCGCACGCGCGGCGGCCGGGCGGGTGAGCCGCAGCAGCAGGCGGGCCGTCGCGGCCGTCACCGTTCGCGGCGGCCACAGCAGCCACTGCCCGGTCCGCGCCCGGCTGTTGAAGCGCCGCGCCCCCACGATCGCCTCGGCCGCGTGCAGGCTGAGGGGACTGGCGTCCCACGACGCGGGGGACGGGTCGCCCGCTCGCAGCGCCTGTGACCCGGCGGTCAGCGACCTGAGGGCCGAGCCGATCACCATGCCGAACCGGACGTTGCGGGGAGCGCTCCGGCCCAGTGCCTGAGTGATCGCGGCAATACGCTGCTGAGGGGAGTAGGCGGCCCAGAGCGGCAGACCCAGGACGAGGCAGCGCCGGCGGCGGAGCCCGTAGGGGATGACGGTCACGGAGAAGTCCGCGGTGAGCTGGACCGCGTCGACGTGTCGCGCTCCGGCGCTGTCCGCCGTCCGGCGCAGCAGCGCGAACAGGGTCCGCGCGTCGGCTTCCCGCAGCAGGGGCAGGTCGGGGTTCAGCCGCTCGGGGCGCGGGCGCAGGGCGACGGCCAGGCCCAGCAACAGCAGGCCGATCACCGGCTGGACAACGGTACGGAACCCGAGAACGATCAGCATCAGCCCGGCGGCGAACAGTCCCGCCGTCACGAGATGGACCACAGCGGCGACGGCGTACGCGGCTGCTGTCGCGCACCTGGCACGCAGCGCGCCGGCTTGTCGGGTCTGACGGTCGGCTTGCACAAATCCCCCCGGGTGAACGGTTGCTACCGCCCGAACATGCGTCGATCCGATCAGCGTCATCAAGCGAGGACAAGGTCGTTCAGAGACTGTTGAACAGGTTGTCCAGCGGGGCGGGTACGCGCCCGGGGGGCAGGGCTTCGACCAGGACGTGGCCGTAGCGGATCTTGCGGCCCTTCTTCGTACCCATGAAGCGGCGGTACTGCTGCTGCGGCGCACGGCCCTGCTGGGCGGGCTGGCGCAGGAAGGTCAGCAGCGCGCGCTCGTCGCCCTCCGCGCGTACGAGCTCCGCCACCCGGGCCACCCCGAGCGCGCGGATCAGTTCGTCCTCCAGGTCGGCCGCGCAGACGAAGAACTCGTGGTGGGCCGCGCCCGCCCGCTCGAAGCCCCGTGCGTAGAAGCTGTGTTCACGCTCGTCGCACAGGCCGGTCAGGCGCAGGCCCAGACCGGACGGGCCGAGGAGCTGGGCGAAGCGCGCGACGCTCATCGCGCCGCCCATCGGCAGGACACAGACGCCCTCCGCCGCCAGACTCCGGCCGCGTGCCGTGGCCAGGGCGTCGACCGCCGCCGCGTCGCTGGGGCCTTCGAGCAGGACGACCGTACGGACGGGCAGGCTCGCGGCCAGTGCGCGCGCGGTGGCGGCGGGACCGCCGGGGGCTTCGGGGGTGTCGGCCGGGCCGGCCGCCCAGGCGATGACCGCGTCCCGGAACGACCCCATGTCAGCCATGGGACGAGTCTTCGCTCTTTCCGCCCGCCGCGCCAAGGGATTTCCCGCCGTCACCGGGGCGGGAGCACACGGCGCTCGCTCCCGCCCCCGCTCGCTCGCTCAGATGTGGCCGAAGAACAGGCTGCCCGGTGCGTCCGGGTCGTTGGAGAGGAAGTGCTCACGCACGGACCGGATGAATTCCATGCGTGAGATCGCGCCGTCCCCGTCGGTGTCCAGCTTCATGAAGGAGTCCATCGCGTCGGGCGCGTCGATCCGCCACACGTCCCGCAGGAAGCGGGCGAACTCGTCCTTGCTGATCTCGTTGTCGCCGTTGACGTCGATCACGTCGAACATCGCGTGTCCGCCGCCCTCGGTCACGTTGAGCCGGCTCGTGTCGATGGCCGTGAGACGGCAGGCCGTGACGTACTGCTCCTTGGTGAGCCGGTCGCCGTCCACGCCCGCGTGACGCAGCAGTTCCAGCCAGTAGATCTGGTAGAAGCTCTGAAGTGCCCTGGCCCGGCGGTCGTTCTTGTCCAGCCGGTACGCCTCGATGTAGCGGTCGGCGAGCTTCTGGTAGTCCGCCCAGTCCAGATAACCGTCGTGGTTGGCGTCCATGGTGTCGAACGCGCGCTCGTGCTTGGTGGTGATGACGTCCTGGATGGCAGTGGTCATGGTTCAGGCGCTCCGAGAGTCGAGTGGGTCGGGAAAGATCATCGTCCGTCTCCCGCTGCCCCGACCGGGCTCAAGTCCCTTGTCATTCACCCCATCAGCCGCGTAAGTCCGATCAGAGGCGGACGCGGAAGCGGACCCGGACCCGGGCTCGGACCCGGGCGAACTCAGACATGGACGCGGTCGAAGTAGAGGCCACCAGCCGGGGCAGCCGGCGCCGTATCTCCTCGCGGTCCTCGAAGTCGAAACCCCAGTCCGGGTCGAGCAGCCGAGCATGCCACCCGGCACTGACAACGCCCGCCGGGCGACGAGCCGGCAGGTCGCCGCCCGCCCGACAACCGGGTTCCCGGCGACCGCCCGCCCGACAACCGGGCATCCGGCAACGAGACGCCCGACAACCGGGCTCCCGGCAACGAGCCATCCGGCAACGAGACGCGCCCTCCGGCAGAAGGCGGAGGGCGCGTCTCATGGTGTCGAGGAGCGGGCGGGTTGGGCGGACTTCAGGACGTACGGGCCGCCCACCAGGCCGGGAGCGCGGCGAGCAGGTTCTCGAACATCTCCGCGTCCGGGAGGTCCTTGGGCGCCGGGCCCGCGTGGAAGAAGGACACGTTCGGCGCCTTCTCGTCCGCGCCGAGCTTCCGCGCGACGTCGAAGCCCTTCGCGTCGTGTTCCCCGAACGCCACGAACTGCCAGAACAGCGGCAGCTTCGCCGCCTCCGCGAACGCCTGCTCCGCCGCGAGCCGGACCGTCGGCGCGCCGTCCGTCTGGAAGATCACGAGCGCGGGGCCGGGGTGGCCCGCCTTCTCGTGCAGGGCGACGACCTCCTCCACCGCGCGGTGGTAGTTGGTCCGGCCCATCCGGCCGAGTCCGGCGTGCAGTTCGTCCACCCGGTTCTCGTACGCGGTCAGGGAGACCTCGCCCGTACCGTCGATGTCCGTCGAGAAGAAGACGACCTGCACGGTCGCCTTCTCGTCCAGCTGGGCCGAGAGCGCGAGGGCCTGTTCGCCGAGGCGCTGGGCGCTGCCGTCCTTGAAGTACGGGCGCATCGAACCCGAACGGTCCAGTACGAGGTAGACGGTCGCCCGCTGCCCGGCGAGACCGGCCTTCTTGAGCGCCGCGCCCGCCGCCTTGTACGTGTCGACCAGGCCGGGGGCACGGGACTTGACGCGGGCGAGCGAGTACGCGGGCTTGCCCGGCTCGGCGACGGGGGTGAGGACGGCGGGCGCCGGGGCCTGAGCCGGAGCTTCGGCCGGGGCGTCAGCCGTATCCGCGTCGTTCACCGGTTCGGGCTCCGCCACCGGTTCGGGGGTGGGGAGGGGTTCGGGGACGACGACCAGGGCGACGGGCTCGGGGGTCTCTTCGGGCTCGGGGACGATGTCGGTCTCCGGCTCGGGCTGGGGCAGCTTGACGACCACCGGCTCGGGCTCGACCGCCGCCGCGGCCACCACCTCGGGCTCCGGCTCCGGGCGGGACTCCTCCGGCTCCGCGAGGGACGGCGTCGGCTCCGCGTGGGACGGCGTCGGCTCCGCGTGGGACTGCGCCGGGACCGCGTGGGACTGCGCCGGGACCGTCGGGGTCTTCGGCTCCTCCCGTTCCTCCCGCTTCGTCTGGGCCGGGACACTGCGCTCCGGCGTCGCCGGGCGCGGGTTGTCGAAGGCCGCGGCGACCAGGTCGTCGGCCTTCTCCGCCTCGGTCCTTCCGGCCCCTGACGTCCCCGTTCCTGACGTCCCGGCCCCGCTCCTCCCCGCCCGGGTCGTTCCCGCCTCGGCCTTCTCCGGAACCGAGGCCGGGGACCGCTCCGCGGCGGGAGTCGGCTCCTTCGCCGGCGCGGGCACCGTGGGGGCGGCCTTCGCGTCCGACGGCGTGGCCGTCGTGGCGGGCGTCGTGGACGGCGTCGTGGGTTCAGGCTGACGCGTGCGCTCGGTCTGGGCCGGAACCGTCATGGCCGCCGACTCGTCACCCTCCGCACGCTCGCGTCCAAACACCTTGCGCAGCAAGCTCCGAATGCCCATGGGCGAGCCTTTCAGATGAGTTGGGTGCGGCATATATCCGTACTTGGAACCGGGGACCGGGGGCTCACCCCGACCGAAACTCGGCATCCCTGGCCATGGCGGATACGTAAGGTTAGCGGCCACTCGCGCCCCGCCCCGGCAGGGGCGCCCCGGGACCTCGAATGTGCCCTCCTCCGAAGCCCGGTCGGCTCACATTCATTCCGTGTTCACCTTGAGGCCGCCGAACCGGGTGCCTACGCGCATAGCGTCGCCGCCGTCAGATCCCGACACCATGTCGGCGCGGGGCGCGCCGAGTAAAGCCCATCGGAGGGGAAAGTGCGCAAACTGCTGCCGCTGCTGAACTCGCACCCGGGCGGACGTTCCGCCATGACTTGCCGTTACCGCTGCGGTGACGCGTGTTTCCACGAGGTGCCCAACACCAGTGACAACGAGTACGCCGGCGATGTCATCGCCTCCGCGCTCTCCCGCCGGTCGGTCATGCGCGGCGCCGCTGTCGTGACCGTCGCCGCAGCCGCGGGCACCGCCATCGCCGCGGGTACCGGCGGCAGCACCCCCGCCTCCGCCGCCGCCCTCGCCGGTGCGGACGACCGCCACGGCAACGGTGGCAACAAGGCGGACGGCGCCCGTGGTCTGCGCTTCGCGGCCGTCGCGCCCAACACCGCCGACAAGGTGACCGTCCCGGCCGGCTACACGCAGAACCTCGTCATCCGCTGGGGCGACCCGATCCTGCGCGGCGCGCCGGAGTTCAACCCGAACAAGCAGACCGCCAAGGCGCAGGCCGGCCAGTTCGGTTACAACAACGACTTCCTGAGCCTGCTGCCGCTGAAGAGCGAGCGCGGCAAGCAGCTCCTCGTGGCCAACCACGAGTACACGGACGAGATCCTGATGTTCAAGGGGTACGACCCCGAGAACCCCACCCGCGAGCAGGTCGAGATCGCCTGGGCCGCGCACGGCCTGTCGGTCGTCGTCGTGGACGAGGAGCCCCGCAGCGGCAAGCTCACCGCCGTCTCGCGGCACGAGCTGAACCGCCGTATCACCGTCACCTCCGAGTTCCGGCTCACCGGCCCGGCCGCGGGCTCCGAGCTGCTGCGCACCTCCGCCGACCGCTCGGGCAAGAAGGTCTACGGCACGCTCAACAACTGCGCCGGCGGCACCACCCCGTGGGGCACGATCCTGTCGGGCGAGGAGAACTTCAACCAGTACTTCGCCAACGGGTCGAGCGCCACCGACAAGCGTTACGGCGTCGGCACGGCCGCCACCGAGCGCAAGTGGGAGCGGTTCGACAAGCGCTTCGACCTGAAGCAGGAGCCCAACGAGATCCACCGCTTCGGCTGGGTCGTCGAACTCGACCCGTACGACCCGGACTTCACGCCGCGCAAGCGCACCGCGCTCGGCCGCTTCAAGCACGAGGCCGCGCAGCCGCGTCTGACCTCCGACGGCCGCGCCGTGGTCTACATGGGCGACGACGAGCGGTTCGACTACTTCTACAAGTTCGTCTCGTCCAAGGCGATGAAGAAGGGCAACAGCCGCGCGGCCCGCGACCACAACCTCACGCTGCTGGACGAGGGCACGCTGTACGTCGCCAAGCTGAGCGGCGACAGCCCGGTGGACATCGACGGCACCGGCAAGCTCCCCGCGGACGGCGAGTTCGACGGCTCCGGCGTGTGGATCCCGCTCGCCACCGGCGACGTCTCGCACGTGCCCGGCATGACCGCCGACGAGGTGTACGTCTTCACGCGCCTCGCCGGTGACAAGGTCGGCGCCACGAAGATGGACCGTCCGGAGGACGTCGAGCCCTCGCCGCGCACCGGCCGGGTGTACGTCGCGCTGACGAACAACACCGACCGAGGTGCCGCGGGCAAGGCGGCGGCGGACGAGGCCAACCCGCGCAACGCCAACAAGCACGGTCAGATCCTGGAGCTGGCCGAGAACTGGGACGACCCGGCGGGCGACGGTTTCGCCTGGCGGCTGTTCCTGGTCGCGGGCGACCCCAAGGACCCGTCGACGTACTTCGCCGGCTTCCCGAAGGACAAGGTCAGCCCGATCTCCTGCCCGGACAACGTGGCGTTCGACCCGCACGGCAACCTGTGGATCTCCACGGACGGTGCCCAGCTCGGCTCGCACGACGGTCTGTTCGGTGTGGCGACGCAGGGCGAGCGGCGCGGTGAGCTGAAGCAGTTCCTCACCGTTCCGAAGGGCGCGGAGACCTGCGGCCCGATCATCCAGGACCGGCGTGTCCTGGTCGCGGTCCAGCACCCGGGCGAGATCACCGGCGCGACGGTCGAGAACCCGCTCAGCGCGTGGCCCGACGGTCCGGGCAAGATGGTCCGCCCGTCGGTCGTGGCGATCTGGCGCAAGGACGGCTACAACATCGGCGTCTGACGGCCAACCGCTCGTCGCACGTTCCTTCTCGTAGTTCGTAGTTCGTAGTCTGTCGTTCTCAGTTCTCAGTTCTCAGTTCTCAGTTCGTAGTTCGTGGTTCCTTCGTACGCGATCGCCGGACAGGCCGCCTCCGCAGCCTGTCCGGCGATCGTCTTCTACGGCCCCGGCCGACCCCTGCGGAGGGCGTGGCTCGTGGCGGCCTCTTCAGAAGGCCGCCGCATCTGACCGCCGCATGCGTCCTCGCATCCGTCCTCGCACCCGTTCCGGCGGAAAACCCTTGGCCCGGGTCGGCGGCCCCGCCTATCCTGGTCGGCGTCCTTGTTGTCTCCGACAGAGGTGGACGTTGCGCATCTGAGGTTCGCGATCATCACGCCGTACGGTTCGGGCTCGCCGCCCCCGTACGCCCGCGTGGGCCCGACCTCGATGCATGAGCCGTCCCCGACCTCTCGGGCAGCCGCATCCCCCTCCCGGTGCTGAGAAGCCCGGTGGTCCGTGTCGTACGGGCCCGGTCGCCGCGTGGTGCTCGCACACGACGCCCCCATCCCGACGCGCCCGCGAGGAACACCATGACGATGCCCATGCCCATGCCCATGCCCGGTGCCCCCACCGCTTCCCTCACCTGCTCCGCGCTCTCCTTCCACTGGCCCGACGGCGCCCCCGTCTTCGACGGGCTGTCCGTGAGCGTCCCCCGGGGCCGTACCGGCCTCGTCGGAGCCAACGGCACCGGCAAGACCACCCTGCTGCGCCTGCTGGCGGGCCAACTGCTCCCCTCCGGCGGCTCGGTGACCGCCGGCGGCAGCCTGGCCTGGCTGCCGCAGAACATCACCCTCGACACCGGTCTCCGCGTCGACCGGGCGCTCGGTATCGCCGAACGGCGCGCGGCCGTGCGGGCGATCGAGAGCGGCGACGTACGCGAGGAGCACTTCGACACCGTCGGCGAGGACTGGGACGTCGAGGAGCGCGCCGTCGCCATGCTCGGCTCCCTCGGGCTCGGCGCGATCGACCTGGACCGCACCGTGGGCGAGATCTCCGGCGGCGAGACGGTGCTGCTGCGGCTGGCCTCGCTGTTGCTGGAGCGGCCCGACGTCCTGCTGCTGGACGAGCCGACCAACAACCTCGACCTGCCCGCCCGCCGGCGGCTCTACGACGCCGTCGACTCCTGGCGTGCCGGTGTGCTCGTCGTGGTCAGCCACGACCGTGAACTGCTGGAGCGCGTCGACCGTATCGCCGAACTGCGCGCCGGTTCGGTGAGCTGGTACGGCGGCGGCTGGTCCGCCTACCAGGAGGCGCTGGCCGGCGAACAGGACGCGGCGGAACGGACGCTGCGCACGGCGGAGGCCGACGTACGGCGCCAGAAGCGGGAGTTGGAGGAGACACAGATCAAGAACGCGCGCAGGCAGCGGCACGACAAGAAGCTCAACGACCGGCGCAAGGCGTCCCGGATCGTCGCGGGCGGACTCAAACGCTCCGCGCAGGAGTCGGCGGGCAAGTCGCGGCTTCTTCAGGAGGAGCGGCTCAACGACGCGCGCGAGCGCCGCGAGGAGGCGGCGGACGCGATCCGCGACGAGGCCGAGATCCGGGTGAGCCTGCCCCGTACGGCCGTGCCCGCGGGCCGCACCGTCCTGACGCTGGAGGGCGTACGGCCCCGTTACGGGCGGCTGCGGGACGTCACGCTGGACGTACGCGGCCCCGAACGCGTCGCCCTCGTCGGGCGCAACGGCTCGGGCAAGACGAGCCTGTTGCGCACGCTCACCGGGGAGCTCGCGCCGGCGGCGGGGGAGGCGAGGACATTCGTACCGACGCGGTTCCTGCCGCAGCGGCTCGACGTGCTCGACCCGGAGCTGAGCGTCGCGGCGAACGTCGCCCGTCTGGCGCCCGGCGTCACCGACAACCACATCCGCGCGCAGCTCGCCCGCTTCCTCTTCAAGGGGGCGCGGGCCGAACAGCCCGCGGGCACCCTCTCAGGAGGCGAGCGTTTCCGCGCGGCCCTCGCCGCGCTGCTGCTGGCCGCGCCCGCCCCGCAACTGCTGCTGCTGGACGAGCCGACGAACAGCCTGGACATGGCGAGCGTGCGCCGGCTGACGGGCGCGCTGGAGTCGTACGAGGGCGCGCTGCTGATCGCGAGCCACGATCTGCCGTTCCTCGAATCGGTGGGGATCACGAGGTGGTTGGTGGCCGGCGAGGAACTGCGGGAGACGTCTCCGGAGGAGGTGCGGGCGGCGCTGTCGGGGGCGGACCCGACGGAGCCGGCCCTGCCGGAGGCAACCCGGCCGCCGACGGACCCGACGGACACAGACCCGACGGACACAGACCCGGCGGGCACAGGGCCGACCGACACAGGCCCGACGGACACAGGCCCGGCGGCGGCGGACACCCTCTAAGCTCGGGAGCATGGCTGCCGCCGCTGAAGCTCAGGCCGCTCCCGGGGACCAGGGGAGCGTACGCGCCGATGTCTGGATCTGGTCGGTCCGGCTGACCAAGACCCGCTCCCAGGCGGCGTCCGCCTGCCGTGCGGGACACGTCCGCGTCAACGGGGAGCGGGTGAAACCCGCTTATCTGATCAAGCCGGGCGACGAGATCCGGCTGCGTCACGCCGAGCGCGAACGGGTCGTGGTCCTCACGCGCGTCATCCGCAAACGCGTGGGCGCCCCGGTCGCGGTCCAGTGCTACGTGGACAACAGCCCGCCGCCCCCGCCCCGCGAGTTCGCGGGCCCGGTCGCGGTCCGCGACCGGGGTGCTGGCCGCCCGACGAAGCGCGAACGCCGAGTGCTGGAGGAACTCCACAAACGCCGTTTCGGCTCGACGGACGGCTGACGGGGGAATTGGGTGGTTTCGGCGGGCAGTCCGAAGATCCACCCCGTACGGTCACGTCACGTGTACGGAAAGTAAAAGTCGTCCTCATGGGGAAGGTCATCTCCATGAACCACGACTGTGACCAGCACATGAGGCTTCGGCTTCCGCGTCACCCCCGCAGTGTCGGGCGGGCGAGAGAGGCGCTGCGCGGGCTGGTGAGCCTGCCGGGGGAGTTGGGGGACACGGCGGCGTTGCTGCTGTCGGAACTGGTCACCAACGCGTTGCGGCACGGGTCGCCCCCGGGCCGGGAGATCGTGGTGTCCGTACGGAGGGCCGACGGGTTGCTGCGGCTGGAGGTGGAGGACGCGGGGGACACGGTGCCCAGTCCGCGTACGCCCGAACTTGTCGACGAGTGCGGCCGGGGGCTCGCCCTGGTGGTCGCGCTCGCGGACGACTGGGGGGTGGAGCCGAGACGGGGTCCGGGGAAATTGGTCTGGGTGACGCTGAAGGCACCGGACGACTGAGAGCCGCGCGGGGCCGGTGGTACCGGGGCGGGGCGGTCCGAGTTGCCGGGGCGCGTCGGCGGGTGTGCCCTGGAAGGAGGACGAGCGGGAGGAGTTCTCTGCCATGGCCTCACAGGCACCGACGTCCACCACGGGACCGCGTCACGCCCGGCCCTCGGGTCCGGCGCGTCCCTCGCGCTTCGCGGGCCGGGGCACCGGCCGCCGGACCGGACGTGGGACCGGCCCCAGGAGGCGGCGTATCCCGCCGCACCTCATCGCCGTGCCGGTCGCGCTGGGCATCCTCTACGGCGTCTGGGCCCCGTTCATCCAGCGTCACGGCACCCCGCTCAACGCCCTCCAGATCACCCTCGGCGTGGTCTCCGGACTGGCACTGGCCATCCTGGTCTTCGGCCTGCTGCGCCTGCCGAGGACGGTGCCCCGGGAACTGCGGGCGGCGGCCTACGCCGTGGTGGCGGGCGGCTCCGTCGGCTTCCTGCACAGCCTCACGTACGCGAGTGTGCTGCGTTCGTCGGGCATCGGCCTGGCGGTGGGCGGCGCGACCGCGATCGCCACGTTCTACTTCTTCCACACCCGGGAGCCTTGACCGCGTCCTCGTCCCGCGCGCCCGCCGGATCCGATCCGGCGGGCGCGCGGTCCGTCCCGACGCAAGCCCCCAGGGTTCCGGCGGTCGTCGAGGTCGGCCGCCGGGCACACTGATCTGGCCTTTCCCGACGGCTTGACCTTCCCCGAAGGGCAAGCCCCAGCATCGGGCCTGCCGGGCGACGTGCCCGGTACGAGGAAAGGGACAGCGGTGGCGCGGACCGGTGGGAGGGGCGGGGGCGATGTGCACGGCGGTGAGAGGGACGGCGGCGATGCGGACGGCGGTGAGAGGGACGGCGGCGGGCTCGCGAACCCACCCGAACTGACCATCGGCGCGTTCGCCCGAGCGGTCCGTCTGTCGCCGAAGGCGCTGCGTCTCTACGACGAGTTGGGTCTGCTGACACCGGCTCGGGTGGATACGGCGACCGGCTACCGGTACTACACCGGGGCGCAGTTGGAGCGGGCTCGTCTGGTGGCGTGGCTGCGCCGCGTCGGGATGCCGCTGGCGCGGATCGGCCAGGTGTGCGACCTGGCCGAGAAGGACCCGCGCGTTGCCGGCCGGGACATCGAGGCGTACTGGGCGCGGGTGGAGACCGAAACCGCCGCGCGCCGGGACCTGGTGGCCTTCCTCGTTGGACAGCTGTCGGGGAGACCGGCAGGGAAAGGCGCCGAAGACATGCAACGAACAGGTGAGGAACGAACAAGCCAGGAACGAACAAGCCAGGAACGAACGAGCGGGGAGCCAACGAGCGGGGACGTGGCGATGCGGTTCGCCGCCGGGTCGGACCGGGGGCTTGTCCGGCCGGTCAATCAGGACACGGCGTACGCCGGTTCAAGGCTGCTCGCCGTCGCGGACGGGTTCGGGGACGAGGGCGCACGGGCGAGCGGGGCGGCGATCGACGCGCTGGTGGCTCTGGAGGAGTCGGTCCGGGGCGCCGATGTGCTCAACGGACTGGCGGACGCGGTGGAGCGGGTGAACCGTGCGAACCGGGTGGACCCGGGCGCGGCGGCCCCGTCGGCCGCCGAGACGGCTGCCGCGAACGCCGAGACTTCCGGGACCACCCTCACCGCGATGGTGTGGACCGGATCCCGGCTGGCGCTCGTCCACATCGGTGACACCCGCGCGTATCTGCTGCGGGGCGGTGAGATGTCCCGTATCACGCACGACCACACTCTCGTGCAGTCCATGATCGACGCCGGCAGCCTCACCCCGGAGGAGGCCGCGTCCCATCCGCAACGGGCGCTGCTCCTGCGCGCACTGGACGGCGACGGAGACCACGCCCGGCCCGATCTGCGGCTGTACGACGTGGAGCCCGGCGACCGCTATCTGCTCTGCTCGGACGGGCTGTTCACGGTCGTACGGCCCGAAGAGATCCGTCAGGTGCTCACGGCGACGGCGGACCCGGAGGACGTTGTACGCGAACTGATCGCGCTGGCCCTCGACGCGGGAGGACCGGACAACGTGGCCTGCGCGGTGGCCGACGCCGTCCTGCCGTAAGGGGCACCCGACGCCCGCACCGGGGCGGGGTCCGGCGCCGGGCTCCGGGAGCCGAGCGTCGGACCCGACGCCCCCACCGCCTGCCCCCGGTCCCCCGCCCCTGACCCCCGTCGCCGGAAATATCGGTCGCCGAACCGGATGCCCGGTTGTAGCCTCGCCCCTCATGAGCTGGCTGCCCGACGACTTCGTCCACCCCGTCCATGTGCCCGTCCCCGGCACCGCGCTGCATCTGCGGCCGATCCGCGAGGCGGACACCCCCATCGACTACCCCGCCGTGATGGGTTCCCGGGAACGTCTCTGGGAGATCTACGGCCCGGCCTGGTCCTGGCCCCCGGAGACCATGACCTACGAACAGGACCGTGCCGACCTGCTGCGGCACGAGCAGGAGATCGCCGCGCACGAGTCGTTCAACTACGCCCTGCTGGACGCCGGGGAGACGGCGATCCTCGGCTGCGTCTACATCGACCCGCCCGACCGGGCCGGCGCCGACGCGGACATCTCCTGGTGGGTGGTGGACGACCACGTCGGCGGCGGGACGGAACGCGCGCTGGACGCGCTGGTCCCGGGGTGGATCGCCGCCGACTGGCCGTTCCGGCAGCCCCGTTACGTGGGCCGCGACATCACCTGGCGGGACTGGCTCGCGCTGCCGCCCCTCCAGTGACACCCTGTCCGGTGAGGTCCGGTGAGGTCCGGTGAGGTCCGGTGAGGTCCGGTGAGGTCCGGTGAGGTCCGGTGACCGCCGCCGGGGCCGTCGGCCGTACCGGCATCAGTCCCAGCGGTCCTCGTTGAGGAAACGGGCCACGGCGCGCCAGGAGTTGGGGCCCATCACCCCGTCCACCGGACCGGTGTAGCCGTAGCCGCCCGCGAGCCGCTGGAGCGCGGCCCAGGTGTTCGGGCCGGGAACGCCGTCGACCGGGCCGGTGTATCCGTGGTGGTCGCGCAGGTCGCGTTGCAGGGCGGCGTACGTGTTGGGGCCCGGGGCGCCGTCGACCGGGCCCGCGTAACCCGCCTCGATCGACAGCCACTTCTGGGCCCGCTGCCAGAACACCGCGCCCGGCACACCGTCCTGCTCCGTCGCCGTCTTCGGCAGCCCGGCGCTCCCACCGCCACCGCTGCCGAGGAAGGTGAGCGGATTGATGCGCTTCCCGTTCGGGTCGATCATGTGCCAGTGCACGTGCGGCCCGGTGGACGAGCCCGAGCCTGGCGCGCCGACCGCGCCCCCGGAGAGCCCGACGGTGCCGCCGGAGGCGATCGACGCACCGTTGCCGAGTACGAACGCCGACAGGTGCATGTACTGGGTGCGGTAGCCGTTGCTGTGGGCGATGGTCACGGTGTGCCCGCCGGTCCCGTTGTTCGGGATGTTGGTGACGACCCCGCCGCCGGCCGCCGGGAGCGGGGTGCCGACGCCCATGCCGTAGTCGAGGCCGCCCAGCGAGCCGCTGTTGAGGTGGTCCTGCCAGGTGCCGGTCATGGTGTACCCGCTGAACGGGTTGTGGAAGGCGTCGCGCGGCGCCCTGGTCCCGGCGTACGCCGGCGTACCGGCAGCTCCGGCGAGGCCGAGCCCGACCAGGCCGAGTCCGACTGCCCCGGCGCCGAGCGCCCCGGCGGATCCGCGTATCAGCGCGCGTCGGCTGAGCGCGTGGGGGGTTGGATGCTGCTGCTCGTTCATGGTGACTCCTGTGGGGGGAGAGGTGTGCCAGGCGTCCGAAGGTAAGGGATTTCAGCGCCGGTTGATACGGCCGTGGGCGAACCGCTTGCCGGTCGCGCACGAAGCGCGCGCCCCTGACGGAGTCCCCGACGGAGCCCCTGACGGAGCCTCGGCCGTGCTCCGGATCTCGTCGGCGGACGCGTTGTCAGACCCGGCCGCTAGGGTTTTTCGCATGACCGAAACGTCCGCGGCCACATCACCGGCGGCGTCCTCGGCCGTCGCCGATCTGCGTGACTGGCGGCGGCTGTTGGACGATCCGCCGGACCCGGAGATCACGGAGAAGGGCCGGCTCCTGAAGGAAGCCGCCATGCTCGACTTCGGCGTGCGGGAGAGCGCGATCGCCTCCTGGCTCTACACCAAGTGCCACCGGCAGATCCCGACCCTCGCGCTGGAGACGGCCGCCGTGGTCGCCACCGGGGACGGCAGCTGTGTGCTGCTCTACAACCCGGAGTTCTTCGCGGCGATCGGCGCGGACGGGGTGCGTTTCGTGCTCTTCCACGAGGCGCGGCATCTCATCCACCGGCATCTGTACGTGGAGGCGGAGCTGCGCGCGGACCCCGTGTTCACCGTCGCCGCCGAGGTCTCCATCAACCATGTCGCCATGCGGCGGCTGCGCGCCAAGCTCCCCACGCGCCCGGCCGACGGGGGCGTACGGGAACCGGTGGGCGTCGATCCGTACGCGATCCACGCCGGGTACGAGGAGGATCTGCGCGCACGGGGCCTGGAGCCGCTGGCGTACGAGCAGTTCGTCGAGACGGACATGACCGTCTACGGCGAGCTGAAGCGGATGAGCGACCCGCCCGTGCCCTCCGGTCCGGTCTGTCCGCATCTGGCCGTCGGCGGAGTGCCCCTGGACGAGGAGACCGTGGGCCTGGTCGTGGAGGGCGTCCTCGCGGACGTGCTGCGTGCCGCCCTGCGCGGCGAGGGCCCCGCCCACGAGGAGATCCTGCTTCTCGCGGACCGTACGGAGGGCGGCGGCGAGCGTGTCGCCAGGCTGTGGGGCCGGCTCGGGCTCGGCGCGCTGCGCGGCCGGACCGAGCCCACCCGCCGGGTCGAGTGGTGGAAGCGCTGGCTGGCCGACACGCTCGCCTCGAAACTCCGCGACGGCGAACGGCTCGTCTATCCCAGGAAGCACGGCGCGGTGCTGCTCGCGCTCGGACACGAGCCGATGCTGTCGCGGCGCGGCCGGGAGCGTACGAAGGTCGTGGTCGTCGCCATCGACACCTCCGCCTCCATGCCCCGGCGGGTCATCGACTGGCTGGTCACCCTGATCGGCCGCACCGACGGCGTCGAGACGCACTGGCTGAGCTTCGACGGCGAGGTCATGCCGTTCGTGGCGGGCGAACGGGTGCGGGGCGGTGGCGGCACGGACTTCGGCAAGGTCGTGGAGTACGTGGAGGGGCGCCGGGAGGCCGGCGGCAGGCGCTGCGAGGCCGAGCCGGACGCCGTGATCATGGTCACCGACGGTTACGCGCCGCAGGTGACCCCGGCCCGGCCCGAGCACTGGATATGGCTGATCACCGACGGCGGTGACGACTGGCCCGAGCGCCACAGCCCGCCCATGGCCTGCCACCGCGTGACGACCGGCGACAGCTGACCGTACGGCCCCGCCCGCGCCCGTGCCCCCTGTCGAGCACCGTCCCCGCCGAGCCGCACGCCGCCCGTTGTTCCGAGCCGCGCCCGCCACCGCGACCACCCCTGCCCGTCCCACCCCTGCCCGTCCCACCCCTGCCCGTCCCCCCTGCCCCGTCCCTCCCCTGACCAGGACTGGACCACTGCCGTGATCACGACCGCCGCCGACCGCGAAACCTCCAGGCCGGACGCCTCCGGACCGGACACCTCCGCGCCCGTCACATCCGGACCCGACGTCTCCGCGCCTGCCACCGCGTGGCCCGTCACCGCCACCTATCCCGAGCGGCCCGCAGGCCGTCAACCGGGCGTGCGGCTCGCCGAGTTCATCGACGCCATGATCGCCACGGGGCAGACCGGCCAGGTCTTCGGCGAGCACGGCATCGGCAAGACCTCCACCTTCCTCGGCCACATCCCGCGCGCCCACCCCGGCACCCGTGTCGTCCTCGTCCCGGCGGCCAACCTCACCCCCGACGACCTCCTGATGAACGCGCCCGTACGGGACGACAGGACGGGCGAGCTGGTCCTCACCCAGTTGATCATGAGCCAACTCGCCCCCGGTGAGCCCTTCGTGCTGCTGATCGACGACTCGTTGCAGGCGGGCGCGACGATCCAGTCCCAGCTCATGCAGATCGCCTGCAACTGGACCCTCGGCGAGCACAACCTGCGCGCCCTCGGCTGCGTCGGGGTCTTCCTCTCCGACAACGAGTCGCCGGCCGAGACCGGTTCGGCGCGCGGCGACCTCGCCGTGCTCGACCGCATGGTCACCCTGCGCCTCACCGCCAACGACACCGCCTGGCGGCACGCGCTCGCGGCCCGCTTCCCCGACCGGGACCTCGGTGAGGTATTCCGGATCTGGAGCGGCCTGACACCCCGGCTGCGCGGCCTGCTCTCCCCGCGCACCCTGGAGCACGTGCTGGACTGCGCCCGCGCCGGCCTGCCGCTGAGCTGGGGCCTGCCACTGGTGGGCGGGGTGCGGCTGAGCCTGCGCGACCTGCGCAAGGACGGTACGGAGGGGGCGGACCGTACGGCGGAGATCCTGGACGCCCTCGCCTCCGCCGTGGGCGCGGACAATCCGCGCACGGTGGCCGACCCCGTACGCCGCATCCTGCGCACCGCCCTCCGGGAGCGCTGGGCGGTGCTGCTGCAAGGGCCGCCCGGCTGCGGAAAGACGGAGATCACCAAGACCGTCGTACGGGAGGAACTGGGCGCGGACCCGGTCTACTTCTCGCTCCCCGTGACCAACGTCGAGGACCTGTGCGTGCCGGTCCCCAGCCCGGACGGGCGGCTGGACACGCTGCTGGCGCGGGCGCTCTCGGGGCCGGACGAGAAGGTGATCGTCTGGGACGAGTACAACCGGCCGAAGGACAAGGCCGCGTTCGCCAAACTGATGGAGATCACCCAGGAGTGGTCGCTGGCCGGGCGGCCGGTGGAGGGGCTGCGCGCCCAGATCGCCCTCCAGAACCCGCCGTACCACCTGGGCAGAAAACTCCAGGTCAGCCGGAACAACGTGGCGCAGGCGAGCCGCTTCACGGTCAGCTACGAGGTACGGCCCGAGGACATCCCGGCCAACGAGTGGCTGATCGCGGAGTACGGGCAGCTGGCGGAGACCGTCCTCGACTGGTGGAAGAACGACATCGACGACGAGGGCCGGGACTGGATCACCAAGCGGACGCTGGAGCGCCTCATCAAACTGCGCCGGGCCGGGCAGCCCCTGATCTCCGGCCTGATCTATCTCGGCGACGGCGAGTTCGCCCCGGTCCCGCTGACCGCCCTCGAAGCACGGCTGGACGGCGCGAATGAGGAAACGGCGCTCGGCTTCAAGGAGTTGGTGCGGGACATAGACGTCTGGGAGAAACGGCTGGCCGTCGCGTCGGAGACCTCGTCCGAGGGGACGAACGACACGGACGCGGTGCACCGGGCGCTGGCCAACGCCGAACTGTCCCAGCTCACACCGCATGTCGACGCGGTGGCCCGGCTGCTGCGACGGCTGCCGCCGAAGCTGCGCGCCACGTATCTGGTCGGGCAGACGGCGGACCGGCAGCGCTACTGGGTCACTGTGCTGGCCCGTATGAAGGCACTCGCCGCGTCGTCGTGAACCGGCCACGCGCCCACCCGCCGCCACCCGGGCCCGACCTGACCGACTCCACGACTCCGACCTGACCGACGCCGAACTCCAACTCCTGACTCCGTCCTTCCGACCGCCCTCCGACCGCCCTTCCGCGCCCTCCGACCGCCCTTCCGCGCCCTCCGACCGTCCTTCCGAGAGAGCCGAGCCACCACGATGCGCCTCGCCGACCCCGCCTGTGTCTCCGCCGCCTACGCCCTCGCCGACCGTGAACTCACCCGCGCGCTGATCGCCCGGCTCCGGGAGGAGACGGTCGAACTGCTCGTCAGCAGGGCCGTGTTGCCGGAGACCCTCCTGGAGGAGGTGCTCGGTTCCCGCGACCCGGATCTGATCGGCGCGCTGCTCACCTCGGCCACCGCCCATCGCGACGAGGTTTTCCGGCGGCTGGCCGCGAAGGGCGACCCGGCGCTGGCGGGGAGTCTGTACGGCGGCCGTGCCGGGGACCGTACGACCGAGCAGCGGCTGGCGGTGTGGGAGGGCGCGGCGGCGACGGTGGGCGATCCCGGCTGGCGCGCGGCGGACGGACTTCCGGCGCGGCTGATGGGGTGCCTCGTCCCGGAGCTGCTGGAGCCCGCTCTGCTGTCCCCGTTCCCCGAACTGGCCGCGCACGCGCGGCGCGTTCTCGACGCCCAGGCCGAGCTGGCCGAGCGGGCGGCGCGGGCGGCCTCCCGGTCGCGGACCGCCGGGTCGGCGGCCGACGGGTCGGCGGTCAAGGGGCTGGCGGTCAAGGAGTCGGAGAGCGGCTCCCGGGCGTGGCGGCGGTGGCCGAAGACGACGGAGGAGCTGGTCGCGGACCTGCGGGACAGTAACTTCAGCGGCACGATCTATCCGCCGTCCGCCCCGGGCGCGCTGGACTGGGACGCGCTGCTCGCCGAGCACCGCGCCACCCCGTTCGCCTTTCGGCGGCTCCCCGTCCTGTGGACGCACCCGCACTGCGCCGAGGGCATGGCCCGCACCGCCTTCGAGCCGGTCGCCGGGACCAGCGCGGGAACGGCGTCCGCGCTGACCGGAAGCGCACTCGAATCCGCCAACGAGATGGGCCTCGCCGCCCTCCTGCGCCCCGGCATCACCTCCGGCGCCTTCCCCGTCGACCGCGTGCTGGCCGAGGTCGCACCCGCCCGCAAGGTTCTCTGCGCACTCCCCGACGACCACAAGGGAGTACGAGCCGCCCTCGCCGCCCAAGCCGCCCGTCTGGGCGCGGACTTCGCCCCCTGGCGGGCGGTCTTCACGCTGCTCCCGCGTTTCCCCGGTTCCGTCACCGAACTGATCGACGCCGCGCTCGCCGAGACACCGAAACATCTCGGCAAGACATGGCCGAAGCCGCTGGGACCCGAGTTCCCCAGCCGCAGGCAGGCGAACGGGCGGGCGGCGTGGCTGCGTCTCTACAACGGGGCCGGCCACGAGGTGCGTTGCGCGCTCGGGGAGCACATGGACGTGCGCGCCATCCAGCAGTTGCTGCTCTGGCACAAGCCGAGTCCCGAACTGCGCGCGCACCTGGTCCGGGTACGGGGCGTGTCCGTCCTCGCGGGTCTCGCGGACTGGGAGACCCCGCCGGAGGTGATCGCCGAGCTGATCGCGTACAACGACCCGGAGATCAACGCCGCGCTCTTCCTGCACAGCGATCTCACCCTGGCCCAGCGGCGTCACGTTCTCTCCGGGCGTCGCCTGCGGGAGGGAGAGCCCGCCGTCACCCCGGCCGCCGACCGGCTTCCGCTGACGGAGGCGCTCGTCGGCGGCGTACGGGAGAGCGCGCGGCGGCCCTGGCTGCTGGCCTGCGCCGATTCGGGCCACCCGCTGTTGTGCCGCGTGCTGCTGGGCAGCCCCCGGGCGAAGATGCACACGCCCGCGCTGGAACTGCGCATGCTGGTACGGCTCTGGGAGGACCAAGGCCCGGACGCGGTGCGGGAGTTGCTGGACGAGACCGACTTTCCCGGCCGCAGGCGGACGGCCGGCCAGGCCAGGCAGCCGAAGCACCCGCTGTCGCCGAACACCCTCAAGGCGGGACGGGCGGCGCTGGAGTCGGCCCGCCCCGAATCAAGCCCGGAGCCGGGTCCGGCACCGAGCCCGGGTCCGGCGTCGGGTCTCGACTCGCTGCGCGCGGCGGAGCGGGCGGCGGCGGGACCGGCGGGGCGGGCGGAGTTCCTGGCCGAGAAGGGGGCCGGCACCGGGGACGACGACCTGGAGTGGGCCCTCGACCTGCTCACCGAGGAGATCGGTCCGGCGCCCGTGCCCTGGGCGGAGCTGGTGGCCGGTCACGGCGTGAAGCCGCTCCACGACCGGCTCCTCGTCCGGCTCGCGGAACTGGACGGCTGCCCGCCGGCGCTCGTGGACGAGTCGGCCGGCGCCCGGCTGCGTCTGTCGCACCCGGAGTACCGCCCCCGGCGCGGTGCGAAGCCCCCCACGGCCTCCGAGATGCTGGCGAAGCTGCCGCTGCGGGTGGACAACGGCGGTTGCCGCTGGCTGGAGGGTGCGTACGAGCTGGGGCAGCTCACCCTGCCCGAGGTGGTGGAGTCCGGCTTCCCGGCACGGGCGACCGTACCGTTCCTGGCCCGGGTGCTGACCCCGGCCGGGGGCGCGGACCCCGGGGCGCCGGAATCCGCGGAGATACGGGACACCCGCCGCGCGCTCGCGGCGCTGGCCGCGGAGCACCTGGCGAACGACCCGGAGGGCTGGACCCTCGCACTCCGCCTGATCCCGGAATTCGAAGGCCCTCTCCCGGATCTGCTGCTCGCCTCGGGCGCGGTGGTCGCCTGACCGCCACGCCCACGCCCCATCGGCATGCCCGCGCCCCACCGCCACGCCCGCGCCCCACCGCCACGCCCACGCCCCACCGGCACGCCCGCCGGACACCGGCGCCCGCCGTCGCCTGCCGGGCCCACACCCACCCCCGGCGCAAGCGGGCCGCCGCCGCCCAGGCCCGCCCGCAGACTCCGACCTCACCCCCACCGGCCCCCGACGGCGGCGATGCGGCCGGCCACGGCGCGCACGCTGCTTGCAGTCCACCGGAGCGTCGCCCGACGGCCGGCGCGTCTGCCGGTTCCCCGGACCGGGGAGCGGATCGTGGCACGCGCGACGGACGGCCGCTACGCCACCGGGCCCTCGAACCGCCCCACGTACCGCTTCTGCCAGGGCGTTTCCACCGCGCCCCGCGCGTAGTGCGCACGGACGTACGCGACCGCCTCCGCGTTCGGCACTCCGTCGAGGACCGCGAGGCAGGCCAGAGCCGTGCCCGTACGTCCCCGTCCGCCGCCGCAGGCGATCTCGACCCGTTCGCCGCCCGCCCGCGCCAGCGCCTCCCGCAGCGAGCGCGCGGTCGCGGCCCGGTCCGACGGCAGCCGGAAGTCGGGCCAGCGCACCCAGCGCGCCTCCCACTCCACGGCGGGCGGCTCCTTGCCCAGCAGGTAGAGCGCGAAGTCCGGCACCGGACCGGCCGGGAGCGGGTGACGCAGCCCCCGCCCCCGTACGAGCCGCCCGGAAGGCAGCCGCAGCACGCCCGCCGCCGTCGGCTCCCAGGTCGTGGACTCCCGGCCCGACGACTCCTCGCCCATGGTCACCGAGCCCCTCTCCACGTCACCGAACCCGCTCATGGCCACCGAACCCGCTCATGGTCACCGAGCCGCGCCCCGTCCCATGCCCCGCCCCGTCCCCGCCTGTGTTTCCGCCCCTGTCTGCTGTCGCTCTCGCCCTACGGCTTGACCGCCAGGAACCCCCACTGCACACAGTCCGCCGCCCCTTCGGGAACGGACTCGCCCTCCGGCACGACCAGTTCGGGCAACGGCCGCAGCCCCGGTGCCACCAGGTCCAGCCCCTCCGCGCAGGCCGCGATCTGGTCCGGTGTCCGGGCCAGATAGGCGCCCTCCGGGTCCGCCGCCACGTAGTGCTCCTGCATCTTGAGCGTGCCGGGAGTCTCGATCGTGTCGCACACCGCCAGGTAGGAACCGGAGGCGAGCCGGCTCATGTACGCCCCGACCAGCGCCGCCGCCTCGGCGGGCGGAAAGTGCCCGAGCGTGGAGAGGACCAGCAGGGCCACCGGCTCGTCGAGGTTCAGCGTCCTCGCCGCGTCCTCCAGCACCGCGTCCACGTTCCGGAAGTCCTGCTGGAGGTAGTGGATCTTCCCCTCCGGCGAACTCCGCAGCGAACTCGCGTGGTTGAGCACGACCGGGTCGTTGTCCACGTACACCACCCGCGACTCCGGCGCCGCCTTCTGCGCCAGCCCGTGCGTGCCGCTCCCCGTGGGAATCCCCGTCCCCAGGTCCAGCAACTGCCGTACCCCGCCGTCCCGGACGACGTACTCCGCCACCCGCTCCTGGAACGCCCGCGACTCCATGGCCGCCGTCTTGATCTCCGGGAAGTCCCGCATCATCACATCGGCGAGGTCCCGGTCGACCTGGTAGTTGTCCTGGCCGTTCTGCGCGTAGTTCCAGATGCGCGCGGAGTTGGGGACCGTGGGCATGACGTTGGTACCGGGGCGAACGGAGTCGCTCATCCGAAGTCCTTACTCGTCAGAGGCAGCGGGGTGAAGCGAGGGGGTGCGTACCCACTGGTCACGTCCACCGCGATTCGGTAGTTCTCTACGGCTTCGGAGTCGTCGGTGATGAGCGTCATGGCCGGGTGGAGGCCGATCTGGATCAGTCGCTCCCCCATCCCGAACTCCTTGAAGCGGAGGATCTCAAGATGGCCGCAGAGGCTGATGGCCAGCGGATGCGGTACGCGCGGCGGAATGACCTGGATGGCCACCGACGAACCCACATCGGCGATCCGGGTTTCAAGATAGTCGAGTTGACGGGCCATCACACCGGGACCGCCCACTTGCCGCCGCAGAGTGGCTTCTTCCAGCAGCACCCACAGGCCGGCGCGTTTCTCGTCGGGGTCGGGCCCGTCCGCTCCGCCGATCGTGTGCGCCTTGCGGGCCTCCAGCAGTTCCAGCCGCAGACGGCGTACGGCGGGGTCCTCGTACGGATTGCGCAGGCTCATCAGGGCCTCGGCGTACTCCGTGGTCTGGAGCAGGTCGGGCAGTACGCCGGGCGCGTACGAGCGGATGCTGGTCGCCGCTGACTCCAGATCGATCACGCCGACCTCGGCGACCTCGCGCCAGGGGTGCCACCAGCCCGGTTTCTTCGCCTCGTTCAAGGCGTGCAGGACCTCGGCGCGCTCGGCGGGCGGTGTCTCGTAGAGGTCGAGGAGGACGGCGACCATGCGCGGATTCGGCACGGTCTCCGCGTTCTCCCAGCGGGCCGGAGTGGCGCGGTCCTTCTTGAGCGCGTCGGCGACGGTCTGGAGTGTCATGCCCGCGGCCTCGCGGCGACGTCGCAGGTCGGCCCCGAAACACCGCAGAGCGACGGTGGGGCCCGATCTCGGCTGGCTCACCGGGCCCTCCTCGCTTCGTGCGGGTGGGGAGGGTCTCCACCTCTCCGTTCAGCGGACACCACGATACCGCCGAGCGAACTCTGTCACGTTGCAGAGTGTCCGTGACGTGGCTAAGGTGGACTACGGAGTTCCCCTACGCGGCATCCCCCAGACCGCCGCGCCAGGGCCGGGAACCGACCTCGTCGGCACGCTGCCGAAGCGTGAGGGCGAGGGGTCACGGAGAACCGATGCCATGCACGTCTCACTACCGGCCGTTCCGGAGCAGATCCAGGTCGCGCGCCGCATTGTCCGTAACGAAGTCGCCGGTCTCGGCTGGTCACCGGCGAAAATCGCGGCCTGTGAAGAGGTGGCGGCCCAGCTCGCCGGGCATGTCGTCGGCGTCGTGGGAGTCACCGGCTACTACCTCGGTGTGACCAAGCGCCCCGGGCCCGAGGACGATGTCGCCATACGGGTCAGTGTGACGATCCTGGACAGCCCCGACGCGGTACTGACCGTGCCGAAGCAGAACCGGACACCCGGTGACATGGCGGCGGCGGGCGCCGTGGGGTCGACAGTTCCGGTGGGACCGACCGGAGCCGCAGGACCCGTGGGACCCATGGGGGAGGACGAGGCCGCCGGCCCGGTCGAGGATGAGCGGACCCTGGCCGAGATCCTCAGCAAGCGGTGCGGAACCAAGGTCAACATCGTGGCGCAGCAGGGCAGTTGGGCAGCCTCGGCGACACTTCCGGCCACCTGGAGGACGCATTGAGGGGTCCCGCAGCGGACGAGCCCGTACGGCAGTCGGCGTATGAGCCCGCACGGCAGTCGGCGTACGAGACGGCCTCGGCCCACGCGGGGGCGCGCCACGCGAGCAGATCACCCGCCGCACCGCCGCCGCCCGTGACCCACGCGTCGGCCCTCGGCGCCGGTCACCGGCTGCCGCGTTCTCAGCGCGCCCGCAGATGGGCCTCCTGGTACCGGCCGACACGCGCGGAGCCACAGGTATCGGCCGGCGATCGCGGAGCTACGCACAGTGGGGGAGAAACAGACGTGAGCCGTTCGGTGCTGGTCGTCAGCGGCGCGAGCGGGAGCGCGGAGAGCGTGGCCGCGGCCTATGCCCGCCAGGACGACTGGGTGGGGTTCCTGTACGAACGCGGTACGCCGCCCGGCGAGCTGTACAACGTGCGGTGCGACGTCAGCGACGGGCTCCAACTGGACGCGGCCGTATCGGAGTTCGAGACCGGGCACGGCGCGGTCGACGTGCTGGTCGTGGACGCCGACCGGCACGACCGCGACGCGGAGGAGAACCCCGTGGCGGCGGCGGCCGGTACGCGCGCCCGCGCCAACGCGATCATCGGGCGCACGCTGCCGGGGATGCGGGAGGCGGGCCACGGGCGCATCGTCCTCATCGCGTCCACGAAGGGCCTCGGCCGGGGTTCCGCCCTGGCGGGCGGCGCCCCGCACGCGGACCTGATGAGCCTGGCGTGGCACCTGGTGCACGAGTGCCGTGGCTCGGACGTGACGGTCAACGTCATCACGTACGGCTCCACCCACGACGCCGGCCGCCAGGCCCGCACCCTCCGGGCCCGTCAGATCGCCGACCTCGCGGTGCACCTGACCAGGCCGGAGGCCACGGACACCGGAGCGGTGATCCCGATCGAGGTCCTGGCGGCGATCCCGTCCCGCTGACGGGCCGGGCGCCGCCGCCTCAGGACCCGGGCGTCGCCGTCCCCCGAGCCAGCTCGTCGGCCAGCCGGCGCAGGACCGTCCGGTTGGCGCGGCGCATCGTGGCCCGGACGACGGGAGCGAGCAGCCGGTCGGGGAGCGGGGCACGCTCCCAGGTGTACGTGAACGAGACCCGGCTCCCGCCCGCCGGCAACGGCCCGATGTCGTACGTGCCATGCGCCAGGCGCCGGCCGCCCGCGCTGACGTTCCGCTCGACGATGCGGCGGGGCGGCTCGGCCGCGACGACCTCGACGGTGACGTCGGTCTTCGTCCCGCCCAGCGCGGCGGTGACGGTGGCACCCGACCCGACACCCCGACCGGGGCCGCTGTAGCGCCAGTTGGTGAGGTAGTGGTCGGTGAATCGCTCGTGGTGCGCCATGACGTCGAGGAAGTCGTACACCTGCGCGGGTGTGTGCGGCAGGTCGATCGAAACGGTGACAGACCTCATGCACCGGATGGTACAGAGAGCGGTTGCCGGACGCGGTGACTCCGCCGACCCGGGATGACGGCCCCGGCCATTGGCGGGCCACCTCCGGTCGAAGGGTCTAGTCGGCCATGATCTCCCGGACCTCCTGCGCACAGCCGCACGAGGCGGCGATCTTGCCGGCCCACGTCAGCGCGTCCTCACGGGAGGGCACGTCGATGACCGAGAACCCGCCGAGGACCGCCTTGGTCTCCGGGTACGGGCCGTCGGAGACGGTCCCGTCGGTGGCGACGACGCTTGCCCGCTGGCTCTCCAGCCCGCCCCCGAAGACCCACACCCCGGCTTCCTGAGCCTCCCGCACCACCGCGTGCGAGGTCTCCGACAACTCGGCCAACCGCTCCTCGGTGAACGCCGCCATCGCGCCGTCGTCGAACGAGATCAGATACCGCGCCATTCAAGGCTCCCTTGACTGTCGGCCCCCGTCGGGCCACTTCTCAGCCTATGACGAACGCGAGCCCTGACGGGGGTTGTTGGCGCCGGCGGCGTACGCGACGAAGCCTGCCCAGGCGGCGGGGCTGAGGGTGAGGACGGGGCCGCCGGGGTTCTTGGAGTCGCGGGCGGGGACGGTGTGGGTGGTGGGAACCAGGTCGGGTGCCCATTCGACGCAGCCGCCGCCGTTGCCGTTGCCGTACGTCGACTTGACTCACCGGGCGTGAGTGACGTCCAGGCTGGTGCTCATGACGGAAGTGCCTTCATGACTGCGCGGATGTACTTCGCCGTTTCCTTCGGCGACAGGGCGCTCGCCCTGAGCAGATCGTAGGCGCGCCGGCGGGGCCTGACGAGTCTCTTTTCCTCCATCAATGTGCCGGGGGAAATGCTTTCCTCGTATATGACCACCGCCGCCAGGCTTTCCAGGCTCATGCCCGCCTCTTCGCGGCAGCGGCGCATCTCGGAGCCGAACGGATCGCGGGCCGAACGCTCCGGCGACAGTTCGCGTGGTCGTGGTGCCATGGGCGAACCCCCTTGTCCCCGTTGGGCTCTTGGGAGAGAAATGGCTTCTGATCGTACGCGTATGGACCGATTCTTGTTGCACAGAAGGTAGTGACGCGATGACGGAAGGCACGCCTCCCACATGTGCGAACAGGGACTCGACAAGCCCGCTCCGGCGGACTCCGGTACGGCGGAACTCGAGGCCGTGATTCATGCCGGAGGCTTCTGGCGGCTGGTGCCCGAGGTCGTACCGCGCGTCTATGGCCCCGTCACCCCAGAGCTGTTGGAGCGCGTGCTCCACCGACTGAAGCGAGGTGCGCAATGACGCAGAGCGGTGCCCGGAGATATCTGTCCAGGCTCACGGAGCAGTTGGGTACGGACGGCGTCCTGGTGGTGCCCAAGGACCGCCGGGCCGAGGAGCCGTCCCTGCCGGCGGACGCCGTCCACCGCCGGCCGCCGTGCGAGTGCGGGCACTCGCCGTGCCCGGACTCCGGCCCGAAGGACCCGAAGGACCCGAAGGACCGTACGCACACGGCGAACCCGAAGAACCGCACGGGCACGGCGGACCCGGCCGGTCCCCCCGAACCGGCCGGGTCATGAACCGCCTCCGGTGTCAGCCGATGCTCTGGCCGTAGACGCGGTTCACGGTCATCGTCATCAGCACCCGGCGGTCGGAGACCATCACCGCGCGGTACTCGTCCCAGTCCGGGTGCTCCCCGGAGGCCCGGCGGTAGTACTCGACCAGGGCTTCGACCTCCGGGCCGTCCGGGTCCGTGCCCGGTCCGGCGAGGGTGACCGGGCCCTCGGCGGTCGCCCAGGAGCGGCCGTCCGCGGCGGTGACCTCCAGCGCGGCGCGCGGGTCGCGGCGCAGGTTCACCGTCTTGGCCCGGCCCTCGGTCATCGACACGTACAGGACACCGGCGTCGGCGTCGTAGAAGGGCATCACGGGGGAGAGCTGCGGCACCCCGTCCGCCTTGATGGTGGCGAGGACACCGAGGCGGCTCTCGGCGAGCAGCGTGCGGGGGTCGAAGGGGGAGGAGGGCGTGGGTGTGGTCATATCGGCTCCAAGTGCTGACGGGGTGTCGGTTATTCCGATGCTCCCTCTCCCCCTTCCACCGACGGCGCCCGGACCACCGACGGCGCCCGGAACTGCTCGATCAGCGTCATGTATCCCTCGGCGCCCCGGCCCGCCGCGACGGCGCGGTCCGCCACGGCCTTGACGTACGCGGGGAACTCGGTGCTGACTCCGAGGGATTCACTCTCCTGGAGGAGGTGGACCATCGCGGCGACGTGTGTGTCCAGGCTGGAGTCGAACGCCGGGAACACGCCCTCGTCGATCTGTCGCGCGTAGCCGGACAGCCATTCGGTCACGGTGCCGATGCCCTGCCGGGCGATCGGCGCGAGTGCCGAGGCGTCGACCCCGGCCGCGCCCAGTACGGCGGCGCCGTGCAGGAAGCCGTTGAGGATTCCCCACATCAGGGCCAGTACCGCGACTTCGTGGAGCGACGACAGGCCGGGGTCGTCGCCGAGGTGGCCGGTTCCGCCGCCGAGGACCCGGAGCGTCGGCTCGTGCGCCTCGAAGGCCGCGCGGGGACCGCTGTACAGGAGGGTGGCGTCGGCCGTACCGATGCCGTCGGGGGCGGCCAGGATCGCGCCCTGGAGGTACGTGCCGCCGTGCCGCGCCGCCCACGCGGCCGTCTCGCGGGCCTGACCCGAGGTGCCCGAGGACAGGTTGACCAGCACGCGGCCGTCGAGGTGGCCGCTCATCGGGTCGAGGAGGGCGTCGACGGCGTGGTGGTCCGTGACGCAGACGATCACGAGCCGGCCGGCCGCGACGGCTTCGGCGACCGAGCCGGCGAGCTTCGCGCCGTCGGCGACGAGGGGGTCGGCCTTGGCCGCCGTACGGTTCCAGACGGTCGTGGGGTGGCCCTCGCGCAGGAACGCCCCGGCCAGCGCCTGGCCCATCAGGCCCAGGCCGAGGACGGTCACCGGGGCGGGGTCGGTGGCTTTGTCGGTGGCTTGGTCGGTGGTGCGGTCGGTCGTGGGGTCGGTCGTCCGGTCGGTCGTGGGGTCGCTCATGGTGGTCGCTCCTCGGTCCTGTGATGGCGCGCGTGGCAGAATCCTCAACGTTGAGACCGATGTGAAGGTCAAGCGGAGCAAGCGGAACAGGGGAGGAACCCGGCGTGCTGATCGGGGAGTTGAGTCGGCGGACCAAGGTCAACGCACATCAGCTGCGGTACTACGAGGCCCAGGGACTGCTCGAACCGGGCCGGGGCGCGAACGGCTACCGCGAGTACGGCGCCGAGGCCCCCACGACCGTGATCCAGATCAGACGGCTCCTCGAAGCCGGTCTGTCGACGGAGGAGATCGCGGTCCTGCTGCCCTGCGCCTCGGGCTCGGCGCCCGAACTCGAACCCTGCCCCGAGCTTCTGGACATGCTGCGGGCCCGGCTGCGCGGGCTGGACGACCACCTGGACATGCTCGCCCGCACCCGGCAGACGCTGCTCGACTACATCGAGGTCACGGAGCGCCGGGAGCCGGCGTACGCGGGGGACTGCGGGGACTGAGCGCGGGGGCACGTCTGTTCTCCCCCGGGGCATGACCTACTTTTGAATCATTCTGGCGAGGCGTTAGGTTAGGCTCACCTAAGCGATTTGGCCGTTCTGTCCCGATGCCCCGATGTTCTGATGTCCCGACGTCTCACTGTCCCGGGGTCCGGACGTCGTACCAGTGGCTTGACGGCTTGATCCCCCGTCCACACCAACGAGGTCGCATCCGCCGTGTCCGTCCAGTTCCCGCCCTCCGCGGCGCCGCTCGCCGCCCACCCGGTGGACGTGCTGCCGGTCCCCGTCCGCCGCCGACTGCTGGACCTGGCGCGCGGGACGGAGCCCGTGTCGGCGTACGTGTACGACGGCGAGGTGGCCGCGAACCGGGCGCGCGAACTGCGGGCCGCGCTTCCCGGCTGGGCGGCCGTCTACTACGCGGTCAAGGCCAACTCGTACCCCGGCGTCGTCGCCGCCCTCGCCCCGTACGTCGACGGCTTCGAGGTCGCCTCGGTCAGTGAGCTGGAACTGGCCCTGGAACAGGGGCACTTCGAGGACGGCGTGGCACCGGCCGTCGTCGCCGCGGGACCCGCCAAGTCCGTGCCCGTCCTCACCGCCCTCGTCCGGGCCGGAGTCGAGGCGATCAACGCCGAGAGCCTGCTGGAGCTGCGCCGGATCAGCCGTATCGCCGTCGCCGAGGGTGTCGCCGCGCGCGTCGCGCTGCGCGTCAACCCGGCGGAGATCCCGATCCGCGGCTCACTCCACATGGGCGGCGCGCCCTCGCAGTTCGGTGTCGCCGAGCCCGACGTGCCGGACGTGCTGGCCGCCGCGCGCGGGCTCCCCGGTCTGGACGTCGTCGGCTTCCACATCCACGCGGCCTCGAACAACCTCGACGCCGACACCCATGCGGCGTACCTTCGTTGGTGCGTCGAATGGAGCGTTCGTACGGCCGCCGCTACCGGTGTCGAGCTGCGGCACGTCGACATCGGCGGCGGCATAGGTGTCGCCTTCGAGGGCGAGGCGCCGTTCGACATGGCCCGGTTCGGTGAACTCGCCGCGCTGGTCGAACCACCCGTGGGGGTGAAGGTCGTGCTGGAGCCCGGCCGGTTCCTGGTCGCCGACTGCGGCTGGTACGCGGCCGAGGTGACGGACGTCAAAGCCTCGTACGGCGAGTGGTTCGCCGTACTGCGTGGCGGAATCAACCACTTCCAGCTGCCGACCTCCTGGGACATCGTGCACAACGTCGCCGTGCTGCCGGTCGACGCGTGGGAGGCGGGCGAGGAGTGTCCGAGGCCCACGGCCGAGCACACCCGTGTCACCGTCGTGGGCGAGCTGTGCACGCCGGAGGACACCCTGCTGCGGGACGTGCTCGTGGAGCGGGTGCGCGCGGGGGACCTCGTCGTCTTTCCCAACGCCGGTTCCTACGGCTGGGAGTTCGCCATGCATTCCTTCCTCGGGCACCCGGTCGCCGGTCGCCACCTGCTCTGAGCCGTCTTCTCGCCCCACTCTCATACTTCGGAGCTTTTCCATGACCGTTCCCGCTGTCACGCTGCCCACGTCCGGGCGGCCCCGCGACAACGCGGCCCCGGACGCCCGCGCCATCCTGGAGCGGCAGCGCGCCAGGGAGTCGTCCGCGCGGACGTACGCCCGTTCCTTCCCGATCGTCCCGGTACGCGCCCACGGCATGACCGTCGAGGGCGCTGACGGCCGCCGCTATCTCGACTGTCTCTCCGGTGCCGGAACGCTCGCCCTCGGCCACAACCACCCCGTGGTGCGCGAGGCGATCCGCCGCACGCTCGACAGCGGGGCCCCGCTGCACGTGCTGGACCTCGCCACGCCGGAGAAGGACGACTTCACGGACGCGCTGTTCGAGACACTGCCCCGGCCGTTCGCCGACCGGGCCCGCGTGCACTTCTGCGGGCCCGCCGGAACGGACGCCGTCGAGGCCGCGCTGAAGCTGATGCAGACGGCGACCGGGCGGCGCGGGCTGCTCGCGTTCACCGGCGCGTATCACGGGATGACGGCGGGCGCGCTGGCCGCGACCGGCAGCGTGGCCGTCAAGGAACCGGTAGCGGGCGGCGGCGCGGCGGGCGGTGAGGTGACGCGGCTGCCGTATCCGTACGCGTACCGCTGCCCGTTCGGCGTCGGCGGCGAACGCGGCGCGGCGCTGGCGGCGACGTACACCGAGCGGCTGCTGGACGACCCGGCCGGCGGGGTCGTCCGGCCTGCGGCGATGATCCTCGAAGCGGTCCAGGGCGAGGGCGGCGCGGTGCCCGCGCCCGACGGGTGGCTGCGGGAGATGCGGCGGATCACGGGCGAGCGGGGTATCCCGCTGATCGTGGACGAGGTGCAGACGGGCGTCGGGCGCACGGGCGCGTACTGGGCGGTCGAGCACAGCGGTGTCGTGCCCGACGCGATGGTGATGTCGAAGGCGGTCGGCGGCGGGCTGCCGCTGGCGGTGATCGTGTACGACGAGGCGTACGACGGGTGGCTGCCCGGCGCGCACACCGGCACGTTCCGGGGCAACACGCTGGCGATGGCGGCGGGCGCGGCGACGCTCAGGTACGTGACGCGGGAAGGGCTCACGGAGCGGGCGGCGACGGTCGGGGCGCGGCTGGCCGCGCGGCTGGAGGGGGCCAGGTCGGAGCTGCCGCTGATCGGTGATGTCCGGGGGCGCGGGCTGATGATCGGCGTCGAGATCGTGGACCCGGAGGGGCCGTTGGACGCGTGCGGGGCGCGGCCGGTGGCGCCGGGGCCGGCGGCGCGGGTGCAGGAGGGGTGCCTGAGGCGGGGGCTGATCCTGGAGCTGGGTGGGCGGCACGGGTCGACGGTACGGCTGCTGCCGCCGCTGGTGATCACGGACGAGGAGGCGGAGTCGGTGCTGGAACGGCTGACGGAGGCGATCGCGGAGGCGGGCGCGGAGGCGGGCGGTTCCGTGGGCGCCGGTGCCGTGGGTACCGGTGGCGTCGCGGGGTGGACGGCGTGACGACGGAGGCGCTGGGCGCCGCCGTCGAGGAAGCGCTGAGGGTGCTGCGACCGACGCCGGGCGGTACGTCGGTGCCCGCTGGTACGGCGGTCGTGGACGGTGGTCCGGGTGCGGGTGGCGCCCAACTGCCGCCCTCCGGAGCGGAGTTGTCGGGCGGGATGGGCGGTGCGGCGGCTCTGGAGCCGCTGGTGCGTGAGGTGCTGGACGCGCTCGCCGAGGGCGCCGCCCGGCGCGGCGGTCCGGTGGCGGCCGGTGCGCCCGCCGGCATCGGGGCGGCCGTCACCGAGGTGTTCCGCACCGCTCACGGCCCTGGCGCGCTGGGCCGGTTGGCCGAACTCCTCGCGTACGGCGGCGCGGACCCGGCCGACCCCGCGTGCGCGGCGCATCTGCACTGCCCGCCGCTGGCCGTCGCCGTCGCCGCCGACCTGGCGGTCTCCGCGCTCAACCCCTCCCAGGACTCGTGGGACCAGGCGCCCGCCGCAACCACCCTGGAAACGCTGCTTCTTGAGGAGCTGGCGGCCCTGGTCGGCTACGACCCGGGCGCGGCTGCGGGCGTCCTGACCTCGGGCGGCACCGAGTCCAACCTGATGGGGCTGATGCTGGCCAGGGACCGGGTGCTGGGCGCCGCGACCGGCCGGCAGGTCGAACTGACCGGTGTGGGACCGGGGTCCGGGGCCGGGGCGCGGCCGAGGATTCTGGCGTCCGCCGCCGCGCACTTCTCGGTCCAGCGGGCCGCCGCGCTGCTCGGGCTCGGCGAGGACGCGGTGATCCCGGTCCCGGTCGACTCCCAACTCCGCATGAAAGCGGGTGCGTTGGCGTCGACACTGGAACGGTGTGTGGAGCGCGGGGAGTTGCCGGTGGCGATCGTCGCGACCGCCGGGACCACCGACACCGGGGCGATCGACCCGCTGCCCGAGTGCGCGGAACTGGCGGCGGCCTACGGGGCGTGGCTCCATGTGGACGCCGCGTACGGCGGGGGCGCGCTGCTCTCCGACCGGCTGGCGCCGCTGCTGGCCGGGATCGAGCGGGCCGACTCCGTCTCCCTGGACTGGCACAAGCTGGGCTGGCAGCCGGCCGCCGCCGGGATCTTCCTGGTGCGGAAGGCGGAGACGTACGCCTCGCTCGCCCGCCGCGCGGTCTATCTGAACCCGGCGGACGACGAGGAGGCGGGCTATCCGAGCCTGCTGGGCCTGTCGCTGCGTACGACACGCCGCGCCGACGCCTTCAAGATCGCGGTGACGCTGCGCACCCTGGGCCGGGCCGGGCTGGGGCAACTGGTGGACGCCTGCCACGAGTTGGCGGTGGGGGGCGCGCGGGCGGCGGCGGCGCACCCGCGTCTGGAGCTGCACGGCGGGACGGGGCCGGGGGAACCGGCGCTGACCGCGTTCCTGTTCCGGTACGTCCCCCGGCAGGGGGCGGACGACGGGGCCCGCACCGACCGGCTGAACGCGGCGCTGCGACGGCGGCTGCTGCGCGAGGGCGAGGCGGTGGTGGGCCGTACGGAGCTGCCGGGCGAGGGGCCGGGGCGGATCCGGCTGAAGCTGACGCTGCTGAACCCGTGGACGACGCCCGCGCAGGTCGAGCGGCTGCTGGCCGCGGTGGTGTCGGCGGGCGAGAGGGAGGAGGAGGGGTGGTGAGCGCGGACCGTACCGACGGGTACTCCCACCGTGACTCCGTTCCGGAGTCCGCTCCTGACTCCACCCCGGACCCCGCTCCTGACTCCGGCCCGGACCCCGCTCCTGACTCCGCTCCTGCGGTGCCCGGGGAGCTGAAGCGGTCTGCCGACCCCCTCGACCATCCCGATCATCTCCGTGCCGCCGACTCCGCCGCCCTCGCCGCGCTGCTGCGCGCGTACGTCCGGGAGACCGGTATCGACGTGCCCGACAGCGGTGAGCTGCTGCGACTGGCCCTGCCGTGCAGTGGGGTGACCCTTCGCGTGCGGGTGCGGTACCGGTCCGCCACGGGGTGGCACCGGTTCGGGGGAGTCCGGGTCTTCACCTCGGACCGGGGCGGCAGCCTGCCCGCCGACGCCGCGTTCGTCGCCGCCGCCCTCGTACGGGAGACGACCCTGCGGCGCCGCGCGCTCCCGTATCTCGGCGCGGACGCCGTCGGGCGGGTCCTCAACTCCGCCGCGCGGACGGGGGCGCATCTGCTGCGGCGGCGGGAGGAGAAGCCGGGCGCGCACGGGCCGACGCCCTTCCTCGACGCCGAGCAGGCACTGCTGCTGGGGCATCCCTTCCATCCCGCGCCCAAGAGCCGCGAGGAAGCCTCGGACGCCGAACTGGATTCCTATTCACCGGAGTTGCGAGGTTCCTTCCCGCTGCACTGGTTCGCCGTGCGCCGGGACGTCCTCGTCGGTGAGAGCGCCGACGGCCGGGCCCCCGCCGATCTCCTGCGGCCCCTGACCGCCGGGCTCGGCCTGCGCGTACGGGAGGACGAGGCCGTGCTTCCCGCGCATCCGTGGCAGGCGAGGGACATCCTCGGGCGGCCCGCCGTCGCCGCGCTGGTCGACGCGGGCCTGCTGCGGCCCCTCGGTCCCGCCGGGCCCCACTGGCACCCCACCTCGTCCGTACGGACCGTCCACCGGCCCGGCGCCGACGTCATGCTCAAGCTCTCCCTCGGCATGCGGATCACCAACTCCCGCCGCAACAACCTCCGTTCCGAGATGCGCCTCGGTGTGCGCGCCGCCCGGCTGCTGGCCGCCGGGCCCGCGCGCCGACTGCGCGCCGAGCACCCGGAGTTCGGCATCCTGCGCGACTTCGGGTGGGTGTCGGCGGGCGGCGGCACGAGCGACGGCGGGACCGGGGCAGGGGCAGGGGCCGAGACCGGGCCGGAGACCGGGTTGGAGACCGCCGTACGCGACAACCCGTTCCGGGGCGGGGAGTTGGAGGGGCTGTGTGTCGCCGGGCTGGTCGCGGAGCGGACCGGTCCCGGTGACGGCTCACCGCCCCCGTACCGTTCGCTGCTCTCCGAGGCCGTCACCCGCACCGCCCGCACCCACGGCGTCTCCACCGGCGAGGCGTCCGCGCGCTGGCTGGCCGCGTACCTGGACGTGCTCGCCGTCCCGCTGATCCGGCTGCACGCCTGGTACGGCATCGCACTGGAGCCGCACCACCAGAACACCCTCGTCGCGCTCGCCGCCGACGGCCTGCCGTGCGCCGGCTGGTACCGCGACAGCCAGGGCTACTACGTCGCCGCGTCCCACGCGGACGCCGTGGAGCGGCTGTTGCCGGGCGCGGCGGACGGCCTGGACCTCGTCTTCGACGACGCGTTCGTGGACGAGCGGGTGGCGTACTACCTCGGGATCAACAATCTCCTCGGTCTCGTCGGCGCGTTCGGCGCGCTCGGGCTGGCCGACGAAGGCGCCCTGCTGCGGGTGCTGCGCGCCCGGCTGGAGCGGCTGCGGTCGGCCGAGCCCGGCGCGAAGGGGCTGCTGGACCTGCTGCTCGACGCACCCGTGCTGCGCTGCAAGGGCAACTTCCTCACCTGCGTGGACGGGCTCGACGAACTCGTCGGGGACGTACAGTCCCAGTCCGTCTACGTCGATCTGCCCAACCCCCTGTCCGACCCCGCGTCCAGCCCTCTCTCCACTCCCCTGCCCGACCCCCTGCCCAACCCCTTTGCGGAGGACCACCGGTGACCGATTCCCCGTCCGATTCCGGTACGCGTGTGTACGACCTGGTCGGCATCGGGATCGGCCCGTTCAACCTCTCGCTCGCCGCGCTGGCGGACGGCACACCGGAGTTGCGCACGCTGTTCCTCGACGCGAAGCCCGCGTTCTCCTGGCACCCCGGGCTGCTGATGGCGGGCACCACGCTCCAAGTCCCCTTCCTGGCCGACCTGGTGACGATGGTCGACCCGACGAGCCCGTGGTCGTACCTCAACTACCTGCGCCACCACGACCGGATGTTCCCCTTCTTCTTCTCCGAGCGCTTCCACATCCCGCGCCGCGAGTACGACGCCTACTGCCGCTGGGTCTCGGGCGCTCTGCCGTCCTGCCGATTCGACGCGTACGTCGAGGAGTTGGGCTGGGACGAGGCACGGGACGTCTTCGTCGTCACCCACCGGTCGGCGGACGGCACCGTCACGCGGACGCTCGCCCGGCAGGTCGTCCTCGGGGTGGGCACCGAACCGGTCGTGCCGGAGGCGCTGCGCGGGCTCATCGAGGACGGCGCGCACACGGGGCGGGTCCTGCACAGCGCCGACTACCGCACCCACCGTTCCCGCCTCGCGGCCTGCGACGACGTGACGGTCATCGGCGCCGGGCAGTCCGGCGCCGAGGTCGCGCTGGACCTGCTGCGGCACCAGGACGGGGACGGCGCGGGCGGCCCGTACGTCCGCTGGCTGGCCCGTACGAACGCGTTCGCGCCGATGGAGTACTCCAAGATCGGGCTGGAACACTTCACCCCCGACTACATCCGCTACTTCCGCGCGCTCCCCGAGTCCCGGCGCGAACACCTCGTGCAGGAGCAGTGGCAGCTCTACAAGGGCGTCAGTGAGGAGACGCTGGCCGCCCTGCACGACGAGCTGTACGAGAGAACCATCGGCGGGACCGAGCCAAGAGCCGCGCTGCATCCGGCGGTCGACATCGTCGCGGCCGAGGCCGAGGGTTCCGGTTATGTGCTGACGTGCCGTCATATCCAGCAGGACAGGCACTTCGAGATCCGTACGTCCGCGATCGTGTCGGCCACCGGGTACGCGGCGACACGGCCCGCCTTCCTGGAGGGCGAGCGCGGCCTGCGCGCGCTGGTGCGCTGGGACGACAAGGGCCAGTACCGGATCGACGGCGACTACCGGGTGGCGCTCGACCCCCGGGTGTCGGGAGGGCTGTACGTGCAGAACGCCGAACTGCACACGCACGGTGTCGGCGCGCCCGACCTGACGCTGGGCGCCTGGCGCGCGGCGACCATCCTGAACGCGGTCGCCGGGCGCACGGTGCTGCGGGTCCCGGAGCGGGCGGCGTGGACGACGTTCGGGGCGCCGCGCGCCGAGGGTGCCGAGCAGGAGCCCGTCACCGCCGTCGTGCCCGCCACCGCCGTCGTACCCTCCGCCGCGTCCGCCGTTCCCGCCGTGCCGGCCGCACCGCCCGTGTCCGCCGCACCGGCGGTCTCCGCTGTTCCTGCCGTGTCCGCCGTTTCCGAGGAGAAGCGCCGATGAACCACCCCGAGCGGGACGCCTGGGCACAGGCCGGGCGGCGGCTGCTGGTCAAGGCCGTGGAGGAGTTCGCGTACGAGGAGCTGCTGGTCCCCGTACCGGCGACGGTGCCCGTACCGGAGACGGTCCCCGTACCGGAGACGGTGCCGGTTCCGGATCCGGAGCCCTCGGCGCCCGCGCCCGCACCGCCGACCGATCCCGTGTCCGGCTCCCCCGGCCCGTACCGGCTCGATCTCGGCGGCGGCGTCCACTGGACCCTGCGCGCCCGCCGGGGCACCTTCGGCACCTGGCGTGTCGAGCCCGGCAGCCTGCGCCGCCACCCCGCCCTCCCGGACGGCCAGGAGCCGGGCCCCGAGCGCCTGTTGCTCGACGCGCGCGGGGTGCTCGGCTGGGACGGCCCCACCACCGCCGAGGTGCTGCGCGAACTGACCGCCACCCGGCGGGCCGACGCCGGGGCCATCGGCCGGGCGCTGCCCGCCGCCGCGCTGGCCGACCTCGGGCATCTGGAACTGGAGGCGTACCAGGACGGGCATCCCTGCATGCTCCTCAACAAGGGCCGGCTCGGTTTCTCCGCCTCCGACACCGCCGCGTACGCGCCCGAATCGGCGCCCGCCGTAAGGCTGTTGTGGGCGGCCGTGCACAACGGGCTCGCCGTGTACGCGGGTGTCCCCGGCCTCGACGCGGAGTCCCTGCTGGCCGAGGAGCTGGACCCGGCCACGCGGGAACGTTTCGCCGCCGTGCTCGCCGCCATGTGCGCCCGAACCGGCCTGGCGGCCGGGGAGTTCGTCTGGCTGCCGGTGCACCCGTTCCACTGGGACGAGGCCGTCGCCACCCTCTTCGCGCCGAGTGTCGCCGAGGGCCGCATCGTCCTGCTCGGCCCGAGCGACGACCGCTACCGGCCCCTCCAGTCGATCCGCACCCTCGCCAACCTCGACCGGCCGCACCGCCGCAATGTGAAGGTCCCGCTCCTCATCCGCAACACCCTTGTCTGGCGCGGGCTTTCGACCCGCCCCACCGAGGCCGCGCCCGAGGTGAGCGCCTGGCTGCACGCGGTCCGGGACGCCGACCCGTATCTCCGCGACGAGTTGCGCGTCCACCCGCTCGGCGAGGTGGCGGCCGTCGCCGTGGGCCACCCGCTGTACGAGTCGGTCGAGGACGCCCCGTACCGCTACCACGAACTGCTCGGCGCGGTCTGGCGCGAGCCGGTGACCGCGCTGCTCGACACGGCGGCGGGTGAACGCGCCCGCACCATGGCCGCGTTGCTCAAGACCGGGTCCGACGGGCGGGCGCTCACCGCCGAACTGGTGGCCCGCTCGGGACTCGCCCCGGCAGCCTGGCTGGAACGATTCTTCGCGGCGCTGCTGCCGGGTCTGCTGCACTACCTCTACCGCTACGGCGTCGCCTTCTGCCCGCACGGCGAGAACACCGTCGTCCTCTTCGGCCGCGACGAGATCCCGTTCGGCATCGCGCTCAAGGACTTCGCGGAGGACGTGAATCTGCTGCCGGGCGACCGGCCCGAGTACGCGGATCTCCCCGAGCGCGCCGACCGGGTGCTGCTGCGCTGGCCGGCGCACGAACTGGCGCACTCGCTGCTGAGTGCGGTCTTCGCCGGGCACTTCCGGTTCTTCGCCCCGCTGTGCGCCGACCAACTCGGCGTCCCCGAGCCCCAGTTCTGGGCCCTCGTACGCGCCGAGATCGAGCGCTACCACACCCGCTTCCCCGAACTGGCCGACCGCTTCGCGTCGTACGGGCTCCTCGCCCCCACCTTCGACCGCGTCGCGCTCAACCGCGAACAGCTCCTGGGCGGCGGCTTCCACGACCGGGCGGAGCGGGACGAGGGCTTCGACGTGGTGCACGGCACGGTCCCGAACCCGCTGGCCACGCCCCCCTCCGACACAGCGGACCGATCGGGCACGGCGGACCGGACAGGAACAGAGGACCGGACATGAGCGACGACCCCTCGCCGTACGAGTCGCCCTACCAGCGGCTGCGCGCGGAGGCCGCCGCCGGAAAGATCGAGGAGGTGATCGTCGCCGTCCCCGACCTCCAGGGACGCCTCCAGGGCAGCCGGCTCTCCGTGCCGTACTTCCTGGACGAGATCGCCGGCGGCGCCGGCGGCTTCGGCGCGTGCGTCTATCTCCTCGCGTCGGACGTCGAGATGGACACCGGCCCCGGCTACGCCATCGACGCCTGGAAGACCGGCTTCGGCGACTTCCTGCTCCGCCCGGACCCCGCCACCCTGCGCACCCGCCTCCCCTGGGACGAGGGCACGGCGCTGATCCTCGCCGACGCGCACTGGCCGGGCCCGGACGGAGCGTCACCCGGCTCCCCGGTCGCGGTCGCCCCCCGCCACATCCTGCGCACCCAGCTCGACCGCCTCGCCGAACGCGGACTGACCGCGCTCGCCGGAACGGAACTCGAATTCCTCGTCTTCCTCGACACCTACCGCGCCGCCCGCGAGACCCGCTACGAGAACCTGACGACGGCCACCGCGCACAACGTCGACTACGCCCTCCAGGGCCTGACCGACATCGAACCCGTCGTCCGCCGCATCCGCCGCGAGATGGGCCGGGCGGGGCTCGCGATGGAGACCGCGCGCGGAGAGTGCCACCCGGGGCAGTACGAGATCGTCTTCCGTTACGCGGAAGCCATGACGACCTGCGACAACCACGTCTTCTTCAAGAACGGTGCCAAGCAGATCGCCGCCCAGGAGGGCGTGTCGCTGACCTTCATGCCGAAGTACGACGCGGGCGAGGGCAACTCCTGCCACCTCCACCTCTCCCTGCGCGCCACGGACGGCACCCCCGTCCTCGCGGACCCCTCCGCCGAGGACGGCATGTCGGCCCTGATGCGCCACTTCGTGGCCGGCCAGCTCGCCTGCCTGCCGGACCTCACCCTGCTGATGGCCCCGAACATCAACTCGTACAAACGCCTCCAGCCGGGCGCGTTCGCCCCGACGGGCATCGCCTGGGGCCGCGACAACCGCACCTGCCCGATCCGCGTGGTGGGCACCGGCCCCTCCCTGCGCCTCGAACACCGCGTCCCCGGCGGCGACGCCAACCCCTACCTCGCCCTCGCGGCGGCCATCGCGGCGGGCCTCCACGGCATCGACCACGCCCTCGAACTCCCGCCCCCACACACCGACAACGCCCTGACGGACCCCTCGGTCCCCCGCCTCCCCCGCACCCTCACGGAGGCCCTGCACCTGTGGGAGACGAGCGCCACGGCGGCGACGCTGTTCGGCCCCGAGGTGCTCACCCACTACGCGGCGGCGGCCCGCGCGGAACTCGCCGCCTTCGAATCCTCGGTGACGGACTGGGAACGCGTCCGCGGCTTCGAACGCCTCTGAGGGCGCCCCTGCGGAATCAGAGTCAGAACCGGACCGCGCGGGCGACGGCGGACGGCCCCGGGTACTCCCCGGCGACGGCGTCCATCAGCACCTCGTCCCAGACCTGCCCCAGCCAGTACCCGGCCTGCCGGAGCGTCCCGGCCACCCGGAAACCCGCCTTCTCGTACGCGCGGACGGCCGGCAGATTCGGCGCCAGGACCTTGAGCCAGACCATCCGCAGGTTGGTGACATGGAAGGCGTAGTCGAGGCTCAGCCGCGTGGCCGCCGTCCCGAGCCCGCGCCCCCTCGCCTCCGGGGCGAGCATGACGACGAACTCGGCGGTGCGCACGGCGTGATCCGGCAGCAGGCCGGCGACACCGGCGGGTACGGGCCGATCGGCACCCGTGTCGTAGATGGTGAACCGGATGTTCTCGCCGCGCAGTTGGTGCGCCATCCCCTCCGTCCGGGCTTCCAGGGACTCCGGGCCTTTTGCCGCCCGTAGCCCACCAGGAGGGCCGGGTCCTGTTCCCAGCGCCAGTACGTCTCCACGAGATCGGCTCGATAAGGACCGAGCGCACACGAACCGGCACTCAGCCACAGGATCGGATCAGGGACGGCACTGATGACGGGCCTCCGACGGTGAGCAGGATCGTGCAGTCGCGTGTCGCGAGCGGTTCGGCGACATGGGCGCCGTCCACAGTCTGCACCCAGGCGTGAAGGCGTACGGGGTCGGGCGCGACACCATGGCACCATCGGACGGCACGGCGCCGGGCGGCAAGGAGAAGCAGGGCCGCCGCAGACTCCTCCAGGCAGGCCGTACGCCCCGGGGAGTACCAGCCCGCGCGCCGGACGGCCTGGACCGCGGCGAGGGCCTGCTCGGGGGTGGCTGGGCGTTCGCAGGTTGACGCGGCTCTCCGCAGCAGGCCGACAACTGAGCGCATGCCGCCGAAGCGCCCTGCCACGAAGACGGCGGACAGACAGGCTGCCGCGCCGACCGTCGGCGTGGGAGCCGTACGAGCCGGGCACACGATTCCCGCCGAGTGCTCCGCGCTTCCCCAACTGGCCTGTGGAACCTCACCTTTGACCGGATCCGCCCAGGGCGTGAGGGCGTCGCTCGGGACGAGCAGGCCCAGGGTGACGAGACGGCGGGCGAGAGCGGGCTCCATCTGGTCGAGCCGTCCGGTGCGTGCGGCCGTCCGCCAGGACAGCGAAGCGGCGGGGAGCAGACATCGCACGGCACCGGTGCGGTAGTCGACGAGGACCAGGACGTGTCCGAAGTCCACCGCGCGGACGTGGCGGGGGCAGGTGAGGGGGTAAGGCAGATCAGCCACAGTGGTCCCCCCTCCCCGGAAGCGCACGTCCAGGAAATGCCGGGAGCACGGTCGAGAGCACGCAGCCAGGCTTCGGCGCTCAGCGCCAGTTCGAGAGTCGCGAGCGGCATGGGGATGCCTGCGGCGGCTTCAGTCAATTGGCTCCGCAGAAGGCGGGGTTCGACAAGTCCGAGATCCGCGAGACGGCCTTCGGCGAGGCTCATGAGCTCGGGAAGGTTGGCACGCATTCCCGCGAAGTGGTCGGCGTTGAAGCTTCCTTTGGTGGTGCGGCCCGCCACCTGCGACGGCAGCAGGTCCTTCATCGCGCGAGCCAGAACCGGTTTGTAGGCGTGGACGGGGGGTTGCGCGTCGAGTGGAGTGCTCAGGACGGCATGGACGACGTTCGCGTCCAGGAAGGGATTGTGCAGACTGACGTCGTGAGCGGCGGCGAGTTCCACGTCAGCTGCCGCTGTGCGGGCGATCTCGCGGATTTCGTCCACGAGGACGCGTGCGGACACGGTGATGCCCGGAAGCTGGTCGGGTACGGCTGCGGCTTCGGCGAGTGCGTCGGCCAGGAACCGTGCCCCGGTGGGTGTGGCCCAGCTGGGCAGCGGTATCGGAGTGAACCACCGGATGTCACGGGAGCCGCCGGGATCGAACCGAAAGCCGTCACGGCTGACCTTGCCGACGGGGTTGGCGGTCTCGAAGTCGCGGGCGAGGGCGGTGAGGCTGTCACAACGGCTGGTACGGGCAAGCACACGGGCGTCGCGAAGGAGTGGGAAGAGAGGACGGTGCCGGAGACGGGCCCACCCCAGGGCTTCGGCGAAGGCGCGTGTGAGCCGCCGTTGTCCGACGAGGTCGGCCAGTTGAGCGGGCGGGCGGAACAGGACACTGTCGCCACCGTCGCCCGTGAGATGGGTTCGGCTGTTCAACTGTTCCCTCATCCAGTCCAGTTGGCCTCGGAGCCGGGCGTGCGTCAGCGTGCAGGGGGCGGGTTCGTCCGTGGGCGGCACCGTCTCGATCGCGGTGTAGGGGAGATGCTCGACGCCGAGTGGGAGCAGATGGTGGGCGATACGTAGCGGGTGCGCGTCCCCTACCAGTCGCGCATGACGCAGATCCCCACCGTTCAGGTCGCCTTGAGGGTGGACCGTCACGGCGTTCAGCGGTCGGGGTGAGGTCCGCGCGGCAGAGGCCAGAACGGTCACCGCGCTGGAATCCAACCCGCCGGACAGATCGCAGGTCAGGTCGGCATCGAGAGCGACGCGCAGGGAAACAGCCGCCGTCAGGGCGCCCCGAAGCCGGCGGTGCGGTACACCGGATGCGGGTTCGGGCCGCCAGACGGTGGTGACGTGCGGGTCCCCGCCGTCGGCGGGCAACTCGGTCGTGGTGCCCGGCGTCAACTGCCGAACTCCGGTGAAGAACGAACGCGTTCCCGCTGCCGGGACCGACGGCGCGAAGATGCCGCATGCCGTCCGGCGGACATCCACCGACGCGTCGGTGAGCGAGGCTAAGGCGCGCGCCGAGGTCGACCACGCCCAAGCCCACCGCCGCCCGCCTGATCGACCGGTACCGCCGGGCGCGAGCCCTCTTCAACGCGGGGGCACACAAGGATCTGCTCCAAGCGCTCCCGGATCTTCTCGCCACCGCCCACGCCTGTGCGGAACGGCGCGAAGCGGAACAGCGGGAACCGGACGGTTACGCGCGCGTCGCGGCCTGCTACGACCTGGCCACCGAGGCGCTGTCCAAGATCGGTCGGCATTCCGCGAGCCGGCTGACCGCCGACCGGTCGAACACCTTCTCCGGCCTCTCCGGGTCCCCGCTCGCCGCAGCGGCTTCTGCCCGTGCGTTCAGCATCGTCCTGCGCCACGAGGGCCGGTCCGCGACGGCGCGGCGGATCACTCTGCACGCGGCGGCGCGAGTCGAGGCCACCGGGCTGACCACGGAAGCCCAGGCCGCGACGTACGCCCAGATGCTCTGCACGGTCGCCTACGCCGCCGCCCGCGCCGACGACCGCGACCTGGCCCTGGAGGCGATCCGGGACGCCGAGCGGGCCGCGTCCCTGTTGCCGGAGCCGGGCGGCGGCCCCCGGTCGACGTTCCGCGTCACACCGGCATCCGTGGCTCTCTACAAGGTCGGTGTGCTGTGGGCACTCGGCGACTCCGGCGCGGCGGTCCACGCGGGCGCCGGTATCCGGCCCGGCCAACTCCCCACTGCCGAGCGCCGTGGACGCCTGCACACCGACATGGCCAGAGCCTGGTGGCAGTGGGGGAAACCTGAAGAGGCGGCGCTCGCACTTCTCGCCGCCCACCGCGAGGCGCCCTCGGAGGTCTGCGACAGGGCCGGTATCCGGGCCATTGTCGGCAGCCTCGCCGAGCGGCACTCCCGGACCGCCGGGGTGCGTGAACTGACCCAGCTCGTCGGGGCGGTTGACGGATGAGGCGAGGTCGGGTGAGCGGTCAGCCCGTCGTCCCGCCGTAGGTCTGGTCGATCTCGTCCAGTACCTTGCCCGCGCCCGTGTAGCCGATGCCCAGCATCCAGAGGTTGTCGTCGACCTTGAACGTCTGGTTCCGCTTCGCCGCGGTCAGGTTCTTCCAGAGGGGGCCGCCGAGGACGGTGGTCTCCTTGGCCTTCTTCGCGTCGCCGTACGTCGAGTAGAAGATGACGTCCGCGTCGGCCTGGTCGATCTTCTCCGGGCTGACGTCCAGGGAGAAGCCGGTCTTGTCCTGGTTGGCCGGGCGGCCCACGCCGAGGTCGGAGAGGATCGAGCCGACGAACGTGTCGTTGAGGTAGAGGCGGGTGTCGGCGCCCTCCACGAAGCGGACGAAGCCGAACGTGGTCTCCTTCACCGCCGCCGGGCCGCCGAGGGCCGTCGTCAGGGACGTCACGCGGGTGTCGTACGCGGCGGCGATCGTCTTCGCCTCGGCCGCCCTGCCGAGCGCGGCGGCGTGGAGGGTGAAGTTCGCGCGCCAGTTGGGGCCCGTGGTCTCGGTGAAGACCGTCGGGGCGATCGCGGAGAGCGGCCGGTAGTTCTTCTCGTCGCGGACCTTGCTGCTCAGGATCAGGTCCGGTTCGAGGGCGGCGATCGCTTCGAGGTTCGGCTCGGCGATCAGGCCCACCGGCTTGATGTCCTTGAGCGTGTCCGGCGGGAGGTACGTGGAGAACGGCGCGCCCGCGACGGACGTCGTCGCGCCGACCGGGGTGATGCCCAGGGTGATCGCCGAGTCCAGCGCGTCCGTGTCGAGGACGACGACCCGCTTCGGGTCGTCCTTGACGGTCACCTCGCCCATGGCCGTCCGTACGGTGTGCGTCGCGCCCGAACCCGCCTTGTCGGAGGGCTTGTCGCTGTCACCGCCGCCGCACGCGGTGAGCGAGAGGGCGGCGAGCGCGGTCGCGGCGGCGGTCGCGCCGGCGCGGCGGGTGTGACGTGTGGACACGGTGGCACTCCCTCACGGCCGCCCGGGGTCGGTCCGGACGTAACTCGGACGACCCGAAGTTTAGCGGGGAGTAGTCGCCAACGCCCGTTCGTCGCGGGCCGGTCACCGGACCCGGACCCGGTGCCGGCGAGAGTGCCGCCCGCCTCGACGGACCGGTCGAGTATCGCGAACGATGTCCTTCCGCCCACGCCGCCGCCGAACGGCGGAGCGCACCGGCCAGGGGACATACCGCTCTCGGGAGCCATTCGTGTGCTGACGGCGTCCTTGGGGAAGACGTGCGATGACCCCCCACGGTCCGACGACCCCACGGTCCGACGACCTCCACCGTCCGATGACCCCCACAGTCCGAGGAGAGACGAGCGCCATGAACTTCGCCGCGAGTACGCCGGAGAACGGACCCACCACCGGGACCACCCTGGGCGAGCAGCTGCTCCTGCTGGCCCTGGACGACGAGTCCGGTGCCGAGAAGGAGTCGGCGAACGTCGCCTACGCCATCGCCGCCGCGTCCCTGGTGGAGCTGGTGCTGGCGGGCCGGGTCGTGGTCGAAGGCGACCGGGTCACCGTCCGCGACGCCGCGCCGCTGGGCGATCCCACGCTCGACGCGGCGCTGGCCGACATCGCCGGCTGGAACAAGCCCCGGCCGCGCGCCACGAAGGAGTGGGTCGAGCACCTGAAGCGCGGCGCGGTGGCCGGGACGACCCGGAACCTTGTGGCGAAGGGCCTGGTCCGGGAGGAGAAGAAGAAAGTCCTCGGCCTCTTCCCCGTCACCCGCTACCCGGAGGCCGACGGCACGGCGGAGGCCGAGCTGCGGCGTGTCCTGGACGAGGTCGTGATGCGCGGGGCGACGCCCGACGAGCGCATGGCGAGCCTGGTGGCGCTGCTGCACGGGGCGAAGCTGCACGGACTGCTGTACGCCAAGCCGGAGCTGGCGACCGCCAAGACCAACATGGAGCGCATCGCGCACAGTCAGTGGGCGGCGCCCGCCGTGCAGCAGGCGATCAAGGCGGCCGAGGACGCGCTGACGGCGATCATCGCGGTGACGGTGGTGACGACGGTCGTCGCCAACTGAGCCTGTTCCGGGACAGGGCTTGGGCACGGTTCGGGGACGGGGGCTTGGGCACGGTTCGGGGAGGGCCCCGGTCGACCGGGGCGGCTCGGTGCCACGCGCAGCTGATGGGACGTCACCAGCCGGTGAAGACAAGGTGGTTGATCAGCAGCGCGACGACCGCCTGACCGGTCAGCCACCCCCGCCGCCGGCCGGGAAGCAGGGCGGTGGCGGGGAGCAGCCACAGCATGAACGGGAGCCAGATGCGTTCCGTCTCCGCCTTGCTCATCCCGGACAGGTCGGCGACGAGGATCGCGAGCAGTGCCGCCAGGACGAGCACGGCGAGGCCCTGCCGGGCCGTGGGCGAGGTCCGGTCCCGTACGGCGCGGGGCGCGAGCGCCAGGACCCGGCCGAGACCGGCGACCGTGGCGAGGCCGACGGCCAGGGTCGTGGCGGCGAGATTCCCCCAGATCCAGTAGGCGTACGGGCGCACCCCGCCCGCGCCCTGGTAGTAGCGCACGACCAGCTCCTCGTAGCCCTCCCACCAGTTGAACCCCGCGAGCGTGAACGCCACCGGCACCACCAGGGCCCCCGCCAGCACCGCGGGCAGCGGGCGCGCGGTGCGGGCCACGAGCAGGACGCCGAGCCCGGGGAGCGCCATGAGCGTCAGGCCGTACGAGAGGTAGCAGGTGAACCCGTACAGCAGCCCGGCGCCGAGCGCGGCGGTCACGGGGAATCGGATCGTGCGTGTCGCGGCGAGCGCCAGCAGGGCGAGCGACCAGGCGGTGACGCCCGCGAAGTAGCCGTCGGCGGAGGTGCCCATCCAGACGGCGGCCGGGGCGAGTGCCAGGAACGGCGCGGCGCGGCGCGCGGTGTGCTCGTCGGTGAGGGCGCGGACGGTGACGAGTACGGCCGCCACCGCCGAGCCGCCGACCACGACGCACCACGCCCCGGCCCAGGAGCCGCCGCCGAGGCCGATCCGGTCCAGCCAGACGAAGCTGAGGGTGGCGCCGGGCGGGTGGCCCGCGACATGGGCGGGCCAGTTGCCGGGCGGGCCGATCACGATGTGCTCGGTGAAGCCGCGCAGGGTGGTGCCGATGTCGGCGAACCGGTCGATGACGGTCAGGTACTCGTTCTTGGTGGTGAGGCGGCGCGCCACGCCCCAGTGCCAGCCGTCGACCAGCGCCAGCGAGAACGTCCACGCCAGCGCGGCGGCCCAGGTGGTGAACAGCAGCGCGCGCCACGGCAGCCGGGCGGCGAGGCCGGGCCCGTACGCGACGATCAGGACGGCCACGGCGAGCGCGGCGGGGGTGCCGGGGCCGACACGGGGGTCCCAAGTGCCCAGCAGCGGGGGCCAGTTGACCTGGAGGCTGCCGTCCGCGTGCTGGATCGCCCGGCCCACGAGCACGGCGGCGGTGACGAGCGCGACACCGGCGGCGGCGGCGATCAGGTCCCGCCGGCGGGCGAGCCCCCGGGGTCTTTCGGAGCGGTTGCGAGGCTGGTCGCCGGGGCGTTCGGGGGCATGGAGGGCCGCCTTCACGGGCTGGTGTCCTCGTTCATCCGTCGTCACTCCGGCACCGTACGCAGCGTGCGGCGGGTTCCGGTGGCACGGCGGGACCGCGTCACCATTTCGTCAGAAGTCGTACCCCCTCCCGGGCGGGTGCGCGGGTTTACGGTCGCGGAATGGATCACCCATCGCTGCTCTCGAAGACACCACCACTGCCGACGGATCCCGGTTTCTGGCGCAGTCCGGTGCGTGGCGTCCGGTTCACCGCCGTGCTCGGTCTCGTCCTGCTGGTCGGGCTGACGCTCGTCTCCGTGACGGGCCTGATCTCGTACGCGGCGTACAACCCCGATCTCGCGGCCGTCAACAACAAGACGCCGGACCGGGGCTGGCTGGGCTTCTACCTCTTCGACTGGCCGACGGACCCGTACTGGCTCTACCGGCTCACCCAGGGGTTCCACGTCACCGTCGGTATCGCGCTGATCCCGGTGGTGCTGGCGAAGCTGTGGTCGGTGATCCCCAGGCTGTTCGCCCTGCCGCCGGTCAGATCGCTCGCGCACGCGCTGGAGCGGATCTCGTTGCTGCTGCTGGTGGGCGGGGTGCTGTTCGAGCTGGTCACGGGGGTGCTCAACGTCCAGTTGGACTATCTGTTCCCCGGGTCCTTCTATCCGCTGCACTTCTACGGGGCGTGGGTGTTCCTCGCGGGGTTCGTGGCGCATGTGGCGCTGAAGACACCGAAGGCGCTGCGGGCGATCCGGGGCGGTGAGCTTCGCACGAAGGAGGGGGAGGGGGCCGCCGGGGTGGCCGGGGCGCACCGTGCGCCGGACGGAGGCAGCGGGGGCAGCGGCGTCGGCGCGGGCGCGGACAGCGGGGGAGAGGGCGACGAGCTGGCGTCGCCGAGGCCCGCCGCCGCGACCGTCTCGCGGCGCGGCGCCTTCGCGGTCGTCGGCGCCGGCTCGCTGTTCCTGCTGCTCACGACGGTGGGCCGGAGCTTCGACGGGCCGCTGCGCCGTACCGCGCTGCTCGCCCCGCACGGCTGGGAGGACCCGGGCGGCGGCCCGAACGGCTTCCAGATCAACAAGACGGCGGCGTCCGTCGGGGTGCGCGCGGCCGACACCACGGACGGGTGGCGGCTGACGGTCAGCGGCCCCGCCGGGGACGTCCGGCTCTCGCGCGCCCAGCTGCTCGCCCTGCCCCAGCACACCGCCGACCTGCCGATCGCCTGTGTGGAGGGCTGGTCGACGTCGAACCAGTCGTGGCGCGGCGTACGGCTGCGGGACCTCGCCGCACTCGCCGGATACCCGGACGACCCGCCGGGGGTGTTCGTGGAGTCCCTCCAGCTCAGGGGGAGTTTCCGGACGGGCGCGCTGCGCGACAACCAGGTGCGTGACGGCCGTTCGCTGCTCGCGCTCCGGGTCAACGGCGAGGAGCTGTCGCTGGATCACGGATTCCCGGCGCGGATCATCGTCCCGGCCGCGCCCGGGGTGCTGAACACGAAGTGGGTCACCAAACTGACGTTCGGAGCAGTCTGATGCGTACGCGGAACCCGGCCGGACTCGCCCCCAAGTACCGCGCCCTGCTGGGCAGCCCGGTCCAGATCGTGCTGCTGCTGGGCACCCTCGCGTTCGCCGGCTACGCGGGCGTACGCCTGCTGGCGGGCGAGACCTTCCTGATCGTGGTCTGGTTCGCCGGCGCCGCGCTCGTGCACGATCTCGTGCTGCTGCCGCTCTACACGGCGGCCGACCGGGCGGTGGCCGCCGCGCTGGGGCCCCGGCGGCGGCTCGTCGGCTTCGTGCGCGTACCGGCGTTCCTGTCGCTGCTGCTCCTGCTGGTGTGGTTCCCGCTGATCACGGGGCGGGTGCGGCGTTACGAGCCGTACGCCGCCCTGCCGGACGACGGGTTCCTGGCGCGCTGGCTGCTGGTGACGGCCGCGCTGTTCGTGTGCTCGGCGCTCTGTCTGGTGACACGGGCGGCGCTGCGGACGGTGCTGCGGCGCAGGGCCACGAAGGGGCGTCCCTCCGCCTCCCACTGATCGACGGGCAGCCAGCCGAGTGCCCGCCCGTGACGGAGCAGGGCCGGGGTGCCGAGGCGGGCCCACGGGAAGTGCGGGAACCCGCCGGGCGGCGGCGGGTGGCGGCCGTCGTCCACGCGGACGCGGACCCGTTCGTCGACGTCCACGGGCGCGGTCTCGACGATGATCAGCCCGCCGTGGGCCAGCAGTCCGCCGGCCCGGCGGAGCAGCCCGGCGGGGTCGCCGCCGATGCCGATGTTGCCGTCGATGAGCAGGACGGTGCCCCAACGCCCCTCGCCGGGAAGGGGATCGAAGACGGAACGGCGCAGGGCGGTGCCGCCGAGGCGCGTCGTACGCTCGACGGCCGCCGCGCTGACGTCGACGCCGAGCGCGCGGCGGCCCCGGGCCGCGAGGGCGGCGACGAGCCGGCCGGGGCCGCAGCCGATGTCCAGGACGGCGCCCTCGCAGCGGCGCAGGGCGGAGAGGTCGGCGGCGTCGGCGCGGGCGCACCAGCGTTCGACGTCCAGGGGCAGCAGCCAGCCGTCCGTACGGCGCAGGAACAGCGGGCCCCGGCCGGTGCGGAGGGCGTCGGCGTACGGGTCGTCGCTCCAGGCGGCGGCCTCCGCCGTACCGGTGCTCGCGGTCGCGCCCGTGCCCGCGGTCGTGCCCGTGCCCGTCGTACCCGCGCTCGCGGTCGTGTCGGTGGTCACCGGGCGCCCACCGGGGTCAGGCGGCGGTGGGTGGCGGCGAACAGCCCGTCCGGAGCGAGCGCCGCGACGTACGCGGCGTCGGCCGCCGAGTCCACGTCGCGCAGCGGCGGCAGGTCGTACACGCCGAGCCCGGCGTCCACGAGACGGCGGCGCTGGACGGCACCTGTCCCGGGTACGGACATGGGCACCCCGCGAATCAGGTCCGGCGGGGCCGACTCGGGCGCGGCGAGGCCGAGCGCCCAGAAACCGCCGTCGTCGGCGGGCCCGAACCAGGCGTCGGGGCGCGGGTGCCCGGCCGGGGCGGGCGCGAGGGCGGGGGCGAGCAGGTCCGGGGTGAGCTGCGGGGTGTCCATGCCGACGAGGAGCGTCGGCCCCGCACACGACTCGAAGGCGGCGGCGATCCGCTCGTCCAGCCCGCCCGCGCACTGCGGCAGCACCTCGATGCCGGGCGGCAGCCAGCGCCCCGGGCGGCCTTCGAGGACGAGGACGCGGCGGCGGGCGGGGAGGGCCAGGACGGTCCGCAGGGTGTCGGCGAGCGCGGCCTCGGCGAGGAGCGCGGCCTCGGTGGGGCTGAAGGGCGGCGTGAGGCGGGTCTTGACCCGGCCGGGGACGGGTTCCTTGGCGATGACGAGGACGGTGGTGGCGCCGGGGCTGCCGGGCGGGGTCACTTGGCGGCCTCCACGGGGGTGTCCGGCCGGGCGTCGGCGGGCCGGGCGGGCGGTACGGGTGCGTGTGCCGTGGCCGATGCCGCCGGGGCCGGGGCCGGGGCCGGGGCCGCCGGGGCCGCCTGGGTCGGGGCGGGCGAGGCCGGTGGGGTCGGCGGTCGGACCAGGACCGCGCGCATGTCGCGTACGGCGTGCCAGGTGCCCCGCCAGGTGCCGGTGACCTTGGACTTTCCCGTACGCGGCCGGTACGGCACATCCGTCTCGGTCACCGTCAGTCCGGCGTCGGCCGCCCGCACCACCATCTCCAGCGGATAGCCGCTGCGCCGGTCGGTCAGGCCGAGCGCCAGCAGGTCCGCGCGGCGGGCGGCGCGCAGCGGGCCGAGGTCGTGGAGGCGGACACCGGTGCGGCGGCGCAGCATGCGGGAGAGCGCGAGGTTCCCGGCGCGGGCGTGTGCGGGCCAGGCTCCGCGCCCCTCCGGGCGACGGCGGCCGAGCATCAAGTCGGTTTGTCCGAGCGCGACTTGGCGGACGAAATCGGGAAGCAGCCCGGGGTCGAGGGAGGCGTCGCAGTCACAGAAGCACACGTACTCGGCGTCCGACGCGAGGAGGCCCGCGTGGCAGGCGGCACCGAAACCGCGCCGGGGTTCCTGCACAACTGTCGCGCCGAACGAGCGTGCGACGTCGGCCGATCCGTCCGTGGAGCCGTTGTCGACGACGATCGCGCGCCAGCCGAGGGGGATGCGGTCCAGCACCCAGGGCAGTGCGGCTGCCTCGTCCAGGCAGGGCAGTACGACATCGGCGGTGAGGTCAGCGAAGTGGGTCACGGCGCTCACCCTACGGACCATAAAGCCGCATACCGGACTTCTGGACCTTACGAAACACGGACGTCCGGCCGGTCCGGGACGGCGCCACGCCCTTCGGCGGTCCGGAGTGCGAGGCTGGACGCATGCGGAACGACGCCCTCGACGCCCCTGACGGACCCGGTGAATTCGGTGACTCCGGTCAATCACCTGAACTGCGCGAACCCGGTGCAGGCGATGCACGGGGTGCAGGCGGAGCGCGCGACGCACGGGGTGCGCGGGGTGCGGCCGACGGGCTCGGCGCGCCGGGGCAAGCGCCGGCCCATGTGCTCGTCGTGGACGACGACCCGACCGTGGCCGAGGTCGTCGCCGGCTATCTGGACCGGGCCGGTCACGACGTCGAGCGCGCCCCCGACGGCCCGTCGGCGCTCGCCCAATTCGCCCGTCGGCGGCCGGACTTGGTGGTCCTGGACTTGATGCTGCCCGGTATGGACGGGTTCGAGGTCTGCCGCCGGATGCGCCGGCTGGGCGGCGGCCCGGTGCCGGTGATCATGCTGACGGCGCGCGGGGACGAGGAGGACCGGGTACTGGGCCTGGAGACGGGCGCGGACGACTACGTCACGAAGCCCTTCAGCCCACGGGAGTTGGTGCTGCGCGTGGGGTCGGTGCTGCGCCGGGCGCGGGCGACGGTGCCCGCCCCCGGGACGTCACCGGCGGGCGACGTACTGCGGACGGCGGGGCTCACCCTGGACCCGGCGGCCCGCCGCGCCACCCGCGAGGGCGCCGAACTGGCGCTCACCCTGCGGGAGTTCGACCTGCTGGCGTTCTTCCTGCGGCACCCGGCTCGGGCGTTCTCGCGGGAGGAGCTGATGCGCGAGGTCTGGGGCTGGGACTTCGGCGACCTGTCGACGGTCACCGTGCATGTCCGCCGCCTCCGCGCCAAGGTCGAACACGACCCGGCCAGCCCTCGGTTGATCCAGACGGTGTGGGGGGTGGGATACCGCTTCGCGAGCACGGAGCAGCCGCCCACCGCCGAGGGCTCACCGCACACCGCCGAGTGGCCGCCCCCGTCCGGGCGGTCCGCCCCCGGCTCCGGGCGCGGCGGGGACGAGGCCGTCGCCACCAATTCCGCCGAACCGGCCGTGCCCGGAGCCGGGTTCGGCGCGTTGCGGGAGCTCGGCCCGGCCGGTGAGTCGGGTGAGTCCGGCAGGTTCGGCGGGGCCGGGGCCGTGGGCGGCGGGCCCGTATCGTCTGCGGAGGCCGGGGCGGCACCCGCCGCCGGTACGGCCGAACCGGCTGTGCCCGGAGCCGGGTTCGGCGCGTTGCGGGAGCTCGGCCCGGCCGGTGAGTCGGGTGAGTCCGGCAGGTTCGGCGGGGCCGGGGCCGTGGGCGGCGGGCCCGTATCGTCTGCGGAGGCCGGGGCGGCACCCGCCGCCGGTACGGCCGAACCGGCTGTGCCCGGAGCCGGGTTCGGCGCGTTGCGGGAGCTCGGCTCGGCCGGTGAGTCGGGTGAGTCCGGCGGGTTCGGCGGGGCCGGGGCTGTGGGCGGCGGGCCCGTATCGTCGGCGGGGGCGGGGGCGGCACCCGCCGACGACGCTCCGGCGAGCAGGTCGGCCGGATCCGCGCACCCCCTGCCGCCGCCTTCCCCGTCGCGCCGCCCGTCCCCACGCCAGGACGACGGCTCCGCCCCCGCCCCATTCCCCACCCACCCCACGACACCCGGCGGCCGACCGTGAACGACACGCTCCTCATCGCTCTCATCGCGTTCCTCGGCGCCGCCGCCGCGGGGCTCCTCGGGGCCCTCGCCCTGCGCCTGTTCCGGCACCGGTCGCTCGTCGTGTCCGTCACTGTCGTGGCCGCGGTCGGGGTCACCGCCATGTTCGCCGGGACGCTCGCCGTCGCCTGGGCGATGTTCCTGTCGCCGCACGATCTCACCGTCGTCACCACGGTCGTCGCCATGGCCGCCGTCGTCTCCCTCCTCACGGCCGTTCTCCTCGGACGGTGGATGGTCGCCCGCAGCCGCGAACTGACCCTCGCCGCAAGGTCGTTCGGCGACGGCGGCGTGTTCGCCGCGCCCGCCGCCCCCGCGACCGCCGAACTTGAGGCGCTCACACGCGAGTTGGCGGCCACCAGTGCCAAACTCGACAGCTCGCGCGCACGGGAGCGCGCCCTGGAGACCTCCCGGCGCGAACTCGTCGCGTGGATCTCCCACGACCTCCGCACCCCGCTCGCCGGGCTCCGCGCCATGTCGGAGGCGCTGGAGGACGGCATGGCCGTCGACTCCCCGCGCTACCTCCGGCAGATCCGCACCGAGGTCGAGCGGATGAACGGCATGGTCGGCGATCTCTTCGAACTCTCCCGTATCCACGCGGGATCGCTCATCCTGAGCCCCACCCGCGTCTCCGTGTACGACCTGGTCGGCGACGCCCTGGCCGGTGCCGACCCGCTGGCGCGCGAACGGGGTGTCCGGCTCGTGGGGGACCGTATCGACGCCGTACCCGTCGAGGTCGACAGCAAGGAGATGAGCCGTGTACTCGGCAATCTGCTGGTCAACGCCATCCGCCGGACCCCGGCCGACGGAACGGTCGCCGTCGCCGCACGTCACGCCGAGGGCGGGGTCGTGCTGTCGGTGACCGACGGTTGCGGCGGCATCCCGGAGGATGACCTGCCGCGTGTGTTCGACACGGGCTGGCGCGGCAGCGACGCCCGTACGCCCCCGGCCGGGGCGGGCCTCGGACTGGCGATCGTGCGCGGCATCGTCGAGGCCCACGAGGGGCGTGCGGCGGTCCGTAACGTCACGGGCGGCTGCTGCTTCGAGGTGACGCTCCCCGCCGTGGCGTGAGCGCGGGCGCGCCGGGGCGGCGGGGTGCCGTGCCCGCTCCGTACGGTTCGTCCATGACGCCTCCCACGCCGCCGACGCCCCGGACGGCCTCCACGCCCCCGACCCCGTCCCCCTCCCCGCTCCCCGACTTCCGTGAACTGCACCACCAGAAGCTGCCGTTGGTGCTGCCCAACGCCTGGGACATCGCCTCGGCCCTCGCCTTCGCCGGGGCCGGGTTCGCGGCGGTCGGCACCACCAGCTTCGGCGTCGCCTCCGGACTCGGCCGCCCGGACGGCGGACGGTCGACGCGCGAGGCGAGCCTCGCCCTGGCCCGCGCGCTGGCCCCGCTGCCGGTCCATGTGAGCGTGGACATCGAGGACGGGTACGCGGACGACCCGGACGAGGTCGCCGCGTACGTCGCCGCCCTCACGGCCGAAGGTGTCGTCGGCGTCAACATCGAGGACAGCACCGCCGAGACGCTGATCGACCCCGCCGCGCACGCCGCGAAGGTCGCGGCGGTGAAGCGGCGCTGCCCGGAGGTGTTCGTCAACGCGCGCGCCGACACGTACTGGCTCGGCCAGGACGCCACCGTGCGCGCGACGCTGGAACGCGCCGCGCGCTACGTCGAGGCGGGCGCGGACGGCGTGTTCGTGCCCGGCGCCACCGACCCCGCCGTGCTGCGCGAACTGACCTCGGCCGTTCCCGTCCCCCTCAACGTCCTCGCGATCCCGGGCCGGTCGCCCGCCGAACTGGCCGAGTGGGGCGTACGCCGCGTGAGTACGGGCTCCCTGCCCTACCGCGCCGCGCTCCACGCGGCGGTCGCGGTCGCGGAGGCCGTACGCGGCGGCGGTGACGTACCGGCGGCGACGCCGTACCCGGATCTTCAGGCGAGGCCGGCCGACCACGCGTCGCGCTCCGGGCACCCGCGCGGGTAGGCCCGGTCCGGTGGCCGGCCGGCGTGCGACGCGACGCTACGGCATCCGCGTACGCGGGGCCCGTTCGGGCGCCCGCGGTCAGTGCCCCGGCTCACGCAGCGGGGCCGTCGCGAACTCCGCCATGCCCTCGGCGAACCCGACCTCCGGCTTCCACCCCAACTCGTCGCGCAGCGCCCGCGAGTCGGCCGTCACATGGCGTACGTCGCCGAGGCGGTACTCACCGGTCACGACGGGCGCGGGCCCGCCGTGCGCCGCCGCGAGCGCGCCCGCCATCTCGCCGATGGTGTGCGGGTCGCCGCTGCCGGTGTTGTACGCGGTGAATCCGGGCGTCCTCGTCGCGGCGAGGACGCCGAGCGCGGCCACATTGGCGGCGGCGACGTCCCGTACATGCACGAAGTCCCGCCGCTGGCGCCCGTCCTCGTACACCCGGGGCGCCTCGCCGCGTGCGAGCGCGGACCGGAAGAAGGAGGCGACCCCCGCGTACGGGGTGTCGCGGGGCATCCCCGGCCCGTACACGTTGTGGTACCGCAGCGACACGGCCCGCCCGCCCGTGGCCCGCGCCCATGACGCGGCCAGGTGCTCCTGGGTGAGCTTTGTCGCCGCGTACACGTTCCGGGGATCGGCCGGCGCGTCCTCCGCCACCAGGCCGGGCGTCAACTCCGCACCGCAGACCGGGCAGTGGGGCTCGAACCGGCCCGCCTCCAGATCGGCGACCGCGCGCGGGCCCGGCCGGACCGTACCGTGGCGCGGACAGTCGTAGCGCCCCTCGCCGTACACGACCATCGACCCGGCGAGCACCAGCGGACCCACCCGCGCCTCGGCCATGGCGGCGAGCAGCACGGCCGTGCCGAGGTCGTTGCACCCCACGTACGCGGGGGCGTCGGCGAAGTCCTTGCCGAGGCCGACCATGGCGGCCTGGTGGCAGACGGCGTCGACGCCCCGGAGCGCCCGGTCGACGGCGTCCCGGTCCCGTACGTCCCCGACGACCAGCCGCTCGCCGTCGCGCACCGGCCGGGGCGGGGCGCCGCCGTGCGCGGAGGGCAGCATCGCGTCGAACACGACCACGTCGTGTCCGCGCGAGACGAGAGCGGCCGCGACCTGCGACCCGATGAACCCGGCTCCGCCGGTGACAAGTACACGCATGCCCGCCACGCTAGGCCGACGATCACCACACGTCCGGTACCGGCGACGGCATGTCACGGGACCGTAAGACCCGTGACGCCGTGGGGCGGCGACGCGTGCCCGGCCCGTTGTCAGACCCGTGGTGCATGATCGGCACATCGGCTCTTCGAGGGGGATGAGGATCGCCATGCCGGTGACGAATCAGCAGGTGACGGGCCACGCGTTTCTGCGGGGGCTCTACCCGGACACGTATTTCCCGGACCCTCTTCTCGACAAGGGCCGGGAGATCCTGCTGCGGCTGTGCGCACGCGTCGAGGCGGCACGCCCCCAGGACCTGACGGCGCTGTACGTGCTCACGAACGCGGCGACGGAGGAGTTCAACCGTCTCCAGGAGGAGTTCTGGGCGGCGGGGAGCGAGATCGAGACGATGGCGCGCGACGAGATAGCCGGGGACTTCCACTTCATCGCGACGGCGTACGGCTTCCCGGACGCGGACCTGGAGGAAGCACTCGCCGAACGCGACTGGTGACACGGCGGAGTCCGCAGGCGTGGACAGGCGGGCCGAGTTCGGCGTTTGCGCGTGGTCGCGTCCCGTTCTAGCCCGACCCGCCGAAGAGCTGGGTCCAGTACAGGGCGAGTTCGCCGCCGTCGCGCAGGCCGACGCCGAGGTGGGTGAAGCCGGGGGTGAGGATGTTGGCGCGGTGGCCGGGGCTGTTCATCCAGCCCTGGACCACCTCGGCCGCCGAGCGCTGGCCGCAGGCGATGTTCTCGCCGACGGCGCGGTGCCCGCTGCCCGCCGACCGCGCGCGGTCCCAGGGCTGTCGGCCCTCCGGGGACGTGTGGGAGTAGAAGCCGCGCGTGACCATGGCGTCGCTGTGGGACTGGGCGGCCGTGGTCAGGTGCGGGTCGGGGGACAGGGGGCGCAGGCCGGCCGCCCGGCGTTCGGCGTTGGTGCGGGCGAGGACCTCGGCGGTGACCGCCGTCAGGCCGTCCGGGGTCAGGGGGCGGGTCCAGACAGCCGTCCAGAAGATGTCGCCGCCGGGGGCCGGGGCGTGGGCGAGGCCGACGCGGGTGAGGGCGGGGTCGCGCACGGTGGCGGCCGTACGGGGGTCGCCCAGGCAGTAGGTGAGGAAGTCCGCCTCGGTACGGGGGCCGGAGACCAGGTGCTCGGCGACGGTCAGATAGCGGTGGCCCCGGTCCGTGATCCGCTGGTACAGCGAGGTGCCCGGTGCCGGGCCGAGGCTGCCCCGGGCGGCCATCCCCGCGCAGTGGGCCTCGGCGGCGGCCGTGAGCGCGGGGTCCGGGGTGACGGGCGGGGCGCCTGAGCGGGCGCGTTCGGCGTTGACGAGGGCGGTGAAGGGGTCGTCGTCCTCGGTGACGGCGATGCCGAAGTCCCGTGCGATCCCGGCCAGTCCGTCCGCGTACCCCTGGCCCAGGGCCCGGAGTTTCCAGCCGCCGCCCCGGCGGTAGACCTCCGCGAGCAGCAGGACGGTCTCGTGCGTCGGGCGCGGCGGGGTGAACCGCGCCAGGGAGCGGCCCGCGCTTCCCGTCACGGACAGCGCGGGCACCGGCAGCCGGCCGAGCGGTACCGCCGGGTCGGCGGGGCTCACCACCACCGTGACCCGGCTCGCGCCGGCCCGCAGCCGGCCCATGTCCAGGGTGACCGTGTCTCCCCGGAGGGTCGCGCCCGGCGCCGACGGCTGGTTGTAGAAGACGAAGTCGCCGTCCCCGGAGACCTGTCCGCCGTCGCCGGTGATCAGGACGGACAGGTCGAAGGGGCCCGGCACCCGGAGGGCGAGCGGGCCGGCGGCGTCCGGCAGGGTCAGGTTCCCGCCCGGGACCAGATCGAGCACCGCGCCTCCTTCCGTTCCGGTCGCGCGACGCGGGCACCGAGTGCCGAGCGCCCCGTGCCCTGCCCCGCGCCCCCGTCGTGCGTTCGCGTGTTCGTGCGTTCGTGCGTTCGTGCGTTCGTGCGTTCGTGGGGAGAACGCATGGCGCGCGCGGCTCGGTTCCCCGCCAATTGGCGTGTTCCGGGAACTCGGGCCCGGCACGTCGCGACAACTCATCAGGACGCACACGTACCCCACCAACACCGGAGGCCGACCGTGGCGAGCGACACCTGGTACGACGACGACAGTCTGTGGGTCGACTTCGCCCCCGCCATGTTCTCCGGTGCCCGCGCCGAGACCGTCGCCGAACTCGTCGGCACCGCCTCCCTGTTGGACTTCCCGCCCGGCTCCCGGATTCTCGATCTCTGCTGCGGCCCCGGCCTCTTCCTCGTCCCCCTCGCCGCGCGCGGCCACCGGGTCACCGGCGTCGACCTCAGCCCCGCCATGCTGGAGCGCGCCGGGACCGCGTGCCGGGAGGCGGGCGCGGCGGACGTCGAACTCGTACGCGCGGACATGCTCACCTACGTCGCCCCCGACTCCTACGACGTGATCCTCAACGTCTTCACCTCCTTCGGCTACTTCGAGAACCCGGACGACAACCTCCAGGTCCTGCGCAACGCGTGGCGCAGCCTGGCACCGGGCGGCCGGCTGCTGGTCGATGTCATGGGCAAGGAGGTCCTCGCGGGCTGGATCGGCCGTCCACAGGCTGTGGACCTGCCGGACGGTTCGTACGTCGTGCAGCGCGACACCGTCCTCGACAGCTGGCGCCGGCTGCGCACCGACTGGACGCTCGTACGCGGATCGACCGCCCGCACCGCGTCCATCAGGTCGTTCCTCTACAGCGCCGCCGAACTGCACGACCTGTTCCTGGCCGCCGGGTTCGCCGACGTCGAGTGCTTCGGGGACTTCGACGGCGGCCCCTACGACCAGACCTCGCGCCGGCTGATCGTCCGGGGTGTGCGGAAGTGACCTCCCCGTACGGCCTTTGGGGACGCGGCCCACCACGCCCCCCGGCACCCGCCGCCGGCCCGTCCGATGCCCGTACGTCACGCTCCACCGCCCTGGAGGACCCGTACGCCATGCCCCAGCTCAGCCCCACCACCCCCCGCGTCCCCCGCCTCTCGGTCCCCGTGCACGACCACATCACGGACGCCGTCAAGGCCCCCGCCTTCCTGCGCCTCTCCGAGAACGTCGTCCTCGCCCGCTTCGAGACGATGAAGGTGTACGCGGCGCTCGGCGCCGTACGTGAACTGCTCGAACGCGGCCGGATCGTGCCCGGCCAGACCCTCGTGGACAGCTCCAGCGGTATCTACGCCCTCGCACTGGCGATGGCCTGCCACCGCTACGGGCTGCGCTGCCACATCGTGGCGTCGACCACCGTGGACGCCACGATGCGCGCCCAGTTGGAGGTCCTCGGCGCGACCGTCGACCAGATGCCGCCGTCCCGGAGCCTGCGCCTCGACCAGGAGCGGCGGGTGCTGCACGTACGCCAACTCCTCGACTCACGGCCGGACTTCCACTGGATGCGGCAGTACCACGACGGGGTGCACCACGCCGGTTACCGCGAACTGGCCGCCCTCGCGAGCGCCGCGCTGCCCGGTGCTGACCTGACCGTCGTCGGCACCGTCGGGACGGGCGCGTCGACCGGCGGGCTGACCCGCGCGCTCCGCGAGGAGCGCCGGGACGAGGGGCGCACCGTACGGCTGGTGGGCATCCAGCCCTTCGGCAGCGTCACGTTCGGCAGCGAGGGGTTCAGCGATCCGGAGGCGATCATCGCGGGCATCGGCAGTTCGATCCCGTTCGGGAACGTGCGCCACGAGCTGTACGACACCGTGCACTGGCTCGACTTCCGGCACGCCATGGCCGGTTCGGTCGCGCTGCTGCGGCAGCACGCGGTGTTCGCGGGGCTGTCCACCGGCGCCGCGCATCTCGTCGCGGCCTGGGAGGCGGCGCGCGATCCGCACCGCACGCATCTGGTGCTCGGCGCGGACACCGGACACCGTTACGCCGAGCGGGTGTTCGCCCGGCACGCCGAGGCGTCCGACCCGGGCACGCTGCGGCCGGAACGCATCGACGACCTCGCCGAACTGCGCCCGCCCTGGGCCGTGATGGAGTGGGCCGGCCGACCCGCCCCGCCGAACGCCGCAGTGCCGCCCGACACCGTCGTCCCGCCCGACGCCGTCCTTCCGTCGGGCACGGTGGCGGCGCCGGATGCCGTCGTCGCCGCCGAGAGCGAGGCCACCCGATGACCATCGCCGCCCTGGAAGCACTCTCCTTCGGTCTCGCGCGTACGGCCGAGGCCGCCCGCGCCGCCGGGCACCGCCTCGTCCTGCTGACCGGCGACCGGAGCGTCTACCGCCACGAACTGGCCACGGCCGGCTCCGCCGACGCTTCCCCCGACGGACCCGCCGGCGGACTGGAGGTCGTGGACGTCGACACCTTCGACCCCGCCGCCGTCCGCGGCGCCCTCGCGCGGCTGCCCGACCTCGCCGGGCTGATCAACTCCACCGACACCTGGAGCCTGCCCGCGGCCGAACTCGCACAGGAACTCGGGTTGCCGGGTCCCGATCCGGAGGCCGTAAGACTTCTCCGTGACAAGGCGCGGGTACGGGACACGCTGCACCGGGCCGGGTTGAGCGCCGGGACGTCGGTCGTGGTCGAACCCCGTTCGGACAGTGCGCAGTTGATACGCGAGGCCGTCGGGCTGCCCGCCGTGCTGAAGGTGTCCGCCGGGACCTCGTCGCGCGACGTGTGGATCGTGCCCGACGAACCGGCTCTGGACCTCGCGCTCGCCGAGGCCGCCGAGCGCGCGCAGGCGCCCGGCGGGCTGAACGGCCGGCTGTTCGCCGAACCCTTCCTCGCCGGTCCCCTCTACAGCGCGGAGACCCTGAGCTGGGAGGGGCGTACACGGCTGCTGGGCGTACTGAGCCGGCAGACCTCGCGCCGGCCCGCCGTGCGCGAGGAGGCCGCCGCCTTCCCTGTGGCGCTCCCCGACGGTCGACTGGCGGCGATCGAGCGGTGGGTGGGCGACGTGCTCGCGGCGGCCGGGCACGACCAGGGCTTCGCGCACGTCGAGTTCGTCCTCACCCGGCGCGGCCCGGAACTGGTCGAGATCAACCGCCGTATCGGCGGCGCCCTCGTCGCCGAGGCGATGTGCCGGACGCTGGACGTCAACGTGTACGAGGCCCTGGTCGACGTCACGCTCGGCCGTCGCCCCGCCCTTCTGGACGCGCCGCTGCGACCGGTGGGTCCGGCCGTCGCGTTCGTGCTCGTGTACGCGGACGAGCCCGGTGTCCTGGAACGGTGGGACGGCCTCGACGGGCTCGACGCCTTTCCCGGCGAGGTGAGTTGGTACCCGGTGCGGGCGCCGGGCGACGCCGTGCCGCACGTGCACGACCAGCGCGGCTGCACCGGCATGGTCCTCGCCGAGGCGGAGACGGCCGAGCTGGCGCAGCACCGGGCGTGGAGCGCGGCGACGACGGTGCGTCCGGTGATGAAGACCGCCGACGGGGCCGACGGGCGGGGATGAGGGGCGGGAGTGAGGGAGCGGGGACGAGGGGCGGCCAGGCCCGGTGGGAACGGGCACGCGCGGGCGGCGAGTTGACCGGTTGAACCGGGTCTCACCGCCCGCGCCGGGCCGCCCTCACGGGTGGGACGTCACACGGCGAGTGCCACGGCGGTGACCGGCGCCGTCTCCTCCGTTGTCCCGCCGCCCGCGCCGCCCCGGTCCGAGCACTCGGCCGCGCCTTCGCCCCCGTCCGGTTTCCACACCGCCGCGAGATCGCGCCGGGCCCGTGCGACCCGGGACCGTATCGTGCCCACCGGGCAGCCCAGTGTGTCGGCGGCCTCCATGTAGGAGAGCCCGAGCAGCCGGGTCAGTACGAACGCCTGCCGCCGGCCCGGGTCCATCGCGGTCAGCGCGTCGGCGAGTGCCACCGACTCCTCGAAGCCGGGCAGATGGCGCGGCTGGGCCCGGTCCGCGGCGGTCACCCAGTCCGCGGTGTCGGCGATCCGGGGCCGTACCGCCGCGCGCCGGTAGCGGTCCACGACCACCCGGCGCGCGATGGCCAGCAGCCAGACGCGCGCGCAGGAACGCCCCGCGAACCGCGCGAGACTCGCCAGTGCCCGCAGATAGGTCTCCTGCGTGAGGTCGTCGGCGCCGCGCATGTCGGCGCTGAGGTGGGCGACGAAGCGGCGTACGTCGTCGTACGTGGCCCGCACGAAGAGTTCGGCCGCCCGCCGGTCGCCGAGACCGGCGGCCAGGGCCCATGCGGTGATCTCGGCGTCATCGGCGGTGCCGGCGGTGCCCAGGGGGCGTTCGGGGATGCGTCGTTCGGAGGTGGGCCGTTCGGGGATGTGGCGTACGGAGGTCGGATGTATGTGGGTGGGAGCCAGGGGGCTGGGGGGTATGCGTGTGGGCACGGGTGTGTGCGGCGCGGCAGTTGTCACGAGAAGTCCTTCGCGTCCGGGCGTCGTGGCCCGTGAGTCGGAGCGGCGGCACGCGCGTACGCGGGCGTGCGGGCGCACGGGCGCACGCGGGCATGCCGGGAGGGGGAAAGCGCTCAGGACGGAAGGAGTGGCGGCCCGCGCCGTGACACGACGTGCGGGGCCGGGAGTTGGGCCGGGGGCCGGATCGGCCGGTACGCGACCGGGGAGGGGAGTACCGGGAGGTGCGCGGGGCCGCCGCCGCTGAGCACCTCGCGTACGAGGCGCAGCCGCCGGAGGGCGAACTCGTACGCCAACCGGCCCGCGAACAGGGCGAGTACGCCCATCAGCCGTACGAACGCGCGGTCGCCGCGCCACAGCCACCAGCCGCACACCAGCCCCGCGAGAAGGTGGGCGGTGACCATGCCCGAGGTGAGGCCCGAGCTGTCGAGCAGCCCCAACAGCCCCTTCGTGCTGAGGAGTTCACCGAACGCCTCGTGGGACATCTGGTCCTCGGCGGCCCGGTGGCCGGTGATGTGTCCGGCGTGGCCGCCGTGCGGCCGGGGGTGCAGGCCGCCGAACACGGTGTGCAGCAGGAGCTGTCCGGCGGCGCTCGCGCCGACGATGACGCCGCCGCCCCGTTCCCTCCGGGAGAGTAACCAGCCCGCGCCGCACATCGGCACGAACGCGAGCGCGAGTACACGCGGCGGCAGCGAGCCGCCGGACGACAGGGCGTGGCCGAGCCCGGACACCAGGACGCACACGGCGGCGAACACCGCCGTGCGCACGAGGCGGAGTGCGGGTCCGGCTCCCATGTCCGTCATGGTGCCAGCGTGAAGGGGAGGTCGGGAAAGGCCACCTGATGGGTATACATCCGATGTTCACGCACTTTGCAGGGACATGGAGTTGATGTGATCCAGGTCACATGACATGGCGGGGAGGGCCTGCCGGAGTCGGCCCGCCCCGCCCCAGTCCGCTCGACCCCGCCCGCCCGGCCCCGCCCTGTGTCCGCCCTGTCTCGCCCCGTCCGGCTAGCGTGCCGCGAACTGCGTGAGGATGGCCTGCACCTCGTAGATGTCGACACCCTTCGTGAAGGTCTTCTGGATCGGCACCGTGGCACCGGAGAGCCAGATCTTCAGCTCCGCGTCGAGATCGAAGGTACCGGCCGTCTCCACGGCGAAGTGCGTGATGCTCCGGTACGGAATCGAGTGGTACTCGGTCTTCTTGCCGGTTATCCCCTGCTTGTCGACCAGGATCAGCCGCCGGTCGGTGAAGAGGATCGAGTCCCGGACCAACTGGTAGGCGGCGTGCACCTGTTCGCCCTGGCCCAGCAGCCGTGCGTAGTCCTGCTGCGCGGTGGCCGGATTGATCGTGTGCGCGTTGCCGAACAGTGCCATGTCGTCCCCCATTTAACCGAGTTGCACGATCTTCGCACTATACCGGCCGGGGTGTGCCGAACACCTCCGGCTCGGTGGCGTAGGGCAGCCCCTCCAGCGGGCGGTCCGTGCAGAAGCGGGCCATCAGATCGGCGAAGTCGGCGATACGTTCCACCGGGGCGAGGTGGTCCGTCTCCTCGACCGTCATGAACCGGGCCTCCGGCAGGCACGCGGCCATCACCCGGCCCATCGCGGGCGTGGTGAGGGTGTCGTGCTCGCCGGTGACGACCAGGCTGGGGAGGGCGGGGACCGGTTCCGGGCGGTACCACTCGTGCCGCATCAGCCGGGAGTTGTGCTCCGCCGACATACGCAGCTGCTCCGGGCTCTGGGTGGCGATCTGCTGGTAGACGAGCCGGGCGACGGCGGCCTTCTTGCGTACGTGACCGGTGCCGGGAGGCGACATGAACCGGTCGGCCAGTTCGCGGGCGATGGGCTCGGTCTCCCCGCGCCGGATCATGCCGTCCCAGCGTTCCATGGCCGCCGCGTAGTCGGCGGGGATGACGGTGGTCATCCCGACCAGCATCAGCCGGGCCAGATGGTGGGGGTAGTGCTGGGCGAACCGTACGCCGACGGCCCCGCCGTAACAGGCGGCGACCAGGTTGACGCGGGGGACCCGGAGTTCCTCCAGGGCGTGGCGTACGGCGGCGGCGAGGAAGTCGACGCCGTACCTCGCGGGCAGGAAGTCGGCCGTCCCGTACCCGGGCAGATCGACGGTGATGACCGAGGTCAGAGGCGTGAGCCACTTCTCGTGCCGCTGCCAGGAGTAGCGGTCCTGGGACGACCCGCCGAGGATGACGACGGGTTCGGTGTCGGTCCGGCCCCGGCCGGCGACCCGGCAGGTGTAGCGGAAACCGCCGAAGGTCAGGTCGTGTTCGACGGCCTCCGCGCACTGCCCGGCGCCGTCGGCCGCTCCGTCGGCGGACTGGACCGGGATGGAAAGCGTGGCGTTGGTGGGCACAGACACAGGGTGGCTCCAAGGACTGAGGTGGGTGTCGCCGTCCGGGCACGTGGCCCCCGCACGTCCCGCAGTGGCGGCACACCGGATCCGGACGCGAGCGAGCAGGAGCTTTCCGCTTCACTGCTCCTACCAACGACCAGAATTCGGCACGAAATCACCCGTGGACGGCTCTTGGTCAGAAAGTGGAACGGGATTCCCTCGTACGAGTTCCAGGAATTCGCGCACATCTGCGTATGGCGGCCGGGTGCCCCAGCGGCGTACGCGGCAGCGGTGCGCGGTGGCGGTGGGACGGGTGTTGGGACGACGGCGGGTCCGGGGCGGAGCTGGCCGGGTGCTGTCTGTTCTGTACATGCCGAGGCGTGATAGGCAGCGAACACGGCCGCGAGAGCGACGGCGAACCCGACCGTGAGGAGGCGCCCTTCGTGGGTGAGCGTGAACAGTCGTGGGAGAGGTGCGTGACGCGCGCGCTGTCCGGGGCCGGGCGGGAGCCCGCGCTGGTGCTCGTCGAGGGCGACGCCGGGATGGGCAAGAGCAGACGGGTGCGCCGGCTGCTGGACTCGCCCGGGGTGCGGGCGGTGGAGAAGGTGGTGGTCACCTTCCGGGCGACGGGCGGCTTCTCGGTCGCCGGTCCGGACGGCCCTGACGGTTCTGACGGTCTCGAAGGTTCGGGCGGTTCGGATGGTCGGGGCGGTCGGGGCGGTCGGGGTGGTTGGGAGGGTGCGCGCGGTCGGGACGGCCGGGGCGGTCCGGCCGGGCTCGTACCCGTACCCGCGCCCGTGCCCGTGCCCGCCGTCGCGGTCGCCCCGGGCTCGCCCGCCGTACGGCTCACCGCCCCGCAGGCACTGGAGGCGCTCCTCGCATCCGCCCGTCCGGCGCTGCTCGTCGCGGAGGACCTCCACCACGCGGACGACGACTGTCTGGCCGTGCTGCGCGCTCTGCTGACCGGGCCGCCGACGCCCTTCGCGGCGGTGCTCACCTACCGGCCTTCGCAACTGCCTCGCGCCGGGCTGCCGTTGGGCCGGGCAGTGGACTATCCGGCGCGGCTGTCCGTCGTACGACGCCGGCTTGAGCCGCTGGACGAGCGGCGGGTACGGCGCCTGGCCGGGGAGTCGCTGGGGGCGGAGCGCTGCCCGCAGGAGTTCGTGGCGCGGCTGCGGCAGCGCACCGGCGGCGTTCCGCAGGTCGTCGTGGACCTGCTGCGGATGCTGCGCGACGCCGCCGCCGACGGTGATCCCGAGCGGCCCGCGCGGGATTGCTTCACCGCCAGGGACGTGGACGAGGCCGGAGTGCCGGTCAGGCTCGCGGAGTTGGTGCTGGACCGGACAGCCGCGCTGCCGGAGCCGTACCGCCCGGTCGTCCGCGCGGCTGCGGTGCTGGACGAGCCGGCGAGCGCCGAGGACCTGGCGGAGGTCGCGGGCTGCGGCGCGGACAGCGGCCGTACGGCGCTGATCGCGGCGCTGGAGGGCTCGGTGCTGTGCGAGACGGGCGAGGGCCGGTACGGGTTCGCCGTACCGCTGGCCGCGTCCGCGCTCCGCGCGCAACTGCCGGGGCCGGTGCGGGAGCGGCTGCACGACCGGGCGGCGGCGGTGCTCGCCGCGCGGGAGCCGGTGCCGTGGGCGCGGATCGCCCGCCACTGGCGGTGCGGTGGCCGTACGGAGGACTGGCTGCGGGCGGCGGAACGCCTCGGGCAGGGCGGCGACTACGAGGATCACGGCGGTGAACACGAGGATCACGACGGCGACCACTGCGAAGCGCCCGGTGCCGGACGGGGTGACGGACGCGGTGACGGACGGGACGGGGGCCAAGGTGACCGGCGGGGTGATGTGCGCGACGACGAGGGCGCCGTCGCGCTGCTGGAGGAGGCGCTGGACGCGGGCGGTCTGCCGCCGGACCGGCGGGGGCGGCTGGCGCTGACGCTCGCCCGTGACGCGGTGCTGGGTTGCCGGTCCGAGGCGACGGTCCGCGTGCTGCGCGGGAGCGTCGAGGACCCGGCGCTGCGCGCCGCCGACCGGGGCGAGATACGGCTCGAACTGGGCCTGCTCCTGCACAACCGCAAAAGACGCTTCGCGGAGGGGCGTGCCGAACTGCGTTGTGCGGCGGACGAGTTGGCGGGGGCCGGGCGGCCCGCGCTGGCCGCGCGGGCGATGGCGGCGCTGGCCAACCCGTTCTTCCCCGGGGCCTCCCTTGCGGAGAACCTGACCTGGCTGGAGCGCGCGCAGACGGCGGCCGACGCGTCGGGGGACGGCACCGCGCGCACGGCCGCCGCCGCCTGCCGGGCGACCGTCCTGATGAACACCGGCGATCCGGCGGCATGGCGGCTGGTGGCTCGCCTGCCGCGTGACAGCCCGGACCGGGCCGGACGCCAACAGGTCGCGCGGGGGCTGTGCAACACCGCGAACGGCGCGGTGTATCTCGGTCACCACCGGCGCGCGGACGCCCTGTTGACGGAGGGCATCGACCTGGCGGCGCGCAGCGGCGCGCCTTTCCTGGAAGGGGTCGGACGCGGTACGGCCCTGTTCCGCGACTGGCTGACCGGCCGCTGGGAGGGCCTCGCCGAACGGTGCACGGGGCTGGTCGCCGAGGACGGCAGCGCGAGCGACGCCCGGGTGGTGCTGGCACTGCTGGCGCTGGCGCGGGGCGACTGGGCGGCGGTACGGGACTGGCTCCCGTGCGGGGGCGACACGTCGTACGAGACGTGTGACGCGTACGAGGTGTACGAGACGTGCGAGGTCCCGGTGGCGGCCACGGCGGCGGGCGCCCGTATCCGGCTGCTGCTGGCCCGGCAGGAGACGGAGGCCGCCGCCGACGCGGCGACGGCCGCCTGGACGTGGCTCGGCGGGAAGGGGGTCTGGGTGTGGGGCGCTGAGTTGGCGCCCTGGGTCGTCGGGGCCCTGGCCGGTGCGGGGCGGCGGGCGGAGGCGCGGCGGGCGGTGGCCGAGTTCGCCGCCGGGCTGACCGGGCGGGACGCTCCGTCGGCGACGGCCGCGCTGCTCTGGTGCCGGGCCCTGCTGGCGGAGGCGGACGGCGAACCGGCGGCGGCGCGGGCGTGGTTCCGGCAGGCGGGTGTGGCGTACGCCGGGCTGCCGCATCCGTACGCCCGCGCGCTGATGGCGGAGGGCGCGGGCCGGTGCGCGCTCGTGGCGGGTGGGGGCGAGGGCGTGGGTGGGGGTGGGGGTGGCGACGGCGTTGACGGCGATGCGGAGGCGGACGAGGCGGTCGGGGAACTCACCCGCTGTGTGGCGGAGTTGACCGCTCTCGGCGCGGTCTGGGACGCCGCGCGCGTACGGGCGACCCTGCGCGCCCACCGGCCCGCCGCGCACCGCCGGCCGCCGGGCCGGCCCTCGTACGCGGAGCGCATGTCCCCGCGCGAGGGGGAGGTCGCGGAGCTGGCGGCCGCCGGGCTCACCAACCGCGAGATCGCGGCGACGCTCTATCTGTCCCCACGCACGGTGGAGCAGCATGTGGCGCGGGCGATGCGCAAGCTCGGTATCGCCAGCAGACAGGGCCTGGCGCGCGAGGTGGCACGGGTCCGGCCCGCGTACGACCACGGCGAGGGCGACGGCCAGGGCTGAACCGCCGGGCGCGTAGGACGACTTGGCGAGACGCGAGGGCGCGGCGAGAGGCGGGCCGACCGTCGTACGTGGTCGGCCCGCCTCAGCGGGCGCTCAGCCGCTCGGTCCACTCAGTCCACTCAGTCCCTCAACTGGCGGGCTTCTGATCCGGCGGGCCGGCGAACCGGCCAAGTGCCAAGTGCCAAACTGCTCTACTGCTCTACTGCTCTACTGCTCTACTGCTCTACTGCTCTACTGCTCTGTGGCTCAACTGCGCGCTGCCCTGCTGCTCTGCGGCTCTGCGGCTCTACTGCGCGCTGCTCAGCCACACATGGTCGTGCGCATCACATCGGACTGGCTCGCCCAGCTGGCGCAGCCCTCGCCCGAGTGTCCGTACCAGTTGTGGCCGAACTCGTGGGCGGCGAGCAGGGCGAAGTCGCCGACCATGGTGGACAGTTCGATGCGCTGGCCCGCGCCCCAGTTGCAGCCCACGACATTGCCCGCGCCGCAGCCCTGGACGTAGCCGCCGACACAGGAGACCGGGGTGCCGCTGGAGGCCGTCTCGGTGCCGCTGCCCCAGTAGTTGGCGCCCTGGCGTATCGCGCCTTCGCGACCGGCGCAGGACGCGGTGATGTGGTAGCTCCAGGCCGGTACCCGGACGGCACGCTCGTCGGCGTCCACGGGCGGGAGGTCGGAGAGGTCACCGGTCTCGAAGCGGGGCGAGGGGGTGGGGTCGGCGACGGTGGCCTCGGCGGCCTGGGTCACCGCGGCGGGACGGGCGGTGTCACTGTTCTCGACGGCGTTGGCCGACGTGGGGAGCGCGAGGAGAAGGGCTGCCGCGACGGCCGATGCCCCAGCGATTCTTCGGATTGACGAGAGCATGACATGTCTCCTTGTGGGGGGAGCGGCGCACGGTCACGTCGGGACGACCCGCCGTGGACGACGCCGCGAACAGTCGGGCCCGTGGGGGTGGGCCCCGTACATGGGGGGATCGGCAGCAAAGTACGTGCGCCGGGGGCGCTCGCCTATCCGGGTCGGCCGAGATACGGATACGCAAAGAACCCCCACGGGTGTGTGGCGTGGGGGTTCTTGGTTGGTGCCCTGAGTGCCCTGAGTGCCGTCTGCCGTCTGCCGTCAGTGCGGCTGGGCGGGCCTGGCCCGGCGGCCGGTCGGGCCAGGCGGTCAGCGCAGGCCGAAGCGGTCCGCCCAGGAGATGACGTCCGTGGTCGTCGCGTTACCGCCGCACAGCACGAGACCGAGGCGGGCGTCGTCGCCGACGCGTTCCAGGACGCGCCGGGCGGCCGGGAGGAGACAGCCGGCGGCCGGTTCGGCCCAGACCTTCGCGTGGTTCGCGAGGTCGAGGGTGCCCTGGACGGCCTCCGCGTCCGACACCACGATCACCTCGCTGACCAGGGCGGAGACATGGTCGTAGGTGAGCTGCGAGACCGTGGGCGCGCTCAGCGTGGAGACGATGGAGGACAGCCGCACCGGCAGCGGGCCACCGGCGGCCAGCGCCTCGGACATGGCCTGGGCGCCCTCGGTCTCGACACCCCAGACCCGGACGCCGGGCATGCGCGCGTGCAGCGCGGCGGCCACGCCGGAGATCAGCGCGCCGCCGCCGATGGAGACGAGGACGTCCGTGATCCCGCCGCCCGTGCCGCCCGTGCCGCCGACGGCGCCCGTACCGGCCGCGTTGCCGGTGCCGCCCGTACCGTCCGTACCGCTCGTGTCGGCCGTAGCGCCCGCGTCCTCGGCGAGTTCGAGTCCGACCGTGCCCTGTCCGGCGACCACCACCGTGTCGTCGAAGGGGTGGACCATGGTCAGGCCCTCGGCCTGGAGCTGCGCCATCAGCGCGAACGCGTCGCCCATCGTGTCGGTCAGCCGCACCGTGGCCCCGGCCGCCGTGGCGATCTCGACGGCGCGCGCGGGCGCGGACTTCGCCATGACGACGGTGGCCTTCACACCGAGCGATTCGGCCATGACCGCGACGGAGATCGCGTGGTTGCCGCCGCTCACCGCCACCACGCCGGCGGCGCGGTCCGCCTCGCTCAGCGACAGCAGCTTCGCCGCCGCGCCGCGCGCCTTGAACGAGCCCGTGCGCTGCAACAGCTCCAGCTTCGCGGTGACCGGCACCCCGAGGAGCGCGGACAGGCCGGGGCTCCGGACCGTGGGCGTACGCACGACATGTCCGGCGATCAGGCGCGCCGCCGCTTCGATGTCCGAGATGCCGATCACGACACGTACCTCCTGTTGACGCCCGCTTGCCGCCGTCTCAGGAGAGAACCGTACAGATCGCCCCCGGCGCGCCGGGGGCGGGGGCCGCACTCCGGAAGCTTCGCCGGGCAGTGCCCAAGCCCTGTCCGGAATCCGCCGCCCCCGCCCGCTCGTACCGCCGGACAGCGCCTAGTACTGCAACGCCGTGGCGACATCCCTGCCGATGCGTTCGACGGCGCCGAGGTCGAGCCCGTAGTGGACATAACGGCCGTTGCGTTCCGTACGGACCAGCCCGAGGTCGCGCAGCGCCCGCAGGTGGCGTGACACCTGCGGGCGCGTCATCGACAGCCGGTCGGCCAGGTCCGCCGTGGTCATCGACTGGCGGGCGATGAGCCGGCAGAGCCGTACGCGGCTGGGATCGGTCAGCGCCAGCATGCGGCTGCGGGCCAGGGTGACGCCGACGACCTGCGCGTCCACCGGGAAGTGCACGACCGGCGGCAGACCCGGTTCGTTCTTCACGACCAGGTGCGGGGCGCCGTAGCGGGTGGGGACGAGGAGCACCGGGGTACGGGCCGGGGAGATCACCGCGTGGTGCACCTTGTCGAAGACGACGCGAGGCGGGTCGGTGAGCCGGACGCTGGACGGGCTGAGCGCCGCGAGCGCCGCCGCGGGGCCGTCGTCGGCGAGCCGCTGCCGTACGCGGTGGGCGGCGAGCGCCAGATGAGGTCTGGTCTCGGTCCACAGCGCGGCGAAGAAGACGGGGCGGCACAGGCGGAGGAAGGCGAGGACGTCGGCGCGTAAGGCTTCCGGGTCGCGCAGCAGCGCCTCGGCGAGTTCGAGGTGCGGCTCGGGGAGCGTGGAGGCGGCGTGGCGCAGGGAGGCGGCCTGGGCCGGGTCGTGGAGGACGCGGTCGAAGGCGTAGCCGCGGTAGCCGCTGGCGCAGGAGTACGCGGTGAGTTCCGCGAACTGGTCGACGGTGAGGCGTGACAGCGGGGACAGCGAGGACAGGGGAGACGGCGGGGAGAGGGCGGAAGGGGAGGCGGGCGACGGGGTCTGCGGGTCCTGAGGGGTTGGTGGGGCATGCGGAGGTGGTGGGGCATGCGGGGGTGGCGAGGTGCGCGAGGTCGACGGAGCTTGCGGGATGGGCTGAGTGTGGGCGGTCGGCGGTGGAACGGTCTCCGGTGAAGTGACCGGCGTCCACTCCGCCCGCTCCAGCCCCACGTAGAACCCCCGCCACCGCAGAGCCGTCCACAGCGGGGAGAACCGCCGCAGCCCGGCCCGGAAGGCGGGTGGCGCCGTGCGGGCCACCTCCTGGGCCCAGGGCGCGTGCTCGGCGTGGTGACCGTGTCCGTGCGCGGTGAGCACGTGCAGGCACGCGGCCAGTTCGGCGAGGGGCGACACCGCCACCGTGAAACGACCCGGCCCCGCCCCCTCCAGCACGACTACGACCGACATGGCCGGAGTGTACGAGCGCCGTCCGGGGCACCGCTCGGGTCCCCGCTCCCGGTGGTCTTCCCTGCCGCAGCGGTCCCCCCGGCCTCGTCCCTCTCCCCGGACCCCTCCGCCCCCCGGGTCACCTCCGCATCCAGCTCTGCCGCATCGAGTTCCTCCGCTTCCAGTTCCTCCGCTTCGAACTGCGCCGCTTCGAACTCCGCCCGTGCCGCCGCCAGGAACTCCGGGTCCGTGACCAGGTCCACCACCACACGGGCCAGCCCGGTCGCCGCGATCCGGGTCCTGCCGTGCGCGAAGGCCGTCACCGACGCGTCCCGCATGGCGTGGGAGTGGCTGGGCGTACCGAACGCGGCGGTCTGCACGTACGGATGGATGGTCGGCAGCAGTTGGGAGAGGTTGCCGATGTCCGACGAACCGGCCGGCTCGTCGGGCCCGCCGGGCCCGATCTCCACGCCCAACGCCCGTACCGTGGCGCCGAATCGGGCGGCGAGCACCTTGTTGTCCCGGCGTTCCGCGTACAGGGGGCCGGTCTCCGAGACTGCCGCCTCCGTGCCGGTGGCCAGCGCCGCCCCGCGCGCCGCCGCGCCGACCCGTTCGACCAGCGCCCGGGCGGCGGCGGACGTGCTGTCCCGTACGTAGAAATCGACCGCGGCCCGCGCGGGCACCACGTTGGGGGCTGCTCCGCCGTCCGAGACGATCCCGTGGATGCGGGCGGTCGGCGGCACGAACTGCCGCATCGAATCGAGCGCGTTGAGGAAGAGCTGGGCGGCGGCCAGCGCGCTGCGCCCCTCCCAAGGACTTTTCGCGGCGTGCGCGCTCACGCCGGTGAACTCCGCCCGCAGATGCGCGGCGGCCAACGCGCGCTGGGTGGTCGCCGAACGGTCCGCCGGATGGAACATCACCGCGGCGTCGACACCGTCGAAGACCCCGGCGTCGGCCAGCCGGACCTTCCCGGCGCCGCCCATCTCCTCGCCGGGCGTGCCGATGACGGCGATCGTCCCCGGGTGGCCGGGCAGCGCGCGGGCGGCGGCGATCGCGGCGGCGGCGCCGCCGGCCGCGATGAGGTTGTGGCCGCAGCCGTGCCCGACGCCGGGCAGGGCGTCGTACTCGGCGAGCACGGCGACGTACGGACCGGGCGTGCTCCCCTCGTGCACGGCCACGAACGCGGACGCCACCCCGCCCGCCCCGGTCTCGACGGTGAAGCCCGCGTCGGCGAGCCAGCCGGTCAGCACCTCCACGGCGTGGAACTCGGTGAACTTCAGCTCGGGCCGCGTGTGGATGGCGCGGCTGACCTCCTCCATGCGGGGCCGCAGCGCGGCGAGTTGATCGGTGAGGCTTCTCAGGGAAGCGGTGGATGTGCCCCCGGTGGTTGTGATGGCGGTAGTTGTGGTGGAGGTAGTTGTGCTGCCAGTAGTTGTGCTGCCGGTGGATGTACTGCCGGTGGTCGTGCCGGACATGGGACTCCCGTCGTACGAGATGACGTTCGCGTTCCGGGTGAGTGACGCGGACCGCACGACGAGCTTGCGTCCGCCGCCCTTCCTCAGGTCTGCGATTACCGCGCCCCAGGTAACCCGCCCCGTGTCCTGAACCACTCACTCTCCGCGCCGCCGCCCGGCGGCACCCCGCCCCGCTCGCCCCGCCTCCGACCAGCCCTCCCAGCCGCCCCGCCCGGACCGACGTCATACCTGACCGATCGGACAGTTATGGTGGGACGCATGGCACGTCCTGCCTCCGCCCTGCGCGGACACATCCTGGAATCGGCGTTGCGGCTGTTCGCCACCCGTGGCTACGAGGGCACGTCCCTGCACGACATCGCCACGGCCGTGGGCTGCTCGAAGGCGTCCCTGCTGTACCACTTCACCAGCAAGGACGCGATCCTCACCGAACTGCTCACCCCCGCCGGCGAAGGACTCGCCGCGCTCGACGCCCGGCTCCTCGGGCTCGACGGGCAGGAGGCGGCCGAGGCCGCCGTCACCGGTTACGTCGATCTCGCCATGCGTTTCCGGCGCGAGATCAAGATCCTCTTCGAGGACATCCCGGGCATGACCGCGCACCCGGCGCTCGGCAGCATTCCCGGCACCGTCGACCGGCTCCTGGACGCGCTCGCCGGCCGGTCCACGCGGGCGCGGGACGTCGTCGCGGCGTACATGGTCCTCGGGGCCGTGTTCATCACGGGCGCCAGCGACGTCGACGTACCGGAACAGGAACTGCGCGACGAGTTGATCCGCGGCGCGCTGCGCACGCTGCGGCCCGACCCCGACTGACCGGGACACGGGAGCCCGCACCCCCGTATCCCCGTACGCGCACCACCCCGCACCGCGCGCACCCGCACCAGACCCCCCGCACCACAGCCCCCCCGCACCACAGCCCCCCGCAGCACACCCCCTGCCCAAGCCGACCACCGAGAAGAGAAACCTTTCCGATGGCTTCCCTGCTGTACCGGCTCGGCCGGTTCTCCTTCCGGCGGCGCAAACGCGTCGTCGCCGTCTGGCTGCTCCTGCTCGCCCTGCTGGGCGGAGCCGCCGTCACCCTCATGGGTCCGACGAGCGACAAGTTCACCATGCCCGGCACCGAGTCCCAGCGTGCGATGGACTCGCTCCAGAAGCAGTTCCCGCAGGCCAGCGGCACCACCGGCACCATAGTCATCGCCGCGCCCGAGGGCGCGAAGCTCGCCCCGGCCGCCGTCGCGCCGGTGGTGGAGGAGGCCGCCGCCGTGCCCGGCGTGCTCGGCGCGGTGGACCCGTTCCAGGCCGGTGCCGTCTCGAAGGACGGCCGCTACGCCCTGGTCCAGGTGCAGTTCGAGGACGCCGCCGACGACGTGACCGACGCGCAGCGCGCCGCGTACGAGAAGGTCGGCGCGGACGCCGAGGGGCTGCGCGTCGAACACGGCGGCGAGGTCCTCACCGCCAAGGTCGAGGTGGGCTCCACCGAGGTGATCGGCGTGCTGGTCGCCGCGGGCGTCCTCGTCGTCACCTTCGGCTCGCTGGTGGCGGCCGGTATGACCCTGCTGAACGCGCTCGTCGGCGTCGGCGCGGGCATGGCCGGGCTGTTCGCGCTGAGCAGCGTGATCGACCTCACGAGTACGGCTCCGATCCTGGCCCTCATGCTGGGGCTGGCCGTCGGTATCGACTACTCGCTGTTCATCACTTCGCGTTACCGCCAGTATCTGACCGAGGGGGTCGACGCCGAGGAGGCGGCGGGCCGCGCGGTCGGCACGGCCGGTTCGGCGGTGGTCTTCGCGGGCGCCACCGTGGTCATCGCACTGGCGGGGCTGACCGTCGTCAACATCCCGTTCCTGAGCGTGATGGGCCTGGCCGCCGCCGGTACGGTCGCGGTCGCCGTCGTGGTCGCGCTCACCCTGCTTCCGGCGCTGCTCGGGTTCGCGGGCAGCCGCGTACTGCCCCGCAAGCAGCGCGACGCGGGGCGCACGGGGGAGGACGCCAACTCTTCCGAGACGACGGGGACCACCGAGTCCACCGACTCCACTGATTCCACCGAAGTCACCGGCACCCCCCGGGCGTTCGGTTTCCGCTGGGGCCGGACCGTCACCCGGCTCCGTGTCCCGGTCCTCCTCGTCGGCATCGTCGGCCTCGGCGTGCTCGCCCTGCCCGCCGCCGACATGCGCCTGGCGCTCCCCGACGCGGGCACCGCCGCCGCCGGCTCCGCGACCCGCGAGGCGTACGACCTGACCAGCGAGGGATTCGGGCCCGGCTTCAACGGCCGCCTGATAGCCGTGGTTTCGAGCGACGACGCCGCGAGCACGGCCGTCGCCGCGAAGGAGGCCGCCGCGCGCATCCAGGGCACCAAGGACGTACTCGCCGTCGCACCACCGCAGTTGAACAAGCAGGGCACCACGGCGCTCCTCACCGTCATCCCCAAGGCCGGTCCCACCGACGAGACGACCGAGGCGGTCGTGCACGCGGTCCGCGACCGCGTCGCGGACATCGGCGAGGTCCCGGGCGCGGCGGGCGCCGATGTCGCGCTGTCCGGCACGACGGCGGTCGGCATCGACGTCTCCGAGAAGGTCGCGGACGCCATGCTGGTCTATCTGCTGCTGGTCGTCGGCCTGTCGATCCTGCTGCTGATGCTGGTCTTCCGCTCGCTCCTGGTCCCGGTGAAGGCCGCGCTCGGCTTCCTCCTGACCATCGGCGCCACCTTCGGCATCACGGTGGCGATCTTCCAACAGGGCAATTTCGCGAGCCTGTTGGGCGTCGACACCCCCGGTCCGCTGGTGAGCTTCCTGCCGATCCTGCTCATCGGCATCCTGTTCGGGCTGGCCATGGACTACGAGGTCTTCCTGGTCTCCCGGATGCGCGAGGAATTCGTCCACGGCGCGAGCGCCCAGGAGGCGACCGTCAGCGGCATGGGCCACAACGCCCGCGTCGTGACCGCCGCCGCGCTGATCATGACGGCCGTGTTCGGCGGCTTCGTCTTCATGCCCGACCCGATCATCAAGTCGATGGGCTTCGCACTGGCCGTGGGCGTGCTCGTGGACGCGTTCGTCGTCCGGATGGCACTGGTCCCGGCCGTGATGTCACTGCTCGGCCGCGCCGCCTGGTGGCTCCCGCGCGCCGTCGACCGCGCCCTGCCCAACCTGGACATCGAGGGCGAGAGCCTTCAGCGGACGCTCGTACCAGGACAGGGACAGGGACAGGGCGCCGCGTCCGCGTCCGGGACGGGGACCGAGTCCGAGACTGAGTCGGGGGACCGCGTCAGGGTGTGACGCCCCACGGCCGACGTGCGCGACGGCCGGACATGTACGACGGCTGAACGTGTGTGTGATGGCTGACACATCGTCAGAACGGCCTGGCCCGGCCCCTCGGAGGGGGATCGGGCCAGGCCGTTCCCTATGCTGGAAACGCGTGCTTTCTACAGTGCTGTAGAAGTGAGCATGCGTCAGTAATCCGGGAACGAAGGAGGGAACACCTCGATGGTGTTCAAGCGACTGCTCGGTTCACTCGGCGTCGGTGGGCCGACGGTGGAGACGCTGCTGGAGGAGGGGGCCGTCCTGCCGGGAGGGACCCTGCGCGGGGCGGTTCGGCTGACCGGTGGCAGCGTGGCGTACGACATCGACCGTGTCACGCTGGAACTCGTCGCCCGTGTCGAGGCGGAGCACGACGAGGGCGAGCACGAGGGCTACGCCGGGTTCGAGCGGTACGAGATCGGCGGGGGTTTCCGGCTGGGGGTGGAGGAGCCGTACCGGGTGCCGTTCGCGGTGCCGGTGCCGTGGGAGACGCCCGTTTCCGAGCTGCACGGTGAGCCGCTCGGCGTGCTTCTGGGCGTACGTACGGAACTTGAGGTCGCCGGGGCCAGGGACAAGGGCGACTTCGACGCGTTCGCCGTACGGCCGCTGCCGGTGCAGGAGGCCGTACTGGAGGCGCTCGGGCAGCTCGGCTTCGGGTTCCGGTCGGCGGACCTGGAGCTGGGGCGTATCAACGGGAGCGGGCAGCGGTTGCCGTTCTACCAGGAGATCGAGCTGATCCCGGCGCCCAGGTACGCGCATCTGCTCAACGAGATCGAGCTGACGTTCCTGGCGCGCGCGGACGGCACGGAGGTCGTCCTGGAGGGCGACGGGCACGGCGGCGCGGGCGTGGACGACGCGCTGGACCGGCACGAGGTCGGGCACGAGTACGTCGCGGGCATGGACTGGAACGCGGTGGTCACGGGCTGGATCGACCAGCTCGCCGCGCGGTACGAGGGGCACGGCCACAGCGGCGGTCACGGTCACAGCGGTCACGGCTCGGGGCACGGCTCCGGCATGGGCGCGGGCGCGGCCGGGCTGGCCGCGGGTGCCGCGGGCGGGGTCGTCATGGCCGAAGTCGTGGACGAGGTGGGCGACTTCTTCGAGGGCGACGAGGACGAGGCGGGCGAAGAGGCGGAAGAAGGCTAGAAGGAACTGGTGGGGGCGGGGCCCGTATCGCGACGAGCGGCGGGCCCCGCCCCCTCAGTGGCCGCCCGTTCTCGCCGCCTCCACGGACAGGTTGGGCACGATCCGGCGCAGCCACGCGGGCATGAACCAGTTGGCCGGACCGATCAGATGCATCAGGGCCGGGACGAGCAGGCCCCGGATGATCAGGGCGTCCACGAGTACGGCGAAGGCCAGGCCGAATCCGAACTCCTGGAGTACGTGGTCGTCGCCGATCAGGAACGACCCGAACACCAGGATCATGATCCCGGCCGCCGCCGCGATGACCCGCCCGGTCTTCGCCTGACCGTGCGTCACCGCCAGGTGGTTGGAGCGGACCGGATCGGCGGGCGGGTGATTGGAGCGGACCGGGTCGGCGGGCGGGTGGTCGCCACGTACGCGGTCCGAGGGCGGTTCGCCGGCCCGGTGTGCCTGGCCGGCCCGGTCGGCGTCGTGTGTCGGGATGTCGTGTGCCGGGGCGCCGCGCCGGTGGCGCCACTCCTCCTGCATACGGCTGACCAGATACACCTCGTAGTCCATCGAGAGCCCGAACAGCACCGAGAACAGCAGCACGGGGATGAACGCGTCGACCGGCCCCGCGACCGGCACATGAAGCACCGAGAGGCCCCAGCCCCAGGTGAAGACGGCGCAGAGCGCGCCGAGCGCGGCGCCGACGGACAGCAGGTTCATCACGGCCGCCACCAGCGGAATCAGCAGACTCCGGAACACCGCCATCAGCAGCAGGAACGCCAGGATGACGACGACGGCGATGAACAGCGGCAGCTTCTCGCTCAGCACCCGCGAGAAGTCGATGTTGGTGGGTGTCTCCCCGCCGACATGGACCGGGGGATGGCCGGGCCCCTCCGCCTTCGGCGCCAGATCGCGGATGGTGCCCACGAGGGTGACGGTCCGCGCGGAGCCCGGACCGGTGCTCGGGTAGAGGATGGCGAGCGCGACCTTGCCGTTGGGCGAGGTGGTCGGCGGGGTCACCGAAACCACCCCGGGTGTCTTGGCGGCGGCGGCGAGGAACGCGGCGAACGCCTGTGTGTCGTTAGGTGAGTTGATCTCGCTGACCAGCTGGAAAGGCCCGTTGTAGCCGGGGCCGAACCCCTTGGCCAGGGTGGTGTACGCCCGCTGGGTGTGGGAGCCGATCGGGTCGTTCGCGGCCCCGGAGGAACCGAGCCGCAGCCAGAACAGCGGGAGCGCCACCACGACCACCAGGACGAGCGCGCCCAGGGCGACCGGGACCCGGCGCCGTTCCACCAAGGACGCCCAGCGCAGCCAGAACCCGTGCGCGTCGTCGGCGACGGGCCCCTTCTCCTTGTGGGCGCGGCGCTCGCGGCGGGAGAGGGTCTTCGGGCCGAGGAAGCCGAGCATGGCGGGCAGGAAGGTCAGCGAACTGGCCATGGTCAGGGCCACGGTGAGCGCGGACGCCGCCGACAGGCCGTACAGGAAGTCGATGCCCAGCGCGAACTGCCCGAGCAGCGCGATGCATACGGTGATCCCCGCGAACAGCACCGTCCGGCCGGACGTGTTGACCGCCTGCTCCGTCGCCTTTCCGTACGGCAGGCCGGACTTCACGGCGCTGCGGTGGCGGCTGATGATGAACAGGCCGTAGTCGATGCCGACGCCGAGCCCGATGAGGACGGCGAGGTCGCTGGAGACGCTCGGGGTGTCCATGACGTGCGACAGCAGGCTGATGACGGACGTGCCGATGAGCAGCGCGACGGCCGCCGTCACCAGCGGCATCAGCGAGGCGAGAAGCGCGCCGCCGAAGACGATCAGCAGAATGACCAGCGCGGCGACGGCGCCCACGGCGACGGACAGGCCGGGGCCGGCGTTCTCCTCGTTGCTGATGGACTGACCGCCGAGCGAGATACGGACGTTCGGCCCCTCGGCGGTCTCGGCGGCGTCGATCAGCTTGCGGGCGTCGGACTTCGTGACGTCGGCGGCCTTCATCTTCCAGCTCACGTCGGCGAAGGCGATCGTGCCGTCCTTGCTGATCTGCGCCGCGCCGCGCGGGCTGTAGGGGCTGACGACCGAGGCGATGCCGGGGAGGGCGGCGACCTTGGTGAGGGCGTCCGTGACCGGTGTCCGTACCGAGTCGGACCGTACGGTGGCGCCGCCGGTGGCCTCGATGACGATCTGGTCGCTCTCGCCGGACGCGGCGGGGAAGTTGTCGGTGAGGAGGGTCACGGCGGCCTGTGCGTCGGTGCCCGGCAGGCTGGCGCTCTCGTTGTACTTGCTGCCGAGTGACCGGTCGGCCGCGACGGTGGCGACGAGGAGTACGAGCCAGAGGGCCACCACGAGGCGGCGGTGCAGGAAACACCAGTGGGCCAGACGAGACACGATGTTTCTCCGCCGGGATGTCGAGTGCCGGACAGGACCAACGAAGGTCTACTCGACGGGTGCGCGGGCGGGGCGAAACGTCACTCCAACGAGGGCGGTTCCTTGGACCGGGCGGCGACGGGCGTCGAGGGGCGTCGAGGGAGCGAAGCGGGGGCGGCGGCGAGGGGGTGGGCGGTGCCGGTTGCCGCGTACGGCCTCGGTCAGGCCGTACGGCCCCCGTCCAGTCAGGTTGTACGGCCCCCACCCCCGCCTCCCTTTGCGGAGCGCGGCGGGGACCCGGCGCAGCGTACGCACGTACGGGCCGCCGGCCGTACCTCCAGCCGCTCGGCGGGGATCGGCTCGCCGCACACCTCGCAGCGCCCGTAGTCGTTTCGGTCCAGCCGTTCCAGTGCCTGGTCCAGGCCGGTCACCTGCTCGCGCGCCTGTGCCAGCAGGGAGGCGACGTGGGCGCGTTCGAAGGCGGTGCTCGACCCGTCGGGGTCGTGCTCGTCGTCCACCGCCACCAGGGCGTTGGCCTGCACAATCGCGTCGAAATCCCGCTCCAGCGCGGCGATCCGGGCCTGCGTGTCGGCACGCTCGGCGATCAGCCGCGCGCGTGCGGACCCGTGTCCGTCGCCTGCCTCGGGGCTCATGGAGGTCAGAACACCGCGCCCCGCCGGCGCATTCCGACAGCCCGTTCCGCGATCCCGGTGGCCCAGGCTCCGGGATCGCGGGTGCGGGTGCGGGTGGACGGACGCGCGTACGCGGGGCGTCAGCGCAGGGTCTTCAGCATCTCCGCGCGGAAGGGTGTCACGTCCCCGCCGCGTCCGCCCAGGACCTTCGCCGCCCACTCGGGGTCGGCGATCAGCGCCCGGCCGACGGCCACCATGTCGAACTCGTCGCGCTCCATCCGCTCCAGCAACCGGTCGATGGGCGTGACGGCGGAGTCGTTGCCCTGGAAGGCGCCGAGGAACTCGCCGTCCAGGCCGACCGAGCCGACGGTGAGCGTCGGCCGGCTGCTGAGTTTCTTGACCCACCCGGCGAAGTTCAGGTCGGAGTCCTCGAACTCCGGCAGCCAGTAGCGGCGCGTCGACGCGTGGAAGACGTCGACCCCGGCCTCGGCCAGCGGCGTCAGCAGGGCGTCGAGTTCGGCGGGCGTCCGGGCGAGCTTCGCGTCGTAACTGCCCATCTTCCACTGCGACAGCCGCAGGAAGAGCGGGAAGGAGTCCGACACGACCGCGCGCACGGCGGCCACGATCTCGGCCGCGAAACGGGTCCGCGAGACGAGGTCACCGCCGTACGCGTCGGTACGGCGGTTGCTCCCGGCCCACAGGAACTGGTCGATCAAGTAGCCGTGCGCGCCGTGCAGTTCGACCCCGTCGAAGCCCAGCCGTTCGGCGGCGGCGGCCCCGTCCGCGAACGCGCCGATGACATCGTCCAGATCCTTGGCCGTCATGGCGCGGCCTTTGGGCTCGCCCGACAGCGACACGCCGGAGGGGCCGACCGGCTCCGCCTCCAGGACCGGCGGCGCGCCCTCCTCGCGTGTGACGCCCACATGCCAGAGCTGCGGGATGATCACGCCGCCCGCCCGGTGTACGGAGTCCACGACGTTCGCCCACCCGGCGAGCGCGTCCGCGCCGTGGAACCTCGGAACCTGGTCGCTCGTACCGGCGGACTCGTGGCCGACGTAGGTGCCCTCGGTGATGATCAGTCCCACGTCGCTGTCGGCGCGCCGGGTGTAGTAGTCCGCCACGTCCTGGCCCGGTACGCCGTTCGGCGAGAACTTCCGGGTCATGGGTGCCATGGCGATCCGGTTGCGTGTGGTGAGCCCACGGACCGAGAAGGGCCGGGCGAGGGTGTCCGCCGCTTGCGGGCGGGGGGTGAGCGCGTCTGTCACGGCGTGTCCTGTTCCTCGGGGGCGGTGGGGGCGGTGGGTCGGGCAGGTGCGTCGGGTGCGTCGGTTTCCTCGCGAGGGCGTGTCTGTCGGTCGCCAACGCTCGCCTGTCCTCCGCTCATTCCGCTTCGGACGGATGTGGCCCACGTCTCCGTACGTCTCCGCACGTCGTCCCGCGTCCGCGCCCGTCGTCCCCGCGTCTTCTCACGCTCCGTCACGGGCGGGAACAGGGGCAACCGTCGGGAGGTGTCCGCCGTCTCTCCTGGCGCGCAACCCTCCACCGGACGAGCAGCAGAGGCGGACACGGACCATGAGCGTGGCGGCGAATCGGGTCGGGCGTCCCAGGGAAGTCGAGGCGGCCTTCGTGGTCTTCCTGGTGGCGATCGTGGCGGACCTGGTGATGTGGGTGCTCGGTACGTTCGTCATCGCCCCGACGGGATGGGACGACATGCGCCAGGAGATGGGCGCGGACGGCGCGACACGGCAGATGGCCCTGTCCGCCGGTTTCACGGTGGTCACCAGCGGGCTGTTCCTGTTCTTCGTGTTCCAGATGCGCCGGGGGCACAAGTGGGCGCGGATCGTGCTGACGATCACGAGCGCCCTGCTGCTGGTCTCCGTCGCCGACATCATGAGCATGAACAGCGGCGGATCGGGGTCGGCGGGCGGCGTCCTCCGCGAGCTGATCGACGCCGCGAGCCCTCTTCTGCTGGTGGCTGTCGCGGTCGTGCTGATGTTCCTGCCGGCCGCGAACCGCTACTTCTCCCCGAACTCGGCCGCCGCCGCCGCTTCGGGGACCCAGGAGTCCTCGGCGCCACGCGAGGACTGACGGACGGGCTGACGCACGGGGGCACGTACGGAGCGGCGTACGGAGTGGCGTACGGCGCGGCCTACGGGGAACGAACTGCCTTTTGTGGTGGCCGGATTGACGGATTGGTGTCCGTCCGGGTTGGGCAGTGAGCAGGGGAACTTCGTGTCATGTCCACGTCTTTCTCTTCGCAAGGAGGTCCACCATGCACATTCGTAAGGTGACCGGCGGGCTCGTCGCCGCCCTCGCTGTGACGTTCTCCCTGATGGGCGGCCAGGCCACGGCCGCGCCGGCCCCGTCCCAGGCTCCGGCCGCCGACCGGGCCGCGGCGGCGCGCGTGGTCACGTACGACGCCAGCGGCGCGGCCGAGTTCCGGTCCGCCGTCGACCGGGGCGCGGCGATATGGAACGAGAGCGTCGCCAACGTCGAGCTGCGCCCGGTCGCGTCCGGCCAGCGCGCCAACATCCGCGTCCTGGCGGACAACGGCTGGCCCCGCGCCCAGACCACCTCGCTCGGCAACGGCACGGTCTGGATCGGGCGCCTCGCGGTGACCGAGGGGCACAACACCACCCGCATCTCGTCCCACGAACTGGGCCACATCCTGGGCCTGCCGGACATCAAGCCCGGCCCCTGCACCAGCCTGATGTCCGGTTCCACGGCGGGGACCTCGTGCACGAACGCGTACCCGAACGCGTCCGAGAAGTCCGCGGTCGAGCGCTACTTCGCCGGCGGGTTCGCCCGTACGGCGGGAACCGCCCCGCTCAGCACCACGATCGTGGGCTGACACCAGGACGGATCACTCGTACGCCCCGGAGCGCGCATCGCATCGCGTCGTCACGCGTCGCGTTGCCCGACATCGTGCTGCCTGACCTCGCCTCGCGTGGTCTCGCGTCGCGCCGCGCTCCGGGGCGTACGTGTGCGGACACCGGGCGAGGCGGGGCGGGCCGACGGCCGGGGCCGGCCCCAGGGCCGTCGCCCGTCAGTCCTTCAGATGGGCGAGCGCCCTGATGATGCGGTCGGCGATGTCCGGCGGCCAGGGGAACGCGGCGGTCACGGCCCGCTGATGCGCCAGGCCGTGCAGCCCCAGCCACAGCGCGACGGCGTCGCCCGCGACATCGGTGCTGGTGGCCTGCCCCGCCGCGACACAGGCGGCGAGCAGGTCGCTCAGGATCCCCAGGCTCGCCGCACCGAGCGAGGTCAGCTCCTCCTCCGTCACTGAACTCTCGCCCAGGGTCGGCACCCAGAGCCCGCCGAACATGGTCCGGTAGCGCTCCGGATGGAGCCGGGCGAAGTCGAGATACGTGGTGCAGCCCGCGTACAGGCGCTGCCGGGGATCGTCACCGGCCGCCTCCACGCCGGCGCGCAGACCGCGCTCCAGCTCCACGAACTCCCGCCGGACGACGGCCAGCATGATGGCCGGCTGGTCGGGGAAGTGCGGGTAGATCGAGGGGGCGGCGATGCCGACCCGCCGGGCGACCGAGCGCAGGGTGATGGCGCGCTCGTCGCCCGCCTCGTCGAGCAGTTCCGCCGCCGCGTCGACGATCTCCTCGCGCAGACGGCCACCCTCGCCCCGGCGGTTGCGGGCGCGGGCCGGTTTCGGCGCGGGTGCGGGTGTGTCCGCCGCGCGGCTGCCCCGGGTCGGCGTGCCGCTGCCGCTGCCGCTGCCGCTATTCTCCGCGCCGCTGTTCTCCGCGCCGTCGTGGCCCGTGCCGCCGTCCCCCGCGTCGCTGTGCCCCGTGCCGCTGATATTCACACTGCCGTTCTTCCCACCGGTGTTCTTCACACCTGTCACCTTACGCCGCGAAGTTTACTTTGGACCCGTCGGCGGTTCCGCTTGTGCGGCCTGACTGAACGGCTGTAGCCTTACGAACGTAAGCAAACGAGCGCAGCCCCAAGGAGACCGTCATGACCAGCGCCGTCACCACCCTCACCACCGAGATCGTCCTTCCGGGCAAGGTCGAGCCGCGCGGCCTCGTCGTCCACACCCGTGAGCTGCCGGCGCCCGCCGAGGGCCAGGTCGTGCTGCGGATGGACGCGACGGGCGTCTCGTTCGCCGAGCAGCAGATGCGCCGGGGCAAGTACTACGACCAGCCGGCCTTCCCCTTCGTACCCGGCTACGACGTGGTCGGTACGGTGACGGCCGCCGGCCCCGGCGTGGACCCCGCGCTGACCGGCCGCCGCTTCGCCGCCGTCACCAAGACCGGCGCCTGGGCCGGACATCTGCTGCTCGACGCGGCCGACCTGGTGGCCGTGCCCGACGACGTGGACGCGGCAGCGGCGGAGACCGTACTCGTCAACGGCATCACGGCCTGGCAGATGCTCCACCGCAAGGCCAAGGTCCGCTCGGGCGGGACCGTCGTGGTGCTGGGCGCCAACGGTGGTGTCGGCTCCACCCTCGTCCAGCTCGCCCGGCACGCCGGGATCACGGTCATCGGCACCGCCGCGCCCCGCCACCACGCCACGCTGCGGGAGCTGGGCGCGATCCCGGTCGACTACCGCGACCCGGAGATGTACCGCAGGATCGCCGAGATCGCGCCGGGCGGCGTGGACGCGGTCTTCGACCACGTCGGCGGCGCCGGGCTGGTCGAGTCGTGGCGGCTGCTCCGGACCGGCGGAACTCTCGTCTCGTACGGCACCGCCGCCACCAAGGACGAGGAAGGCAACTCGCAGCTGCCGGTGCTGAAGGTGTTCGCACGGCTGCTGGCCTGGAACGCCCTGCCCAACGGCCGGAGCGCGTACTTCTACAACTTCTGGGCGGGCCGCCGCCGCCCGGAGACCTTCCGCCGCCGGCTGAGCGAGGACCTGACGCGGGTGCTGGGGCTGCTCTCCGCCGGGGTGCTCACCGCGCAGATCGCCGGGCGGTTCCCGCTGTCCGAGGCGGCGTCGGCGCTGGAGCTGGCGGAGTCGCGGACGGTCGCGGGCAAGGTCGTCCTCGTCCCGGACGAGGACGCGGGCACGGGCGCGGGCGCGGGCACGGGCACGGGCATGGACGTCGGCATGGACGCGGGCGGCGGTGCGTGAGGCGGCGGGCCGGTCCGTGCCTGCGGCCGTACGCGGGGAGCCCGCCGCCACGGACACGGCTACCGCCACGGCCTCTGCTACCGCTACCGCCGCGACCGCCGGCCGGGCGCCCGCGCCCCGGACCGCCCGCCCCCGCAACCGCCGGGGAGAAGGCAGCCAGCTGCGCGCCGACATCCTGGCCGCCGCGACCGACCTGCTCGACCGGGGCGGCGCACGCGCCGTCACCCTGCGCGCCGTGGCCCGCCGGGCCGGGATCACCGCTCCCTCGATCTACCCGCACTTCCCCGACCTCCCGGCCCTGATGCGCGCCCTCGTCCACGAGGCGTTCGGCGAACTGACCGGCCGGCTCCGGGCAGCCGTCGCCCCGGTGGCCGACGACGAGCCCGAAGAAGACCCCGAAGAAGACCCCGACGACGACCCGGGCAACGACCCCGACGTCGCTCTCGATGCCGCCGAAGGCGCCGAGGACCGTCTGTACGCCGCCTGCCTCGCCTATCTCGACTACGCCGCCGCCCGCCCCGAGCGCTACCGCGCCATGTACGGCGAACCCCCCGGCCACCCCGGATGCGGCGGAAGCGGCGCCGACCGGCGGGCCCCGCGCGGCGCGGAAGCCCTGAACATCCTGGCCGGGGCGCTCGCCGACTGTGTGAACGCGGGCCGCTCGGCCAGCACCGATCCGGCGGCCGACGCGTCAGCCCTCTGGCTCGGCCTGCACGGACTCGCGCACCAGCGCGCCAACTCCCGCATCTCGCCGCTGCCCGCCACTCGCGTACGGCCCTTCGTGGCCGCGCTGTCCCATCTCGACCGGCCCCGCCAGGCAGAACACCTGACTTTACGCCCGTAAACATACGCCCCAGAACCCGGAGGACCCACCATGTCTCTGTCCCTCACCATCCCCGCCCCGAACGCCACCCCCATCCCTGCCCCCGCCGTCGCGCCGCATCGCCCGGCCGTCGAGGTCGACAACCGCGCGACCTACGCGAGCTTCGGCCTCGCGTACGTCCTCGGCCACGGCGCCTCCGCGCTCTCCCAGGGCGCCACCCCACTGCTCGACCTGCCCGGCTGGCTGCCCACCGCGCTCCTCGGCGCGGGACTCGCGGCCGGCACCGTCAGTGCGACCCTCGCCGCCGCCCGCGCCCAGCGCGCCGCCACCGGGCCGGACATCCTCGTCGGCAAGATGCTCGGCGCCTCCTGGATCGTCGGCTTCGCCGCGCTGTTCCTCGCCATCACCGGCCTGACGAACAGCCTCGGCATGCCCGGCCTCCAGTCCGTGCTCTGGCCCACGGGGTCGGGCCTCGTCGTGGGCCTGCTCTACCTCGCCGAAGGCGCCGTACGCCGCAATCCGCTCCACTACGGCCTCGGCGTCTGGCTCGCCCTGATCTCCACGGCGGCCCTCCTCCTCGGCACCCCCGCGCTCTTCTGGGTCCTCACACTCGCGGGCGGCGGGGCCTACGCACTCGCCACCGTCCTCGAATCCCGCCGCCTCCGCGCCCTCGCCTAGGCCGTACCTGACCAGCGGAACGTCCCGGCGCCCGCCCGCCGGGCGCGCACGGCGGGACGGATGCTCGTACGTTGGAAGCGTTGGAAGCGTTGGAAGCGTTGGAAGCGCTGGAAACGTCGAAACAAGAAACGCGACAAGTCGGGCAAGAGGTCACGCGCGGGACGACGGGGCGGGTCTGGAGCGACGGTCATGCCGGAGATCGACTACAGCGATCTGTTCGCCGCCTCGCCGAGCCCGTACCTGGTGCTCGACACACAGCTCATGATCATCGACGTCAACGAGGCGTATCTGCGGGCCACCGGCCTGCGCCGGAACGACCTGCTGGGCAACTTCATCTTCGACGCGTTCCCCGACAACCCCGGCGACCCCGAGGCCGACGGCGTACGGAATCTGTCGGCCTCGTTCGACCGCGTCCTCGCCACCGGCGAGCCCGACACGATGGCGCTCCAGCGTTACGACGTCCCGGACCCGGAGCGTCCGGAGCGGTTCGCCGAACACTGGTGGTCCCCGGTGAACACCCCGGTCACCGACTCCGACGGCGGCGTGACCTGCATCATCCACCGTGCCGAGGACGTCACCGCCTTCGTCCGCTCCCGCCGCTTCCGCCATGTCGTCGGCGGGGAGCTGACCGCACGCGAGGAGGGCATGGAGTCCGAGCTGTACGCGCGCGCCCGCGAACTCCAGCGGCTCAACGACGAGCTGCGGCTCGCCCACGGCCGGGAGCGGCAGGTCGCCGTCACCCTCCAGGAGGCGATGCTCCACTCGCCCGACCTGGCCCATCACCCGGACATCGCCGTGCGCTATCTGCCGGCGATCGGCTCGCTCAACGTGTGCGGCGACTGGTACGACACCGTCGACCTCAGCGACGGGCGGTTCTCCGTCGCCGTGGGTGACGTCGTCGGCCACGGACTTGAGGCCGCCACCGTCATGGGCATGCTCCGCAGCGCGCTGTCCGCCGTCAGCCGCGCCGTCCCCGGGCCCGCGCAGGCCCTGGAGATCCTCGGCCTCTACGCCCGCTCCCTCGACGGCGCCCTGTCCACCACCGCCGTCACCGCGCTGGTGGACACCCGCAGCCGCCTCGTCACGTACAGCAGCGCCGGGCACCCGCCGCCGGTCCTGCTGCACCACGACAGCACCTGCGAACTCCTCGACCAGGCCACCGACCCGCCCCTCGGCGCCCGGCCCGAACACGTGGTCCGCCCCCAGGCAGGCACCAGCTACGCCCCGGGCGACACCCTCGTCCTCTACACCGACGGCCTGATCGAGCGCCGGGGCGAGGACATCGACGCCGGGCTCGGCCGCCTCACGAATGCGCTCGCCACCTGCGTGGATCTCCCCCCGGAGGAAGTGGCCGACCGGGTCCTGCAACGTCTCCACCTGACCGCCGGCGCCGGCGACGACATCGCTCTCGTCGTGATCCGCCTGTAGCCGACCACAGAACCCCCGCAGGCATGCGGAGAACCCGCGAGAACCCGCGAGAACCCGCGAGAAAAACTTGTCGCGGCGATGTCGAGAACGCGGAGCCGGTTCCGTCCCCGTAGTGAACGCGACCAGCACGCGACCGGAACGCGACCACAATGGGCCGCACCTCACCGAGGAGACACACATCATGGCCAAGTACCTGCTGCTCAAGCACTACCGAGGCGCCCCGGCCGCCGTCAACGACGTCCCCATGGACCGCTGGACGCCGGAGGAGATCTCGGACCACCTGCGCTACATGGACGACTTCGCCGACCGGCTGCGGGAGACCGGCGAGTTCGTCGACGGCCAGGCGCTCTCGCCGGAGGGGATGTTCGTCCGGTACGACGGCGAGGGCCGCCCACCGGTGACCGACGGCCCGTTCGCCGAGACCAAGGACCTCATCGCGGGCTGGATGGTGATCGACGTCGACACCCGGGAGCGGGCCGTCGAGCTGGCGGGGGAGCTGTCGGCGGCCCCGGGCGCGGGCGGAAAGCCGATCCACGAGTGGCTCGAACTGCGCCCGTTCTACGGCGTGTCGCCCACCATCACGGAGTGACGCACGCGATGAATCCGCCGCCGGAGCCACGACGGGACCCGCCGCCGGAGCCACCGTCCGACCAGGCACCGAACCCGGCGTACGAGTCGGCCACGCACCCCCCGGCCACCGACCGGGCCACGCGCCCGGCGTCGGCCACCGACCCGGCGTGGGACGAGGAGCTGCTCCGCAGCCTCACGCCGGGCGTCCTCGCTGTCCTCGTCCGCCGGGGAGCCGACTTCGCGGCGGCCGAGGACGCCGTACAGGACGCGCTGGTGGAGGCCGTGCGGGTGTGGCCGGCCGGGACGCCGAGGGACCCGAAGGGCTGGCTGGTGACGGTGGCCTGGCGGCGCTTCCTCGACGCGACCCGGTCGGACACCGCCCGGCGGCGGCGCGAGGGCCTCGCCGACGAGGAGCCGCCGCCGGGCCCCGCGCCCGCCGCGGACGACACGCTCCAGCTCTACTTCCTGTGCGCCCACCCGTCCCTGACCCCGTCGTCGGCCGTCGCGCTCACGCTGCGCGCCGTCGGCGGGCTGACGACACGTCAGATCGCGCGGGCGTATCTGGTACCCGAGGCGACCATGGCGCAGCGGGTCAGCCGGGCCAAGCGCACGGTCTCCGGCGTACGGTTCGACCGGCCGGGCGATGTCGCCACCGTGCTGCGCGTGCTCTATCTGGTCTTCAACGAGGGGTACTCGGGCGACGTCGACCTCGCCGCCGAGGCCATCCGGCTCACCCGCCGGCTCGCGGCGGCGATCGACCACCCCGAGGTGGCGGGGCTGCTCGCGCTGATGCTGCTCCACCACGCACGCCGCGCCGCGCGGACCACACCGGACGGGGACCTGGTCCCGCTGGCCGAACAGGACCGTTCCCGCTGGGACACGGCGGCGATCACCGAGGGCGTGCGGGTGCTTCAGAACGCCCTCGCCCGGGACCGCCTGGGCGAGTACCAGGCCCAGGCGGCCATCGCGGCGCTGCACGCCGACGCGCCGGCGGCGGAGGAGACCGACTGGGTGCAGATCGTCGAGTGGTACGACGAACTCGCCCGCCTCACCGACAGCCCGATCGTCCGTCTCAACCGCGCGGTGGCGATCGGCGAGTCCGACGGCCCCCGGGCCGGCCTGGCGGCGCTCGCCCGCGTGGACGCCACCCTGCCCCGCCACACGGCGGCCTCGGCCTACCTCCACGAACGCGCCGGCGACCTCACCACGGCGGCCCGCCTCTACACGGAGGCGGCGACGAAGGCCCCCACCCTCCCGGAACGCACCCACCTGACCCGCCAGGCGGCCCGCCTCAACGCCCGCGCGTCCGGCTGACGGGCCGGGGGCCCTTTGCCACGCGCAGCAGGCAGGTCGGGCCCCGGTCCGTCATCGGCGCGCCCGCCCCCAAAGCGCCCACGCCCAAAGCGCCCACGCCCGACGCACCCACCCAAAGCGCCGCCCTCAACGCGCCCGCCCCGTCGTCGCGTACACCACCAGGTTGTCGCGGTATTCGCCCCGGGCCCGGTCGTACGTGCCGCCGCAGGTGATCAGGCGGAGGGACGGGGGGCCCGTGGTCGCGTAGACCTGGCTGTCCGGGAGGGCGTCCTTCGCGTACTGGCGCAGGGCCCGGACGGTGAACGTCACGTCCTTGCCGTCCTCGCGGCGCAGCGTTATCCGGTCGCCGGGGCGCAGTGAGGACAGTCCGTGGAAGGCGCCCGGTCCGGTCGCCGAGTCGACGTGGCCGACGACCACCACCGCGCCGGGGTCGCCCGGCCGGGGCCCGTCGCTCCACCAGCCGACCCGGGCTGGGTCCTCCGGTACGCCGAGGCGGCCGTCCTGCTGTACGCGCAGGCCGAGGAGCTTCTGGTCGAGGTCGATGGCGGGTATGCGTATGCGGGCCGGGGGCGGGGCGGGGGTGCGGTCCCCGGTGGAGCCGGCCGCCTCGTCCGGGCCCGAGTGGACGGGGACGGCGCCTATGTCCGTGCGGCCCGGCACCCGTTCGCCGGGGGTGGATATCAGGGCGGAGACGCCGACGCAGGCCAGCGCCGTACCGGCGACGACCGTTGCGGCGGCGGCGGCCCGGCGGGAGCGCCGCGGTCGCCCGCCCCGCGAGGAGCGGGGCGGGCGACCGGGCAGGAGCGGGCGGGTCATACCTGTCCGGCTCGGCGCCGGCGCAGGGCCATGACCCCGGCGCAGGCGAGCAGGGCGCCGCCGCCCACGGCCGTGACGGGTACGACGGGGAAGCCGTCGCCGAACGACGCGCCGCCGAGGCCCGCGCCGACACCACCGTCGGGGTGCAGGGAGTCGGCCTGGTTGACGGCGGCGGTGTTGGGCAGCGCCACGTACGGGAACGAGGCGCCGGGCTCGCGGTACGGGGTGTCGACCTTGTCGCCGGCGGCCAGCGCGGTCACGATCTTGCCGGTCTGCGCGGCGCCTTCGAGGGCCTGGAGCTCGATGTCGACGACGTCGTCGTTGAGCCGGCGGCCGTTGGGGAAGCCGGCCAGGTCCTGGCCGAGGACGCCGAGCCGGTTGGGCTTGGCGGCGGGCGGCACGGACATGTTCAGCCGCAGTTCCTCGGCGGGCACGATCGCCGCCTTGTCCGCGTCCGCGTTCAGCTGCTGCGCGTTGAGGTCGGCCTTGATGGGGCCGCACGCCTTGCAGATGCCGGTGAGGAAGATCTCGACCAGGTCGTTGCGCGGGGTCGCGGGGGCGGGGAGGCCGTAGATGCTCTGGACGAGCTTGGGGACGATCGGGTCCTTCACCGCGTTCACGACCGGGGTGACGCTGGCGTCCTTGTCCGGGCTGAGCGCGTTGAAGGCGTCCTTGTACTTCAGCGGTACGACGACCTCGTTGACCAGCGGGTTGCCCAGGCGCGAGACCTGGCGCCAGCCGTCCTCGCCGCTCGCACCGCCGTCGCCGTTCGCACCTGCCTTGTCCGGCACGGCGCCCGCGTCCTGCGGTTTGCCGTCGGCCGTGTCGTTCTCCGGGCCCTTCGCGGTGACCTCGGCGCCCTTGCGGTCGGTGGTGGACCACACACCGATCACGGGGTTGCGCGTGGGATCGCCCTTCAGGGCGACGGACTTCTTCGGCACCTGGATGGCGACCGTGTTGACGTTGTAGCCGGCGAGCGTGTTGTGCCCGGTCTCCGAGAGGTTGCCCCCGTAGAGGAGGTCGAAGATCCGCAGATCCAGGAAGAACGGGTCGGACGCCTGCCCCGCGAACGTCTGGCCGCCGTCGGGCAGCGGCCGCACCGCCTGCTTGCGCAGCGACGCGTAGTCGGGCATCGACGCCTTGCCGACCTTCGAGGGGGCGGCCGGCGCGTTGTCGAGGAGCGTCCGGCGGTTGCCGCCGCTGTCGGTGACCGTCAGGTCGTACGTCTGCCGGAAGTTCAGGGTCGGGTCGTCCAGGGTCTTCACGACGCCCGTGTTGTACAGGAACTGGTCCGCGGAGTCCCGGATGTGGTCCGTGAACTCCCAGGTGTACGTGGTGTCGGGCTTGCCGTTGCCGTCCGCGTCGATCTTGATGTTGTAGCGCGCGTCGCTGGCGAACGGGTAGAAGTTCGGGCCGCCGTTGGGCTCCTGGAAGGGAATCCAGTTCGCCACCAGGGTGACGGTGTCCGGCTTGTCAGGGCTGGTGAAGGCGTACACGTCGGTGTTGTCCGCCCTCGGGTCGCCGGCCGTCATCGGCGCCTCGCGGTGGCTGGAGGCGGAGCTGGTGGCCGGGGCGAGGCCGGTGACCGCCGCTGCGGCGACCAGGGAGAGCGTGCCGGCCGCGGCGAGCGTCCGCTCGGCCCGGCGGGGCGCCGGCTTACGTCCGGGCGCGGGGTTTCGTCTGGACAGACGGAAGGACTGCATGGGGCATCCGATCCGGTGAGAGCCACGTCCCTCCGGTGTCCGGGAGGGCGGGGCGGCTGAGAGCTGCGGAGGTTCCGCACGCCACCCCCGGCCCGCGGAGGCGCCCGTGATCGGCGATGGCTGCGCGTGGAGAACTCCCGGATGTGACGTAGGGCTGATCAAAGGTCACCATGCGCGCATGGGGCTCGCAACGGCTCGGCGTCCGAACGTGGCGGGTGCGGCCTGCGTACGTCCCGGACGGCGCTGCGTACGGCTTAGTAGCTGTTTCCGATCCCAGGTTCTGGGCAGATTTGCGCCCTAGCCTGGACCGGTGTCTGAGGGTGCCAGGAGGGCTGGCGAGAGGGGCTGTCGGGCTTGCGGCGAACGCCTCAGGCCGGGTGCCCGGCCCGAGGCGGTGTTCTGTTCGTCGGTATGTCGTTCCAGGCAGTGGCGCAAGGAGCAACGGCTGCGGAAGCGGTTGGCGGCCGTCCAGGGTGAAGCCGGCGCGGTCGAGTGCCCGGAGTGCGGAGCTCGCTGGGTGGCCGGTGTTGACCGCCGCTCAGACGCCCGGTTCTGCTCGCGACGGTGCGTCGTGAGGGCCTGGCGGAAGCGGAAGGATCCGTTCGCGGACCGTTCACAGTGACCACTGACCGAACGCATCCTCGGACCGGTTCCGTTCACAGAACGGTCAATTGTGGTCATTCCTTGTGATCTTCGTATTTGCGGTCCGACTCTCGGAAGCAGATGCGGTCCTTGCCCTGTCGCGGCCCCAAGTGCCGTGCCTCGGGCCGTATTTGGATGGTGAAAGCCATGTCCGAGCAGATTGAGAGCATCGGAGCCGTCAGCCAGTCCCGCTACGAGCAGATCGTTGCCGAGCTGCGGAAAGTCGTCGAACAGCAAACCCGCGGCAAGTTCACGATCGGCGACCGGGCCCTGGAGATCGAGCCGGTCAGGCCCCGTGGTGGCACCCCGGACACCGAGTGGACAGTTCGGGAGTCCCTGGTCCGTCTGGCCGAGGACATCGGCCTGATGTTCAACACGGTGAAGAACGCGAGGTGGATCGCGTCGCGCTGGCCGAAGGAACACCGCCAGGCCGACGTGTCGTTCACGATCCACCGCATCCTGGGCCGGATTGAGGACGACACGGAGAGGTGGGCCGCGATCAAGAGCCCTCCCGAGGGCAAATCGCGGTGGACTGCGGACGACGCCAGGCGGCGGGTCGGCTGGACGGTCGACAGCCCGGAGACCCCGCAGGAGAGGATCACCGCGATTCACCACCTGGCCCAGGACGAGGAGGTTGCCGCGACGGTGACCACCGATTTCCTCCGGCGCCCGCAGGTCGCGGCCAAAGTCTCCACGGAGAACAAGGTCCGGGTGGTGGAGGAACTGACCCGCGACGAGGGCGTCGCCACCACGGCGGCAATGAACCTCCTGCGGCGGCCGGACGTCGCGTTCAAGGCGATGAGCGATGACACCGCCCGTTTCCAGGTCAACCATGCTCAGAACGAACGCAGCTGGCAAGCCCGTCAGCACTTTGAGGACACCAGCCCGGTCGCCCCGGCGGTCCGCAAAGTCGACCGGACGGTGAAGTTCCTGGACCTGGTGACCGCCTGCCACGCGTTCGTCGCCGCGGCCGGCCGCACCGTCCCCGGCCTGCGCGACCGGACCCTGTCCGAAGACGAAGGCGCCATCGTCCACCAGAACGTCGCGAAAGTGCGGGCGACGCTGGACTGGATCGAGACCGCGGTCGACACCGGCAAGGTCGACATGGACGACGAGCTCGCGGCCATGCTGCGGGGCGAGTAGTCGTGCCCCGCGCCTCCCGGCGCAAAGGGGACGCCGCCAGACGGCACGCGGACACCGTCCGCTTCGTCCTCTTCGAAGCCCGCCCGGCCGGACTGGAGTTCCACCAGCTGGTCCGCGCCAGCGCACTCTCCCCGCACCAGGTCCGATCCGGCCTGGCCGCGCTGAAGGACGAGGCCGGGTCGAAAGGCTGGCCGCCGCTGATCTGGAATCGGCTCGACGGCTACCAGCTCGGCGCGGAACGGGCCGCGCTGGAAGCCTACGAACGACAGGTCGTGGGCGAGAAACTGACCCAGTTCCGGCGGTTCATCACCGGCACCGTCGCACCGCACGCCGCCGCCCACCCGAACGACAAGTGGGTACGGCACATCGTCGCCCAGCTCAACTCCATCGAATCCACACTCGACCTCATCGCCTCAGCCTGACCTACCCCCGCACCCATGTCTGGAGACACCTGTTGCCATGCGCCGCCGCCGCTATCCCACCGACACCACCGACACCGAATGGGCCCTGCTCGAACCGCTGCTGCCCATCCCGGCCTGCGAGACCACGATCGGCGGCCGCCCGGAGAAGCACCCCCGGCGGGAGATCGTGGACGCGATCCGCTACGTCGTGGACACCGGCTGCAAATGGAGGGCCCTGCCCGCCGACTACCCGCCCTGGCGCACGGTCTGGGGCTTCATGGCCCGCTGGGCGGCCGCCGGCATCGTCGGCCAGATCCGAGACCACCTCGCCGGGCGGATCCGCCGGGACATGGGGAAAGGACTCCGGGCGGTCGCCACCATCATCGACTCCCAGTCCGTGAAAGCCGCCTCGACCGTCGGCAGGGACAGCCGGGGATACGATGCGGGCAAAAAGATCAACGGCCGCAAACGGCACCTCGTCGTCGACACCCGCGGCCTGCCGCTGCTCGTGATGGTCACCCCCGCCGACCTGCACGACTCCGCCGCAGCGAAGGAGGTCCTCTTCCGCCTCCGCCTGATGCACCCCGAGATCACCATCGTCTGGGCCGACCGAGCCTACGCGGGCAAGCTCGTGACCTGGGCCAAACGCCACCTCAACCTGACGATCAAAACCGTCAGCAGGCCCAAGGACGCCACCGGCTTTGTCGTCATCCCCCGGCGCTGGGTTGTCGAACGAAGCCTCGCCTGGATCATGAACGCCCGCCGCCACGCCCGCGACTACGAGCGGCTCGTCCAACACTCCGAGACGCTGATCACCTGGGCAGCCATCACTCTCATGACCAGGCGCATCGCAGGAAAGGACGCTGCACCAAACTGGCCGAGGAAATCCGCGCCAACCAGCGGTTGAACCCCTTCGCGCACATTCACCAGCCTGAGAAACTACCCGCGGTTCGAGTCATAGCTCCACCGAGCCTGGCCGTCATTGCCATGTAGCACTTGGCGGGGCGTCCCGTCTCCGGCGATGCCGAGCGCGCCGACGGGGGAGCAGGCGGACCCGGGCACACCCCACAAGCCTGGACACCGCCGGCCAGCTCCGCACGGGCACGCTCCGCACGGACCGGCCGCAGCGCCCTTTCCCCCCGGCGAAGCAGTCACCCCGGCGAACCTCAGCGATGGGAGCCCCGATACCGACAGCAGAGATACCCCAGCCAGGCGTCGGCGTACGGTGCGGCCGGGCGGCGGCCGGGGGCTGCGGTGCGCGCCGGGGCTGCGCTGGCCGCTCGACAGCCGCGATCTGCTCACGCACCCGATCCAGGGAGAGGGCCAGCCAGGGTTCCAGTGTGCGGAGACGCTCCAGGTCAGGAGGCAGATACTGAGTCCGTTTGGGTGGCATCGAGACGGCAGTCGCATGGAACGGAACTGCCTGGGCAAGTCCGGTTCGGAGGTCTACTCCACTCGCCGAACTAGAGCCCAGGAGGCTCCCTGATGCGTCGCTTCTCTCTGCTCACCGCTGTTCTGTCATTAGGGGTCAGTCTGGCTGTCGTCAGCCCCGCGCAGGCCGTTGACCCGGTCGGTACGTTCTCCGGTTCCGCCTGCCCGGCCAACAAGGCATGCCTCTACAGGGACTCCAACTTCACCGGCGGCGGTGTCTACCTCTCGCGCTGGAGCGAGATCTCCGAACTCTGGCGGTACGGCTTCAACGACCAGATGTCGTCCTGGTCGAACGACACGGGTGTGCCGTGCTTCTGGTGGAAGAACGGAGTCGGCAGCGGCACCCATGTGATGGACCCGGGCTACCGCGTCAACGTGCTGTCGTCGGAGGACAACCACGCGTCCTCCGCCGCCTGCTACAACTGATCCCACCTGCGCCCGGACACTGGGAGTCCGCACCATCGGCTCGTCCACCTGGTTGCTGGGGTGGCATGCTGAACGGTTCACGCGAGGCCAGGATGCCACCGTTGTGTACCGGCCCTCGGCGGTGCGGAGTCCCGCCCGATCCCGTTCGCGGGCGGCCGGGCATGAGCTCAAGAAGATCCTGAGACCAGGACCGTCGGCCCAGTGGGCCACCTGGAGTGGGCCGGCGGACTCGGTTCCCCGCCCTCCGCCGGCCTTGTCAGAGTCACCGCCGACCCGGGGAGAGCGGTGTTCCTGACGGACGGTGAGGGATCCATCGATCGTGCCTGATCGTGCCTGAGGGGAGGGCTCAACTGTGAGGACGACTGGATCAGGAGTGCCGTGTGTGCCGGGTGCTTGGCCGCTGCTCGGGCATGCGGTGGTACTGCTGCGGGACCCGCTGGGCTTCCTCAGATCCCTCCCGGAGCACGGTGATCTGGTGGCCGTGCGGCTCGGCAGAGTCCGCGCGGTGTTCGTCTGCAGCCCTGAGCTGGTGCAGCAGGTGCTGCGCGACGACCGGACATTCGACAAGGGCGGGCCCTTGTTCGACCGGCTCCGGGAGACCACCGGGGACGGACTGGGCAGTTGTCCCCACGCGGCGCACCGGCGGCAACGGCGCCTGGTGCAGCCCGCGTTCAACCGGTCCAGGTTGCCCGGATACGGCCGGGTTCTTACCGGCCAGGTCGAGGGAGTAACGGCGTCCTGGGACGACGGTGGGACGGTGGATGTCGTGGCGGAGATGCGCGAGCTCAGCACGGCGATCCTGCTGGGCACCGTCTTCTCCGCCGAGTCGCTGCCCTCGCCCCTGGCCCTTCCCGGGGCGGGCGCCGACCTGCGCACGGTCGTTGCGGGCATCGGCGCCCGGACCGTGCTGCCGCCCGCCCTCGCGGGGGTCGCCCTGCCGGGCAGCCGCCGCTACTTCCTGGCCCGGGACAGGCTGCGCCGGTTCGCCGGAGATATCGTCGCGGCCCGCCGGGGCGGCGACGGTGGTGATGACGGGGATCTGCTGTCGGCGCTGCTGGCGGCCGGGGACCCGGATTCGGGACGGGGTCTCTCGGACACCGAACTCGTCGACCAGGTCGTCACGATGTTCGTGGGGGGTATCGACACGACGGCCGCCACCATGGCCTGGATGCTGCACTCCGTGGCCGGCCGCCCCGATATCGCCCGGCGGCTCCAGGCCGAGGCCGACACCGTCCTGGCAGGCCGTGCGCCCTCGGTTCAGGACCTGCCCGCGCTGTCCCTGGCCAGGCAGGTGGTCACCGAGACGCTGCGCCTGCACCCGGTGGTGTGGATCGTCACCCGCACGGTGACCGCGGACACCGTGCTCGGCGGCCACCCGGTCTCCGCCGGCACCGTCGTCGCTTTCAGCCCTTACCTCATCCACCAGCGCGCCGACTGCTACCCGGACGCCGACGTCTTCGACCCCGACCGCTGGGGCCCCGGACGCACCCCGCCCGACCGGCATGCCTTTCTCGCATTCGGGGACCGCGCCCGCAGCTGCGTGGGAAACGGCCTCGCCCAGGCAGAGGCCGTGATGACCCTGGCGGCCGTCGCCTCCCGCTGGAACCTGCACCCTGTCGGCGGCGGCCCGGTCCGTCCTACCCGGGCCGCGGTCATGAGCCCGCGCGGCCTCCGGCTGCGGGTCACCGCCCGCACCGACACAGACAGCAGGCGGTAGCGGCGGCCGGCACCCGGACCTGAGCCACAGAACATGCCCGGCCCCCAGGCGACGGCCGCCGCGCCGCCAGGAATCAGCCGATCAACGGAATGATCAGCGGGTAGAGGTCGAGGTCGGTAATGATCAGCAGGGTCTGATCGAGCCAGCTCATGTACTGCTCCTTCGGGTGGTAAGGACTTCCGGCCAGTCTGGTCGACACCGCCCGGCGAACGGTGGACGCACAGACACTTGATCGGGATCTGAGGACAAACGACCGGAAAGACGCTGGCCCTGACCGATTTTCTGCCAGCTGGGCCCGGCAAGCCGGGCTAAGACCAGGTGCCCCTACCGTCCCGCACCTCCTGGGGCGTGAGGGCAGGGGCGCCGATCATGCGGATCCCTGCCAGGCGTTCGAAGACGGCGACCCGGAACCCCCCGGGTAGGCCCTCATGCACGCCACCGACGCCCGAGTGCGCATTGACCGGCCTCCTGCCACCGGTTTCGGTCTCCCGGCGGACTGTCACCGGCCTCCTCCGGAGTGCCCTGACACCGGAGACCGCCGGCACCGTCCGCGGCCAGGCCGATACCAGGACCGCCACGCAACGAAGCCGTGGCCTGGGCAGGAGAGCGGGGGCAGGCTACGTCAGCTCTGGATCAGGAGTGTCCGCATATAGATCCTTTGGGAGATTTAAAGCTAAATCACATGAGATGATCTGCGGGACGTCGGCTTTGACCGGCCGGGCAACCCGGCAGGGCAAGGCCCCTGACCACCAGACGAAATGGGGTAGCCGGTGCGTGCCGGAACCAGTTCCACACAGGACAGCCGACCGGGGCGCGGCCTCACGTGGCCGTGGTTCCTGGTGGTGGTGATCGTGTACGCGGCCATCATCCAGGGGCTGGGCGCGCTGATCGGCGTGGACACCAGCTACTCCGACAGCCAGTTCCCCACTACCGAGTCCCTGGTGCGCAACGCACTGATTCCTATCGGGGCGTCGATCGTGTTCGCGGCGGCGGTCGTCACCTGGCTCGGCTGGTGGCGCGAGGTCCTGCACTACCGCGCGCCTGTGCGGCGCTGGGTGCGCTGGGTACCGATCTCGATGCTCGTGGTCGCGCTGGTCGGGGTCAACTACGGTCACCTCGCCGACCAGAGCCTCTCCCTGGTGGCCTGCCTGCTCGTCCTCGGCCTGTTCGTCGGCGTCGGAGAGGAGTTGATGTTCCGCGGTATCGGCGTCCACGTATTCCGCCGGGCCGGACTCACCGAAGGCAAGGTCGCCCTCTACTCCTCCCTGGTCTTCGGCCTCGTGCACATCAGCAATGCCTTCGGCGAGGGAGCACAGGCCATTCTCCAGGCCCTCATCGTCTCCACCTCGGGCTACTTCTTCTACCTGTGCCTCCGCGTCGGCGGCATCATCCTGCTGCCGATGCTCGTCCACGGACTCTGGGACACCAGCCTGATCTCCAACCTCGTCGGCGACGAGCCCCAGGCGTCCGTAGGCATGGCCCTCATCATCCTCCTCCAGGTCACCCTCATCGTTGTGCTGCTCGTCAAGCGCCACAAGATCGAACCCGTAGCCCTGAGCCGCCGCGAACCGGTCACAGGCCCGAACCGGTCCGCCGCATAGCCAGTCTCAGCACCATCGCCCCGACGGGACATCAAGTTGGTCCCCTCAGAAGCCGTTCGGCTTGACCTCTCGGTGACGGCAAGCCAAACGGCTCTGTCACCACTGAGGCCCCAGACTCTCCTGAACAGGAACTTCAGGTTCAGGAACAGGTACTTACGCCCGCCGGGCTACGGGGGTCACCAGGGCCCGGCGACGGCGCGGAGGGTGAGGCCGATGCCGACGAGGAGGACGAGGGCGGAGGTGGCGACGGGTCCCCAGCGGGCCAGGCGGCGGAGCCGCTTCCAGCGGGCGGCCGTCGCGGTGCGGGTGCGGCGTTCGACGTGGTCGCGCAGCCGGACCAGGAGCAGCCCGGCCAGGGTGAGCGTGCCGGCCATGCCGAGTCCGTAGGCGAGGACGAGCAGGACGCCGAACGCGGTACGGCCGAGGGCGACGGCGCCGAGCAGGACGACGAGGGCCGAGGGGCTGGGGACGAGGCCGCCCGCGATGCCCATGCCGATGAGCCCGCCGCGGGTCGCGGTGGCGGGGCGGGGATGGGCGTGGGCGTGGGTGTGGGGCTGGGGGTGATCGTGGGTGTGGGTGTGGGGTCCGGTGTGGACGGGGGTCAGCACGGCGACGGGCGAGGGGCCGGAGTCGGCGGGCTGTTCGGGGTGGGGCTCCGGGTGCGGACGGGTCTCCGGGTGGGGATGGGGGTGCCCCTGGTGGTGCCCGTGCTCATGCCCGTGTTCCCCGTGCCCGTGATGGTGGTGGCCGTGGGTGGGCTCGCCCCGTACGGCGGAACGGAGCAGCCACAGGCCGATTCCCGTGACCAGGAGCCCGCTGGCGAGGCCGAGCCAGGTCAGGACGGTTTCCCCGGCGAGGGTGGTGGCCACCGGCAGCAGGAGCCCGAGGGTGAGAACTCCGGCGGTGTGGGTGAGGGTGACGGTCGCGCCGACGGTCACCGCGTCGCGCGGTGTGCCGCGCCGCCCGGCGAGGTAGGCGGCCATGATGGTCTTGCCGTGGCCGGGCATGGCCGCGTGCGAGGCGCCGAGCACGACGGCGAGCAGGAGCGCCAGCAGCCCGACGGGAACGGTGAGTTCGCGCGTACCGACCAGGGAGTCGAAGGCGCCCGTCACCTTGTCCAGCACGGCCGTGACGGGACCGGGCACCCAGTCCGCGCCGGGCCGCGCGGCGCCCGCCGTCCCCCCGCCCGGCCCGCCTGGCGCCGTGCGCAGGTCGGCGGAGCGCTGGTCGAGCGGCGACGCCAGCGGATCGGCCGGGTATCGGCGCAGCTCGTCGGTCGCCGAGACGGCGGGCACGTCGCTCGCGGTGAGGGTGACGCCGCTGCCCCGCGCGGTGATCTCCTGCCAGCCGATCCGGCGGCTGTCGTAGGCGGTGCGTACGGTCAGGTCCGCCGGGCGCCGCAGGTCGGCCGGGGCGGAGAGCGCGCAGCGCAGCCGGCTCGTACGCAGCCCGGCCTCGCCGGGGTGAAGCGTGAAGCCGCTGCCCCGGACGCTGAAGCCCAGCGGCGTACCGCCGTCGTCGACCCGCAGTCCTTCGGCGGCGTTCGCGCAGGCCGTACGCGCGTACCGCCCCGCCTCGGCGCCGCTCACGGTGCCGCTGCCGTCACGGTCGACCCCGGGGAGCTCCTGCGCGGCGGCGATCTCGGCGCGGTCGACCACGAGGACGGCGTCGACCCGGTCGGTGTGGAGGGTGAGACCGGTGTGGTGGTTGACGGTGAAGTTCCCCAGCGGGTGCGCGGACGCGTCCGGCGCCCCCACGCCTCCGGCGACGACCACGGCGGCGAGCAGCAGTCCGGCCGCGAGCCCGCGCCGCGAGGCCGGCGCGCGACGCGAGTTGAGGGTGCGAGGGATGGCGCGGGCGTGAAGAGAGGCGAGGTTCATGAGGAGGCGTCGATCCGGTCGAGGGCGGTGCGGGCGCGCGGGGCGTGCAGCGGGTGGAAGCGCGGGTCGAGGGCCAGCGCCCGCGCGAGGTCCTCGCGGGCCGCCGCCGTGTTCCCGAGCGCGTCGTGGATCATCGCCCGGTGGTAGTGGGAGAGCGCGCCGCGCGTGCCCAGGGCCAGGGCCCGGTCGGCGTACGGGAGGGCTTCCGCGTCCCGCCCCGCGCGGTGCAACGCCCAGGCGTGGGCGTCCTGTACGGCGATGAACGGCCGCGCCTCGACGGCCTCGCGCCCCATCGTGACAGCCCGGTCCGCGTCGCCGTGATCGGCCTCGAACAGGATCGCGTCCGTGTCCGCCGGGGCGCCCCCGGCCCGGCGCACCCGCTCCTGCGCGCGCAGGATCCCGTACTGCGTACGGGCCTCCGCCTTCCGCCCGAGCGACTCCTGAAGCTCGCCGAGGCCGAGGACGTACTGCGGCAGCGGGACGATCGCCACGGCCGCCGTGTAGTCCTCGACCGCCTGCCGGTCGTGCCCGAGCGCCGCGTGCGCACGGGCCCGCGCCTCCAGCAACGGAGCGTCGTCCCTCTCGCCGCCCGGACGACGTGAGCCACCTGAACCACCCGCGCCGCTCCCATCGCCCGCCCCTGCCCCTGCCCCCGCCTCGCGAAGGCCCGCCGACGCCTCCCGCAGCGCCGTCGCCGCGTCGCCCGACTCCTGTGCCAGCGTGGCGAGATGGAGCCGCGCGAAGGCCCGGTCGGACGGCGAGGCCGCACTGTCCAGCGCGCGTTTCATGAGCGCGCGGGCACGCGGAACGTCCCCGCGCAGCTCCCACGTGTAGGAGGCCCGCGCGAGCGACGCGGTGCCGGGCCGCAGATCGGTCATGCGCTGCACGGCGCGGTACGCCTCCTCGTAGCGCCCGAGCTGCGTGTACGCGTCGGCCAGCACACCCTGCGCCGCCGCGTTCGACGGGTTGGTCGCGGCGGCCTTGCGGCCCCAGGTCAGGGCGGTCGCGAAGTCGTGCCGCGCGGCGGCGAGCGCGCCCATGCCCGTCTCCGCCTGGTAGTTGTCGCGCGGCTGGATCCTCAGCGATCGGCGCAGCGCCGACTCGGCCCTGGCGTGGACGGCCGGATCCGCGCCGGTACGGCCCTCCTCGACGTACGCCATTCCCAACTGCGCCCAGCCCACGGAGTTCTCCGGCACCCTCCGCAACTCCGCCCGGAGCGCCTCCACGGACCCCCGGGGCGCGCCCGCTCCCGAGCCGGACCCCGAACTCGCCCCCGGATCATCGCCGTTGACGCCGCCGGAACCCGGCTCCCACGGCGAGAACCCGACGGCCCCCACCGCGAACAGCACCGCCGCCAGACCCACCGCGACAGCGGCGGCACGCAGGGCACGCGGCCTTCGGCGGCCGGGAGATCGAGAGCTCGGGCCGGTGGGTTCCATCTGCTGGGACACGGTCCTCCTCGCGGAGCGCGTACGGACAAGGGCGGGGGCGGTGCCCGTCGACCGGGACACACCGTGCACCGGACCACCGGTACGTAGAAGGCAGACAAGCATGAGGAACGGGGGTTTCCTGACGATTTCGGGCGCAGCCGCCTTCCGCCGAACGTGCCGTGCCTCGAAGACCACCGCGAAACCGCAGGTAGCAACCCGTTCCCGGCGGGCGGGAAGCGCACCCAGAACGTGCCGCGACACGAGGCCGCCCGTTAGCCCGATCGACGGCGCCGGGCTCTCGCGTCGAGCGGTCTCCGGCGCGCGGGGGGTGGCGGATGCCCCGAAGTGTCGACGCGGATGTGCCGAGAGGCCGACGGCCGTCGCGTGCGCGCTGCCGTAATGACGACGGTCCGATCGACGGGTCGCCTTTTGATCAATTCCGCTCGCATTTCACTCGACGGCGGCCACGGTCACCGAAATCCCCGAAATCACGGGGGAAGCGGGTGTGCCCGCCCCGTTCGGTATGCCGTGCAAATTACCCGGAGGATTGGTGATGCTGCCGTGAGTGGGAAGCGTGCACAAAGGGAACGTGGCTGTGCGTTTTCGTGATAGAGTCCTATTGATTCACAGGACGCCACGAAAAAAGGGGAATGGCGTGAACACCGAGAAGGTTACGGCTCGACGTCTTACGGCCGAAGAGGTTGCGGAGTTGGGCCTCCAGGATCATATCTTCGTCTCGGCGGAAATGGATGGCCTTCCTCTCGACTGCTATGCCCCGGCTTTTCTCACGGAGCCGGGTAAGAACTTCGAGGGAGGGTCCTTCACCGCGAAGACCGTCTTCGGTCAGGAAATCCACGTTCTCCCGGACAGCGCCGAAGAACGCGGAATCTGGGTCGCCGACAAGGCGGGAGAGGAAATCGAGGTTCTCCAGGGAGCCGGTGTCCTCCTGAATCTCGCGCTTTTCGTTCCCAACGGAAACCGGGAATCCCTGGATTCGCTCTACACCGCCGCCCGCGACGCATTCGGCGCCGGAATCGTGCAGCGCTGGAGCGAGGAAGTCGTGGACGTTCCGGACGTCAAGGTCGACCTCTTCGAGGAGCCGGCCCGGGGCCGGAAGAACTCCGGCGGTCAGAACCGTGACCGCCGCGCCCTGGACATCTACCCGACCCGCGTACGGTTCCTGGAGCCCAGCGACGGCTGGAAGTTCGTCGTCGAACCGCACAAGGAAGTCGTCGACGAGACGCCCACGATCTGACCTTCTGATCCGACGGCGGGTCGGTGACTGTGCCGACGGCCTGAATTCCCTCGTGGTCGCGCACGCACGCGCGAGGGCGGCATCGCGAGCGAGTCGCGGCGGATCGGCCACAACGCTCGTCCACAACGCTCGGCCGGGGTTTCCCCGGCCGAGCGTTTCGCGTCCCCTTGCGCCGACCGACCCCGACCCTCGCTGCCCAGCCCCCGCCCCGCACGTGACATGGATCACCAAACTGTCCCGTGCACGGAAAGCAACTATCCCCATATGGGGCGATTTCCCGTCGTGTGAGTGCGGTGCGCCGTACGTGTCCCGTTCTTAACGTGCTTTCGGCAACGGTGTTTGCGGTCATACGATCACCGGCGAAGCCTGCGTGGGTTCATCCGCAGCGCTGCCTTTTACCTTTTGACACCGCATGTCGGACCCGCGAAGGACTCCGTTGAAGATTCGCCGCATTCTTGCCACGGCCGTCACCGCCGCCGTGACCACTCCCGTCCTCCTGCTTTCCGCCGGCCCGGCGCTGGCCGACGCCAATCCGTCCACCGCCTCGTCGCGGACACAGCAGGGCGCCCAGGTCAGGGTTTCCATCGAGGAACTGGAGAAGGCCGCCGAGAAGGCGCGCAAGGCGTACGACGAGGCCGTTGCCGCCCAGGAGGCCGCGTACGTCGTTCTCAAGGCCGCCCTTTCGGACGACGCGCCCCTCGCTGTCGCCGCGAAGCAGGCCAGGCAGGCCGCAGCTGAGGCCGCCACCGCCAAGGAGAACGCCGACAAGGCGCTCGCCGACGCCAGGACCGCGCTCGCCGCACTGCCCGAGACCGCGACCGACGAGGAGAAGGCGGCTGCCGAGAAGGCCGTCACCGACGCCGGGGCCGGGGCCGTGTCGGCCGCCGAGGCCAAGGCCGCCGCCGACGAGAAGGCCGCGGCGGCCGGCGTGGCGAGTGACGACGCCCGCGTCGCCGCCGCCAAGGAGTACTCGAAGGTCCAGAACGCCACCAAGGCGGCCCTTGAGGCGAAGGAGAAGGCCGACAAGGCGCTCGCCGACGCCAAGGAGGAAGCGGAGGCGGACCCGGACGAGCCGGAGTGCGTCATCGAGAGCGGGTTCACCACGGTCGTCACCGGCCTGCCGTCCAAGATCGTCGCGGGCTCCACGACCGACTTCTTCCTCCGCGTGAAGAACGGTACGAAGAAGACGCTGCACCAGGTCTCCCCGTTCGTCTTCTTCCACGCGACGGACAAGACCGGCTACAACGTCATCGACGGCGCCTTCCGCCTCCAGTGGTCGACCGCCGCCTCCCCCAAATGGAAGAGCGTGAACGACGGCACCGTCGGGTCCCTCGGCGCGCTGAAGGCCGGCGCCCGCGCCGACGTGAAGCTGCGCCTGAAGGTCGACGCCAAGGCCCCGGCCGGCGACGGTCTCGCCTTCGTCGCCGGTGACTACGTCAACAACGACGAGTCCTGCGGCGGCAACTTCCCGACCGAGTACGCCTTCGAACTGCTCGCCGCCGGCAGCGCACCCGGCGACGTGGACGACGCCGAGCCCGGCAAGTCCACGCCGACGGCCCCGAACACCGAGCCGCAGGGCGGCACTTCGGCCACCTCGGTGGACGCGGCCGGCACCACGGGCTCCCTCGCCAGCACCGGTTCGTCGTCCGTGCTCCCGCAGTTGGCCGCGGCAGCCGGAGCGGCCGTGGTCCTCGGCGCCGGGGCGGTCGTCCTCGGCCGCCGCCGCAAGGCGGACTCCACTTCCTGACACGGCGTCAGCCGACCGTGCCCCAGCGAAAGGGCGCCCCTTCCCGGGGCGCCCTTTCCGGCTGTTGACCGCCCACAAGGCGGGCGCGCGCGGCGACGGCGTCTCCGGAGTCCGTGCCGAGGCTCACCCCCCTGCACTCGCACCTGTGTCCCGTGTTCCGTGTCCCGCAGGCCAATCTCCGCCACAGTGAGGTGAGATGAACGCGTACCGCCGGAACCGCCGCGTGAATCCGAAAGGAGAGAGCACCGCATGACCACGCCCCCACCCTCCCGGGAGTCGACCGTCCGGATCGGTGTCCTCGCCCCGCTGACCCGGCCCGGCTGGGCCGAGGCGGGCCGGCACCTGGTCGCCGGAATGGAACTGGCCGTTCGCGAGGTCAACGACGCCGGCGGGATCGGCGGACGACCACTCGAACCGCTGATCCGCGACACCGCCGCCGACCCCCGGCGCGCCGAGGCGGCCGTGGACGAGCTGGCACATCTCGGCGCGGTGGCCCTGGCGGGGGAGTACCACAGCGTCGTCGCCCGCGCCGCCGCCACCAGGGCCGACGCCCTCGGCCTGCCGTTCCTCTGCTCGTCGGCGGTGCTCGACGCGCTCACCGAACAGCCCACGGAACGGGTCGCGCGCCTCGCCCCGGCGCAGTCCCACGGCTGGCGGATCTACGCGGACTTCCTCCTCGCGGCGGGCCACCGCCGGATCGCCGTGGCGGCCGAGCCGAGTGTCTACTGGGCGACCGGGACCCGGATCCTGCGCGACCACCTCGCGCCGCGCGGCGCCACCGTCGCCGAACTCGACATGCGTGCCCTCACCTCCGCCGACGTCGGCGACGCACTCGTCGAGCAGCGCGCGACCGCCCTGCTCCTCCTGGTCGGCCACCCGGAACCGGCGGTGCCGATCGTCCGGTCCGTCCGCCGTGACCGGCGCCTCGCCGACCTCATGATCGGCGCGCCCGCCGGACAGCCGGAGTTCGCCGAATGGGCGGCGTCGCTGGGCGCGGAGGGCGCCGGGATCCCGTTCCTGCGCTATCTGCCCGAGCAACTCGGGCCCCTCGGCGTACGAGTCGACAGGGCCCTTCGCGAACTCCTGTCCGCAGCACCGTCGTTCGTCGCCTTCGAGGGCTACGACACGATTACCGTCCTCGCCGACGTGCTGCGTTCCCACGGCACGGACCGGGCCCGTGTCGCCGACGCCTGGCCGCACGTCGCGGTCGAGGGCACCCGGGGCCGGATCCGGTTCTCCCGTACCCCCGGCATCGGCGTACGGCAGTGGACATGGGCCCCGGTCCAGGTGGTCGACCGGGATCCGGCGGACCCCGACCGCTTCCGGGTCCTCCACACCGCCTGAGCGACCGCGGACGCCCGCCCCGCCCCCGCCCACGCCCGCCCCGCCCTCGCCCACGCCCTGCCCGGCGCACCCCGCCCACGCCAGTCCCGCACGCCCACCCCCCCCCACACACACACCGAAGGGCTCATCGAACTCGCCGATGAGCCCTCCGAGTCGCCACTCCTCCGTGAGCCCCCGCTCAGCCCGCCGTCGGCGCCAGCACGGTCCAGTCCGCGCCCGGAGCGGTCTCCGTACCGTCGGCCAGAACGGCCGTCACCCAGTAGTAGTGGGTGGTGCCGGAGCCCGCCGAGGTGTCCGTGTACGACGTGGCCGGCGTGGACGCGTTCGGGTCCGCACCGGTCAGCGGCGCGTACCGGCCCGCCGCCCGGTCCCAGCGGTACACGCGGTAGCCCGTCGCGCCCTCCACGGCGTTCCAGGACAGCTCCACCGTGCCCCGGGTCCCTGTCCCGGCGCTCAGGCGCAGGGGCGAGCCCGGGGGTGTGGCGACCGTCGGCGTCAGGTCCAGCGCGGTGACGATCCTGACGTCCGCCGTCCTGGTCGACCGGTAGTTCGAGTTGCCGCTGGTGTCGACCGCGTCGATCCAGAAGCAGCGCTCGCCGCCGTCGGGCTTCCCCGGGTACACGAAGTGCGTGGTGGACTTGTCGACGTAGGCGTACTCCGCCCCGCTGCACATGGTGTCCTCGTCGTCGCGCAGGACCTCCCCCGCGTACACCACGTAACGCGCCAGGTCGGGCTCGGTGTTCGCCTTCCAGCCAAGCTTGATGCCGTACTCGGTCGCCTCGGCGGTGACCGCGCCGACCGCCGCCGGCGGGGTGAGGTCACGGTCGGAGGCGAGCGTGGTGACGGTCGCGGTGGCGGAGGCGGCCGACTCCTGGCTGCGGTCGTCGTAGCCCTTCACCACGTAGTGGTACGTGGTCCGGTCGGCCGTGCCGGCGTCGGTGCAGCCGTACGACGTCCCGCCGTTGGCGGGGGTGGCCGACCGCCCGCCGCACCGCACCGGCTCACCGCTGGTGTCCACCGGCAGCGACGTGGAGCGGTAGATGTGGAAGCCGTAGTACTTCCCGCCCGTGGCCGGGTCGACCTTCCAGGTCAGCGCCGCCCGGTTGCCGTCGGCCCGCACGGTGACCTCGTGCGGCGCGGCGATGGGTCGCGTCGCCTGCGCGGTGGCGGACCCGGAGGAACGGCCGGCCCCGTCGATCGCCTTGACCAGGTACGTGCGCGGATCGGACCGCGGGGCCGCCGTGTCGGTGAGACCGGTGGCGGTGGTCGTGCCGAGGGACCGGCTGCTGCCGTTGGCGGCCCGCGACTCGACGGCGTACTTGACGGCGCCCGGCACCGCCTTCCAGGTCAGCTTGTTCCCGCCGTCCAGGCCCTGTGCTGTCAGCCCGGTCGGTGTGGTCACGGCGACGCCGGCGACGGACACGTCCGCGCTGCCCGTGGAGACGTTGCCGGCCTTGTCGTACGCCCGGACCTCGTAGGCGTAGGTGCGACCGGCGACCGGGGGCAGGCCGGCGTAGGAGGTGCCGGTGGTCGTCAGGACATGGGCCCACGTGGAGCTGCCCGCGTCCCGCCGGTAGACCCGGTAACTCGCCAGGTCCATCTCCTTGTTGGCGGCCCAGGACACCACGGCTTTGGCGGTGGCGTTGTCGAGCCTGCCCGTCACCGTGCCCGGGGCGAGCGGCCGGACCTTGTCGACCGTGGCGGTGACGCGCGGGGCGTAGGAGAACTTGACGTTCGCGGAGCCGGTCCACGCGACGAAGTCGACGCGCAGGGTGTGCTTGCCCGCCGGAACGGTGAGATTGAGGGTCTTGCTCTGCGTGCTGGAGACGTTCTTCCACACGTCGACCTTGCGGACGCCGTCGAGGTAGACGCGGATGCCGTCCTGGGTGGCGGCGGAGAACGTGAACGGGCCACCCGAGCCGAAGTCGCGGGTGAGGCTCCAGCGCACGGCGAAGTTGTCCCGGGGCAGGGTGACACCCGCCGGGTCACCGGTGCCGTAGTTCTCGCTGATGGAGCTGTCACAGGTGGTGAGCTTGGGGGTGCCGGTGAAGGCGGTGTTGGCGTAGAACTGCGCCTGCCAGGTGGGCGAGGCACATGTCACGGCCGCGACGGCCGGGGTCGACGCGACGCCGAGCAGCGTGCCCGCGACGGCGCAGACGACGCCCGCCGCGCCGACGGCATTCGACCGGTGGTGGGGTCTCACAGAAAGGGGCTTCCTTTCGGCCATGATCAACGGGGTGTGGGAGTGGCGAGAAGATGACCCTCCGGAGCCCCGTTTGGTTGTAAGCCCGGTCCCGCCGCTTCCTGACGACCGCCCCGCGACCTGGTCGGCACACGCGGGGGACACCACACGGGCCGAGGTGTCAGGATGCCTGCCATGAGGGCAGACAACGCGTCGCCGGGCAGCGGGATCCGGCTGCTGGTGGTGGACGACGAACCGGCCATCCTCGACGTGCTGGCGACCTCGCTGCGGTTCCTCGGGTACGAGGTGACCGAGGCGGCGACCGGACGTGCCGCGCTCGCCGCCGTACGGGAGCACGCCCCCCACCTGGTGCTGCTGGACGTGATGCTGCCCGACCTGGACGGTTTCGAGGTGGTCCGGCGGCTGCGGCAGGGGGGTTCGGAGGTGCCCGTGGTCTTCCTGACCGCCCGGGAGAGCGGCGCGGACGTGGTGGACGGACTGGATCTGGGCGCCGACGACTACATCACCAAACCGTTCCGGCTGGCCGAAGTGGCCGCGCGGGTACGGGCGGTGCTGCGCCGCGGCGAGGGCCGGACCGCGCGCGGCGTCCTCGGCTGCGCCGACCTGGAGGTGGACACCGACACCTACGAGGTACGCCGCGCCGGGCGGCGCGTGGAGCTGTCTCCCACCGAGTACCGGCTGCTCTGCCATCTCCTGGTGAATCAGGGGCGGGTGCTCACCCATGAGCAACTGCTCGAACACGTGTGGGACTTGGGCGACGGCGACCCGGGCGTGCTGAAGACGTACATCTCCTATCTGCGCCGCAAGCTGGACGCGCGGGGGCCGTCCCTGATCGAGACCCGCCGCGGCATCGGCTACACCCTGCGCGCACCGGACACCCGGTGAGCCCCCGCCGCGCCGGGCGTCTCGCGCCACGGCCCCGCTCCCTGCGCGGGCGCCTGCTGCTGGCCGTCCTGGCACTCGCGGCGACGGTCCTGCTCGCCCTCGACGCCGTCGTGTACGGGGCCCTGAGCGGCTACCTCACCGACCGCACCGACATCACGCTCCGCGCCGTACGCCACCGCGTGGCCGAGCAGTTGACCGCCTCCGGGCCCGGCGGGACGCTCGGCAACGACGTACGGCTGCTGGGCGCCCCGGAGTTCTACCTCCAGCTGCGCAAACCGGACGGCAGCGTAAGGGAGTTGGCACCGGGACTGCGGGACCCCGCCGACGCCGCCCCGGCGGTGCCGGACCCGCTGCCGAAACCCGGCGGCCGGGAACCGGTCACGGTGGGCTCGACACAGCCGGGCGGCCCGGAGTACAGGCTGCTGACCCAGCGGATACGGGGCCGGGGCACCCTCGTCGCGGCCGTGCCGCTCGACCAGTCGCAGGGCACGCTGCGACGGCTGCTGATCGCCGAGGCCGCCGCGACGGGCGGCGCGCTGGTGCTGCTGGCCGGTGCCGGACTGTGGATACTGCGCCGGGGCCTGCGACCGCTGGAGACGATGGCGCACACCGCCGACACCATCGCCGCCGGACACGCCGCGGGCCGGGTCGCCCCGGCGGGCGAGGACACCGAGGTCGGCCGGCTCGGCCTAGCGCTCAACACGATGCTGGACAGACAGCAGGCCACCCAGGACCGGCTGCGCCGGTTCGTGGCCGACGCCTCGCACGAACTGCGCACCCCCGTCACAGCCGTCCTCGGCTACGCCGACCTGCACCACCAGGGCGTCCTCGCCGTGCCGGAACAGCGGGAGCGCGCGATGAACGGCATCACCACCGAGGCGCTGCGCATGCGTCGCCTCGTGAACGACCTGCTGCTCCTCGCCCGGCTGGACACCGTGCCGGCCGGGGAGCACCGCCCGGTGGACCTGGCCGTGATCGCCCGCGACGCGGTGGCCGCCGCGCGGGTCGTGGATCCCGACCGGCCGCTGGAGGTCCGTACGGGGGAGGGGGCCGTGGTGCACGGGGACGCGGAGCAGTTGCGGCGCGCGGTGGACAACCTGCTGGCCAACGTACGCAACCACACCCCGGCCGGGACGCCGGCACGGATCACGGTACGGCGGGTGCGCGCATGTTCGGATGACGCTCCGTCATCTCATGCTCCGGCGGGACGACTTGGGAACGCCAGCGCCCCCGAGGACATGGCCGTCGCGCGTGAACCCACCAGACTCGAACCCGCCAGACTCGACCTCACCAGACTCGAACCCACCACGCGTGAGCCCACCACACGTGAACCGGCCGGGCCCGAACCGGTCGTCGAACTCGAAGTGGCCGACGAGGGCCCGGGGATCGCGGCCGAGGCGCTGCCACGCGTCTTCGACCGCTTCTACCGCGCCGATCCCGCCCACAGCGGCGAGGGCAGCGGGCTGGGACTGGCGATCGTCGCGGCGGTGGCGGAGGCGCACGCGGGCACCGTCGGTCTCACCGGCGCGGAGGGCCGGGGCACGCGCGTGACCGTCCGCCTGCCCCCGTGCCCGGCGGACAGATGAACGGAGCGCGGAGGCAGGGTCACAGGAACGCCAAGGTCCTGTCGTGTCCGTCCAGGATCTTCGCGGGGTCGGTGTCCAGGACGTTCCGCAGCAGTGTGGCGTACACGTCGCGGAAGTCGGTCGTGGTCCGCAGGTCGTCGTCGGTGAGCGAGGCCAGGCTCGGCTGGTCGCCGTAGAAGCCGCCCTTGACCGGCTCGCCGAGGACGAACACCGGTCCCGAGGTGCCGTGGTCGGTCCCCTGGCTGGCGTTGGCCTTGGGGCGGCGGCCGAACTCCGAGTACACGGCGACGACGACCTTGCGGCCCGCCTCCGTCTTCCGTACACGCTCCATGAACCGCCCCAGATCGGCGTCGAGTTGACCCAGCAGCCGGGACTGCGTGGCCTTCTCGTTGGCGTGCGTGTCGAAGCCGCCGAGGCTCACGCTGTACGCGCGGGTGGACACCCCCGCCTCGATCGCCCGTGCCACGACGTCGAGTTGAGCGCCGAGTTGACCCTGGCCGCCCGCGGAGGCCCCCTCGTTCCCCTCGTCCTCGTCGCGGGGCTCGTTGGGGTCCTGGGAGTCCGGCTCCTTCTCGCCGCCGAAGGCCGAGACGACCTCGGTGAGATCGGCCAGCGACGTCCCGGCCCGCTTCAGCAGGGGATGGGCGTCCTCGCCGACGCGGGACAACTCGGCGCAGGTACGCCGCCAGGCGTCCGGCAGCGCCCGGCCCCCGAGCCGTACGGCCGCCCCCGCCGTGGTCTCCCCGGCCATCAGCGGCGGCAGGGTGGCGCCCACGGAGACGCCCTTGAGCGGGTCGCCCCCTCCGGCGTGGTCCAGCCAGCGGCCCAGCCAGCCCGAGGGCACGGGGCCGGACGGCGAGGCGGTCTGCCAGATCGCCATGGAGCGGAAGTGACTGTGGTCGGGCTTGGGGTAGGATACGCCGCGCACCACGGCGAGCCGCTTCTCGTCCCAGAGCTTCTTCATGCCCTTCAACCCCGGGTTGAGGCCGAGCCCTTCGCCCAGTGCCAGGACCTCGTCCTCCCCGTACGCGAGATCGCCCCGCAGGTCCCGGTAGTGCGAATCGGCGGCGGGCACCAGGGTGTTGAGGCCGTCGTTGCCGCCGTAGAGGGTGACGAGTACGAGGGTCGAGGCGTCCGCGTCCGGCCCGCCGGAGCCGGTCGCGAGCAGCTCGTCCACACCCCATGCGGTCACCCCGGCGGCGAGCGCGGCGCCGCCGATCACCCCGCTGGTGGTGAGGAACTTGCGTCGGGTCCAGGTGTCCACGTGCGCTCTCTCCTTCAGCTCAGTACGAGGTGTTCGGGGGCGGTCAGCGCGACGGCCGTGACATGGCGCGGGTCGCGCGCGGCGGCGGTGAGCACCGCACGGGTGGTGTCGCCCCAGCGTCCGACGCCGAGCTTCCGGGCCAGCAGCTCCGGGCGCTCCTTGGCGGAGGCGTCCTCCACGTCGCTGAGATCGGCCCGCCGTACGAGACCTTGCGCGAAGCCGATCCGTACCTGCGCCGCGGCCGTGGTCAGCCACGCGGCACCGGCCGGCCAGCCGCCGACGCTCTCCGGCGCGAACGGCACCTGGCCGAGCCCGGCCAGGGTGCGGGTCAGCAACTGCCCGCGTACCTTCTCCGGCAGTTCCGAGGGCCGTACGCCGAAGGCCCGCAGGCTGCCCACCACGTACTCGATCGGCTGCTTGACCAGCACGTTGTCTGCGTCCGCGAAGGCCTCGTCGGTGAACAGGGCCCGGAACAGGGCGGTGCTGTCGCGCCGCTCGCCGTAGGCCGCGACGATCCGGGCCAGGGCCGCCTCCGACGGCTTGTTCTCGTTGCTGACCAGCGCGCGCCACATGCGTCCCGCCACGTGGGCGCGGGAGTCGGGGAGGCTCACCAGGTGGTCCACGAGGGTCAGGGCGGTGAAGCCGGCCTTCTCACCGACGACGGTCCGCGGCGCCGGGTCGTGCCGGCGGGGCTGGAAACGGGACTCCCAGGGGTGGGCGTTCCGGTCCAGTGTCCAGCCGGTGAGGGCGGCGGCGGCCTCGCGTACGTCGGCCTCGGTGTAGTTGCCGACGCCGAGCACGAACAGCTCCATCAGCTCCCGGGCGAGGTTCTCGTTCGGGGCCTTCGCGGTGCTGCCGTCGGCATCCAGCCACACCATCAGCGCGGGATCCACGACCATGGCGCGGGCCAGCGCGCGGAAGTCACCGCCGCCGAGGCGCCGCAGCGTCTCGTTCTGCCGAAGCATCGCGGCACCGGACTTCACCTTCTGGATGGAGGTGGCCCAGTGGTTGTGCCACAGCAGTGTGCGCTTCTCCTCCCACGGGTGCTCGGCGGCCACCATGCGGTCCAGCCACCACAGCGTCACCTCCTCGCGCTGCTGCTTGAGCGCCTGACGGAACTTCTTGCGTACGGGGTCGGCCCCGGCCCCGTCTCCTGTCCCGTCTCCGGTCTCCGCACCGGCCCCGGTTTCCGCACTGGCACTGGCGCCGGCGCTCGGCTCGTCGTCGGGGTCGCGGGCGCCGTCGGGGTCGCCGGAGCCTTCGGTGGCGCGGGCGCCGTCGCTGTCACGCGCGCCGTCGGACTCCTCTCCGCCGGGTGTCCCGCGGGGCCGGCCGTTCCTGCCCTTCCGCTTCTCCAGGCGCTCCTCGGCCTTGGCACTGCGCGGCGGCAGCGGCCCCAGCCGGGGCACGGGCGTCAGGTCGGCCCCGGGATCCCGCGCGGTGGCCAGCACCCGGTCGAGGGTCGCGTCGAAGCCGGACCTCTCCGCGGCGTCCACCGCGTCCGGACCCGCGTCGAATCCCGTGCGCTGGAGCAGGCGCGTGACCCGCTCCCTGGTGTCGAGTGTCCGTCCCATGACCATGACCGCGAGGATGCCGGACGTCCGTCCCAACAGGGTCGGCGGACGGTGGGAATCCGGTGTGAACGCCCGAGCCCCCCGGTATGAACGCCCGAGCCCCGCCGGAGCGGGCGACCGGTCGGCGGGCGTCCCCGGGCGCCGCTGTTGCGGGGGAGCGGAACGCTGCGCAAGGTGGAACGGGGGAGACCGGCGACACGGAGAGACGTCCGAAGCTGCCGAGCAGAGGACCACGATCATGGGAACGACGGAAACCACCCGGGCCGGGGCGGCCTGGCCCCGGCTGCGCGTCGACGACTGGGCCGAGACCCGCGACACGCTGCACATGTGGCTCCAGATCGTCGGCAAGGTCCGGCTGGCCCACGCGCCGCTGCTCAACCACTGGTGGCAGGTGGCCCTCTACGTCACTCCCCGGGGGCTGACCACGTCCGCCGTTCCCTACGGCGCCGGGGCCTTCGACATCGAGTTCGACTTCGTCGACCACACGCTGCGGCTGCGCGGCAGCGACGGCGGTGCCCGCGCCGTCGCCCTGGAGTCCATGCCGGTGGCCGATTTCCACAGCCGGGTCGGGCGGGCACTGGAGGAACTGGGCGTACCGACGACCATCCAGGACCACCCCAACGAGGTCGAGCCGGCGATCCCGTTCTCCGCCGACTACGAGCACCACACGTACGACCCGCGTGCGGCGCACCTGTTCTGGCGCCAACTCCTCCAGGCGGAGCGGGTGTTGAGTGCCTTCCGTGGCGAGTTCGTCGGCAAGACGAGCCCGGTGCACTTCTTCTGGGGGGCGATGGACCTGGCGTGCACCCGGTTCTCCGGCCGCCGCGCCCCCGTCCATCCCGGCGGCGCCCCGAACTGCGGCGACTGGGTCATGGTGGAGGGCTACTCGCACGAGCTGAGCAGCTGCGGGTTCTGGCCCGGAGGCGGGGACGAGGGGGCCTTCTACTCGTACGCCTACCCCGAACCGCCCGGGTTCGCCGACCGCCCGGTCACCCCGTCGGACGCCTTCTACAGCCGGCCGAACGGCCAGTTCCTGCTGCCGTACGAGTCGGTACGCACCGCCCCCGACCCGGACCGTACCCTCACCGGCTTCCTGCACAGCACGTACGCGGCGGCGGCGGACGGGGCCGGCTGGGACCGCGCGTCGCTGGAAACCGATCCGGAGCGCTGGTCCGACCGCTGAACGTCCCTCCGGCGGCAGACAGCACTCACGACCCGAGTGGAAGGACACCTCTCATGACCTCCCGTGACGACTGGCCGACACCCGAGCACGGCCTGGTGCTGACCCACTTCCTCACCGTGCGGGACTTCGCGGCCTCAAGCCGCTTCTACGCCGACATCTTCGGCGGGCAGGTGGTGCTGGAGGGGAACCCCGGCATCGTGAAGATCGCCAACGGCTGGATCATCATGAACGCGGGCGGCGGCCCCACCCCCGACAAGCCCGACGTCATCCTCACCGCCCCCGAACCCGGCGACCCGGTGTCGTCCTTCCTCAACGTACGGGTGGCCGACATCGCGGCCTTCCACGCCGAGGCGACCGCGAAGGGCGCCGAGTTCCTCACCGCCCCCCTCGACCGCGAGGCCGAAATCCGCTGCTACCTCAAGGACCCGGACGGCTACCTGATCGAGATCGGCCAGGCCACGGGCATGCTCGACGGCATCTTGGCGGACCAGGCGGACCCGGACCCGTCGTGAGCGGCTTCTGACCTTCTGGCCGCGGCGAGGAACTCGGGCTGCCCGCCGACATGGTCGCGGGCATCGCCCGGCAGGAGATCGGCGGCCGGCCGGGCTGTCTGGACGACATCACCGACGCCATCCGCGAACAGGCCGACGCAGACTTGGGGTTGAGCCCCGTCTCACCGGAGAACCTGCCGTCGCGCCTCGGCGGAGACCCGGACGAAACGTCCTTGACCCCGGTGCCGGTGCCGGTGCAGGTGCCGGTGCCGGTGTCCGAGGTGGCGAGGCCATGCCCGCCGGACACGGCCTACGGGCGGGGGCTGATCGCCCTGTCCTTGTCGTAGATGTTGTCCGGTGTGGCGACCGTGGTGATCGCCCGTGCGAGCAGGGTGGACGGCTCCTGGCCCTGGTACGGGATGTCCGTGTTGATCATGATGACCAGGGTGGCCTTCTTCGAGGGCAGATAGACCGTCACGGTCTCGTACCCGGGGATCGAGCCGTTGTGCCCGATCCATCCGTTCGTCTTGAAGATCCCCAGGCCGTAGCTGGTGCCGGGGAACCCGGTGGGCAGCGTCCTGAGCCGCTGCCGCTGGGTCTCCGGGCTGAGCAGCTTCCCGGTGGCGACGATCGGGGCCCAGCGGCGCAGATCGTGCAGGTCCGAGATCATCGCGCCGGCCGCCCAGGCCCAGCTGGGGTTCCAGTGCGTGGTGTCGGCGGTCTCGCCGCTCAGCGTCTGGTCGGTGTAGCCGTGCGGGTGCGGCACGGGGAACCGGGGCCCGTTCGGGAACAGCGTGTGGCGCAGATGAGCCGGGCCGAGCACCCGCTCGTGGATGAAGTCGGCCAGCCGGCGACCGCTGACCTTCTCGATCACCAGGCCGAGCAGGACGAGATTCGAGTTGGAGTACTGGAATTGCGTACCCGGCGCGAAGGTGTTCGGGTGCTTGAAGCCGTACGCGAGCGTTTCCCGGGGGGTGAAGTAGCGCTCGGGGTCGCTCAGCAGGGCCTGCGTGAAGTCGGCGTCCGCCGTGTACGGGAAGAGGCCGCTGCGCATCCCGGCGAGCTGACGCAGCGTGATCCGGTGGCCGTTGGGCACGCCGCGCACGTACGCGGAGATCGGGTCGTCCAGCTCGACCCGGCCGTCGTCCACGAGCTCCAGCAGCGCGGTGACGGTGAACGTCTTGGTCTCGCTGCCGATGCGTACGTAGGAGTCGGCGGACATCGGCCTGCCGGTGGCGGTGTCGGCCACGCCGGTCGCGCGGACGTAGCTGCCCCTGCCTGGCATCCACAGTCCGACGACGACACCGGGGATGCCCGCCTGCTCGCGGACCTTCTTGATGGTCCGGTCCAGCCGGGCGGTGAGCTCGGGGCCGAGACCGTCCGGCGTGGGGCCGACGGTGACGTGCCGGGCGGGCTCCGCGGCGGGGACGGCCGTGGCGGGAACGGCGGCGATCGGGGCCAGTACGGAGGCCGCCAGCAGCGCTGCGGCGACCAGACGGCGGGGGTGCGTACGTCGCATGCGGGACGCCTCTTCCGGAAGGGGGCGGACGGCCCGCCTCTCGGAGAGCGCGGACGGCAGAACATCACCACCGGGACCCCTGCCTCAAACCCCCTCGGCACCCGCGCGCCATGAACTCCACCCGTTCGGAGCCACCGGGGGGCCACCCGCGCGGCCCGCCCGCCCGCCCGGCCACGGTCACGGGTACGCGCCTGTCGGCGTACCGGCGTACTTGTGTCACAGATCATCGACAGCGCCAACCGGACGGGCGGGCCCCGGGTCTTGACGGGCGAACGGCCGACCCCGCCCGCAGCCAGTGCCGATCCGCACCGGCGCGTACCACCCGTAGCACCCGTACCGGCCCTCGCCACCCCGTACGGCCCGTCCGCAGCCCTACCAGCCGTACCAGCCGTACCAGCCGTACCAGCCGAGGAGACCCTCCCCATGTCCGAGACATCCACTTCCGTGGTCCGGCGCTTCCGTGGCCGGGCCACGGCACTCGCCGTGTTCGCTACGGCCCTCGCCCTCGCCGCCCCGATGTCGGCGGCGGCCGTGACCGACGGGACCCGTGCCGCCGCGCCCGACCCGGTCTCCGTCCTGAAGTACACCGCCAAGGAGCGCAAGGACGCCGTCGCCCACTGGACGCCCGCCCGTATCAAGGCCGTCGGCAAGTCCGTGGACCTCGGCCCGACCGGGCCGAAGGCCAAGCCGTACACGGGCACCGCGCTGAAGACCGTGGGGCGCCTGTTCTTCGTCAACTCGCGGGGCGCGGACACCTGGTGCACGGCCACCGCCGTCAAGAGCGCCAACCGCTCCGCGGTCATGACCGCCGCCCACTGCGTGCGGCTCGGTTCCTCTCCCGGCAACACCAACACCACGATGGTGTTCGCCCCCGGCTACACCAAGGGCAAGAAGCCGCACGGCGTCTTCGCGGTCCGCGCCGCCGCCACCCCCAAGACCTGGGTGAACGACTCCGTCGACGACATGGCCACCCTGGTCGTCGACCCCGACACCAAGGGCCGGAAGCTCACCGACGTGGTCGGCGCCCAGCCCGTCGCCTTCAACCGCCCCGTCGGCGCCACCGTCTCCGCCCTCGGCTACTCCGCCACCCGCCCCCAGCTCGGCGAGGAACTCCTGCGCTGCACCGGCAGGACGAAGCGGGAACACGGCACGCTGGTCATCCCCTGCGACCTGACCGGCGGCGCCAGCGGCGGCCCCTGGCTGGCCGACTTCAGCACCACCACCGGCAAGGGCACCCTGATCTCGGTCAACGCCTCCCTGGACTCCCTGACACCGACCAAGATGTACGGGGAACTGCTCGGGGCGACGGCCAAGAAGGTGTACGACAAGGCCCAGAACAGCTGACACGGGGCGACCGGCACTCCCGGGGCGGGAGCCACGGGACCCACGGGCGCCGAACTGTTCGACTGCGAAGCCGAGTTGCGGCCGTACGCCGAACACTTCCGCGCCGCTGCCCGGGTGGGTCCGCAGCACCCGCTCGGACGGTTGCTCCGGACCCACGGGCCGGTCAGTTGACGGTCAGGACCGCCGTGTTGTTCGTGCGGTCGGGGTCGAAGTCGAAGGGGTACTCGCCGAACTCGCCGAACTGGGGGTGAATGCTCACGGCGCCGGTCGCGCCGGGCACCACGGTGTCGACGCGCACGGAGAACGGGAACGTGTACAGGGCGTCCTCCAGCACCGCGTGCGGCAGGCGGCAGTCGTAGCGGGGGGCGCCCGTCCGCGTCGGGTAGTAGCCGCCGGCGAGGGTACGCGGGGAGCAGCCGGACGGCACGCCGGTGACCTTGGCGCCCCTGGGCACGACCAGCCGGACGGTGGCGACCGGGTCTCCGGAGCCGAGGTTGCCGAACCAGGCCGGGCCGTTGTTCCTGAACGTGAGCTCGGCCGTGGCCGTCGCGCCCGCCGCGCCGGAGACGGCGTCACCGGTCACGGAGAAGTCCGCGGTGTTCTCCACGCCGAACTGCGTGACCGTGTAGTTGTTCTCGGAGTCGAGGTCCTGGGCACCGTCGCCCGGCTCGACGTCGATGTCGAGCCGCTCGTTCAGCGCGTGCGGGGCGAGCCGCACCGTCAGCGGCTCGGGCAGTTCGAAGGAGTCGCCCGGGGCCAGCACCTCGTCGAACGCGCAGATCGCCGTGTTCCACGGTGGGCCGTCGCTGCCGTCCGTGGTGGTGTGGGTGCAGGCGTCGTACCGGGTCAGCTCTGTCAGGCCGTACGAGGCGTACAGCTTGAGGGTGAATCCGTTCGCGCTCTCGTTGCCGTTGTTGGTGACCTTGAACGGGATGGTCAGCTCGTCGCCGGGCTGACCATCCTCGATGTCGGTGACGGGGTCGATGGCGAGGTCGGGCCCGGCGCCGACGGTGAGCTCGGTGTCGAAGCTCTCCTGCGGCGCGGTGAGTGTGCCGCCGGGCCTGACCTTGGCCGTCGCCTCATAGGTGATCCTGCCCTGCGCGCCGACCTCGGCGCCGTCGGCCGCGCGCACCGTCAGGAACACCTGGTCCTCGTAGTCGCCCCCGATCGCGGGCACCACGGGGATGTCGCACACCGCGCTCGTGCCGCTCGGCGCGCAGTTGTCGGGCCAGGTCACCTCGGCGACCCCGACGAGCTCGGAGACATCGACGGTGAGCCTGCCGTCGATCACCGTGTAGTTGTCGTTGTCGTGGTAGATGCCGACGCCGAGGGTGAGGGACTTCGGCTGAGCGCCGTCGATGCCGCGCGGCAGCGTCCGCTCGGACGGCGGGTTGATCCACAGCTGGTCGCTCTGGAGTGCGTTGTTGTCGGCGACGTTGTCGGCGGACGCGGGCGCGGCCAGGCCGGCGGTCAGCAGACCGGCCGCCATTGCCATGGCGGCGCCGGATCTGAGACGTACCGGGCGTCCAGCAGAGAACAGTCTCATTGCCCCCCCAGGGGTGTGGTGACACGACTGATGCGCCGGTGGCCCGGCGCACCGGACGGATCATCACATGGCACGGGATCCAGTCGCGCCCCAATTTTCCCGGCCCTGCTGGGGAACCCTCGGAAACCGGCCAACCCCCCACTTCATCAGGGAACTTGGACCGGCGCGCCGTGCCACGACCCCGTTGTGCCGAGTCAGCGAAGTCCGGCGAAGAGATCGTTCTCGGGCAGGGCCGCGCCGGTGGTGTCCTTGACGCGTACGAAGGTCTCCGTGCCCATGAAGTCGCCGAACCTCTCCTTGCCCATCTTGAGGAAGAAGATGTTCTCGCCCTGACTGGCGTGCGCGGCCAGCGCGTCGTACTTCTGGCCGCTGAACGCGGTGGCGTCCACCCACGTGGTGATCTCGTCGTCGGGCAGGCCGATCTCGTCCATCGCGGCGACCTCGGCGGGATCCGGCTCCGGCATGTCCCCCTGGAACTCGCGCATGGTCTCGCCGAACCGCCGCACCATCGAGCGGGGCATCGTCGTCCAGTAGACCTTCGGTGTGAGTGCGGTGATCTCCGCCGTGGTCTCCTCCGGCGTGGTCTCCTCCGTCGCGATCATCTCCAGCGCCGCCATCGTGATGCGGTGGGCCTGGATGTGGTCGGGGTGGCCGTAGAAGCCGTTCTCGTCGTAGGTGACGACCACGTCGGGCCGGTAGTGCCGCATGAGTTCCGCGAGCCGGGCGGCGCCTTCCCGCACGGGGGTCCCCCAGAAGGATCCGGGGGCGTCGTTGCTCGGCCAGCCCGCCATCCCGGAGTCGGCGTAGTCCAGCATCTCCAGGTCGCTGATCTTCAGGACGTCACAGCTCGCTCTGAGTTCCTCCCGGCGCATCGAGGCGACGGCGACCGGGTCGTGGCCGGGGTCGCCCGGTTTGACGCCCCCCGGTCCGTCGCCGCAGCCGCCGTCGGTACACGTCACGAGGACCGTGCGGATGCCCTCCGCCGCGTATCGCGCGAGGATCCCTCCGGTGCCGGTGGCCTCGTCGTCGGGGTGGGCGTGTACGGCCATGAGAGTCAAGGGCCGGTCGGTCATGAAGCAGTCCTCCTGCGGAAGTACGTCATATGCGTCAGGCACGTGGTGTACGTGGTGTACGTGGTGTACGTCGGGTACGTGGTGTACGTCGTGGTCCGGTACCGGCGGGCGTATCGCGATCCTGGGGCCGGATCCTGGCGGGGAGGCCGACCTCACGGTCTCCCCTTTTCCCGCCGGCGCGCCGCCGGTCCCTCGACTGCAACCGTTCCGACCGGCCCGGCTGTTCCCGGCACGGCCGCTCGGCCTTCCGAATGTCGGATTCTCCACGCCGAGCCCTCACGCCGAGCGCTCACGCCGAGCGCTCACGCCGAGCGCTCACGCCGGGGGCGCCGCCGGGGCTCGTACGGCGGGACCGCGAGAACGTGGCCGGACCGCCGCGCGCGTCGAGGCCCACGAATCCCGGCGGCGCCCGGACATGAGAAATCCGGTCGAAGCCCGGACAGGAGCGCGGGCCCGTCGCACACTGTCTCCATATGTCAGGTCCTCTGCGGCCCTGACGGAAATAGGGGGGTGCGTACACCGTGAGCAGGTGGAAGATCCCGAGAGCTGACGTCACCAACTCCGGCGACGCGCGGGCCGAGGGACCCAACGCGTTCGCCAATACGGGCATCATCTGGAAGTTCACTCAGTATCTCGTGGCAGCCAAGCCTCCCCCCTGGCCCGAACAGGTCGCGGCGGCTGCCGAGTTCCTCGCGGGGCAGGTCCTCGACCGGGGAAGGGAACAGGAGCGTCGCCGGGGTATCGGTGATCCCTATCCGCTGCCGCTGCGGTGGCACACCGCACCGTCCGACCTTGTCGACCAGGTGGCCAACATTCGCGGGACGCAGCCCGGCGAGGAGCCTCGGTCGCTGGTTCTGGACGGTCGGTTCGGGGAGATCGCGACGGTGTACCGGACCGTTCCCTCCGGGCGGCTCGTCCTGCTCGGCGACGCCGGATCGGGCAAGAGCATCGTCGCCCAGCGGCTCGCCCTCGATCTCATCGCGACCCCGCTCACCGGATCGGACCCGGTGCCGGTCCTGTTCAGCGTGCGGTCCTGGAATCCGGTGGAGGACCGGCTGGTGGACTGGATCAGCGGTCAGATATTACGGGATTACCACGGTTTGACCGCTCTCGGCCAGGAGGGCCAGACTCTCGCGGCCGGGCTCCTGGAGGCTCGCCGGGTGATGCCCGTACTGGACGGGTTCGACGAGATGGCCCCGAGCCTCTACCGGGACGTGCTGCGGGAGCTGAACGCCACGGACATGCCGCTCGTGCTGACCAGCAGACCCGGCCAGTACGCCGCGGCTGTCGCGGAGGCGGGCGTGCTCAGACGCGCCGCGGCCGTTGTCCTGGACGACCTGACCCTGGACGACCTGGCGCCCTACCTTCCCCGGACCGCGCAACTCGCGACCGCCGACCGGTGGGACCTGTTTCTCACGCGGCTGCGTGAGGGACCCGAGGGACCGGGGGAACTCCCCGACGGATCAGGGGAATTGACGAGTACGGCGGCGGGTACGGCGCTGGCCACTCCCCTGATGGTCGGCCTCGCCCGCGCCGTCTACAGCAACGCCCGCCCGGACGGTCCTTCTCCCCTCGAACTCCTCGACGCGGAACGGTTCCCGTCGGCCGAGGCCGTCAAGTCCCACCTCCTGGAAGAGTTCCTGCCGGCCGTCTACGAACGGCGCCCGAACCGCCACCGGTCCCCCGGGGAGAGCCCGGCCGCCCCACAGTGGGACATCAGGGACGTACGCCGCTGGCTCGGCCACCTCGCCCGGCGCGCACCGGGTCAGGACCTCGATCTGGCCTGGTGGCTCATGGGGGACGACGTACCCAGATCGCGTCGGATACCCGTGTTCGCGGTGCTGGCCGGCCTTCTGGGCGCTCTCGCGGGTTTCCTGGTGTTCGGCCCCCCGGGCGCCCTGGCCGGTGCCCTGGCCGTGGGGGCGCTCGGCGCGGTCGTCGGCTGGAGCAGCGGGCCGGTGCCGGCCCGTATGGAGTTACGGACAGCGGGCCGGGCCAGGCACGCGCTGCCGCAACTCGTGACCGGGCTCACCGGCGGAGTCGTCGTCGGCCTCGTCGGCTGGCCCGCCGTCAGCGCGTGGGGCTGGCCCGCACTCGCGCTCGCGGGCGGGGTCGGCAGCGCCCTGGGAAGCGGTCTGTCGGGCTGGGCCCGGCACAGCGACCCGGAAGCCGAGGCCAAGCCCGTACTGCTCGAAACTCTGCTCGGGCTCGGGGGCGGGCTCGCGGGCGGATTCGCCGTGGGGCTGATCGGCCTCCTGGCCGACGCGCCCGTCGGCGGCTACGCGGGCTGGCTCGCGCTCGGAGCGACGATCGGCCTGGGCTTCGCCCTCGGGGCGGCGCTGCTGGCGCCGACCCGCAAGGAGACCGTGGTCACCCCGACCGAACTGCTCCTGTCCAACCGCACGTACACGGTCTTCCAGTCGATCACCATCGGGACCTCGTACGGCCTGGTCCTCACCGCCCTGGTCGGGCCGCTGTGCGGAATCGTGTTCGGGCCCGTCATCGGCCTGGCCTTCGGCGTGGGGGCGCACGCCTGGGGGCGGTGGCTGGTTCTCGGCCGCTTATGGCTGCCCCTGACCGGTCGGCTGCCCTGGCGGGCGTGGGTCCTGCTGGCGGACGCGCACGAGCGGGGGGTGCTGCGCCAGGCCGGCGCGGTCTACCAGTTCCGCCACGATCTGCTGCAACGCAAGATCGCGGCGGACGAGGCGAGGGACGAGGCCGGGCACAGGGCCGGGCACGGGACCGGGGGCAGGAACTGACGTCCCTGATCCGTGGGGGTTTCACCTCTCGGTGATGCCCGTATCGGCCTCACCCTCACCCTCTGGTCCGCTGAGGTTGTGGCCTCCGCTGCCGTACGGGACGGCGTCGGGGCGCGTCGTAGCCGGATGCCCGTCCGGACCAGTCGTGCCCGATCGCTGTCCGCGCCTGTCACCGATGTCAGCTGAGGCCCTTCCGGCACAACGGCGAATGTGCCAGCGTGAGTTGATGACTACGTCCTCACCCCCGCCGGGCAGCGACCACGGACGCACGGATCAGATGATCGTCCTCGGACTGGCCTGGCTGCGCGGCGCGCAGTTCGCCCTGTGGATCTGGGTTCCGGTGGTGCACGGGTTCGGCCGCTACGCGCCTGAGGTCTTCGTGATGTACGTCCTCTCCGCGGTCTGGTCGGCCGCTCTCTTCACCGTGGCGATCCGCCGCCACCGGCTCTCCCTGGGATGGGTGGCCGGCGATGTGGCGGTGGCGGTGGTGGGCGCGATCGTCGTCAGCCGTGCCTACCCGCCGGCCGAGGCGGCCTCGATCACCAACTGGGTGATCCCCCCGCTGTGCGGAGTCGCGGTCACCGCGGCGATATTCGGTGGTCGTTTCCGCGTCCCCGCCGTAGCGGTGGTGGTGGGCGCCTGGCTGGTGGGAGCGTGGCCCGCGACGGAAACCTCCGCAGCGCGGGAACTCTTCTCCAACGCCGCGATGATGGCACTCTTCGCCGTTGTCGCGGGAGTCACCGGCGCGCTCCTGGCACGTTCGGCCCAACACGACTGCCGCTGCGACGACTTGAGCGACGGAATTCTCCGGACCCTGGACAGCGTCGCCCGGGGCGATTACGACGACTCCCCCGAGCGCCTCAAGGATCTGTGCAGGCGGGACGCGGCGCGACTCCGAGGGGCGGGCGGAAACGCGGAAGGTACGGCGTAGGTACGCCGTCGCCCCGGGGCCTCGTCGAGCGGCGGCTCCGACCCGCGGCGCGGCCCGGAGGCGTGATCCGGAGGCGTGATCCGAAGGCGTGATGCGACGGCGTGATCCGGATTCTCGGAGTTCGGCGGTCCGCGGATGTCGAGAACGTGCCACCGGCTCCGTCCCAGGAGCATCGTTGGTACTGACGCCCGTACGAGAAAGCCAGCCGCACGAGAAGGCCGGCCGCACGAGGAAGAAAAGGAGCACCAGCATGGCGATCCAGCGGATGGACAACGTCGGCATCGTCGTGGAGGACATGGACGCCGCCATCGCGTTCTTCGTGGAACTCGGCATGGAGCTGGAGGGCAGGGCGGAGGTCAAGGGCCTCTTCGCCGACCGGTGCACCGGACTCGACGGCGTCCGCTGCGACATCGCCATGGTCCGGACCCCGGACGGTCACAGCCGGATCGAGCTGGCGAAGTATCGCAGCCCGGCGGTGATCAGCGCCGGGCCGCGCGACCGGCCGCACAACATTCTGGGCACGCACCGCGTCATGTTCGCCGTCGACGACATCGAGGACACCGTTGCCCGCCTGCGCCCTCACGGCGCCGAACTCGTCGGCGACATCGCCCGGTTCGAGGACAGCTACCTGCTCTGCTATCTCCGGGGTCCGGACGGCATCATCGTCGGACTGGCGGAGCAACTGAGCTGAGCAGGAGAGACCGAACCACACGGCAGGACGCGGCGGCCACCCTTTCGGACGTCGCTGAGGATCATCGAGGACCGCTGAGGATCACTGAGGTCGTGACGGTTGCGGTTGCCGTTGCGGCGGTGGTTGCGGCCAGCCTCCTTCGATCGCCGGGCCGCTACCCGGGGGAATGTTCGCCGCTATCAGCGCTGCGGCCTCGCGGGCGCCGAGGCGGGATCCGAGCACCCGTGACGGGATGTGCGGCGACCACGGCGAGCGGAGGAGGACCACGTCCCACCGTCCGCATTCTGTCGGCACCGCACGTGGGACCTCCTCGTAGAAGGGGTCAGCCGTACTGCTGAGGAGGCTGAACTCCCCGTGCGACGGAAACGGGAAGAAGACGCGCAGGGCCGGCTGCGCGTACAGGGCCTCGGCCAGTTCGGCGTCGCCCAGCCTGATCACCGGCGAGCGCTCCAGGGTCAGCCGCCACGCGGTCGAGACGACCCTTCCCGGAGGCGCCGCTTCCAGCGGGCTTGCCGCGAGCAACGTCCAGTCGCGCCGCAGTTGTTCGATGGACGCCCCTTCGCGCCAGGCATGCAGGATGGCGTCGACCACCGCGAGGTCATCTGTACTGCCGAAGGCTCCCCACAGCCATCCGGAGTCCGCCGAGATCTCGATGCGGAACTCGCGTTCGTCGGCGTTGGTCGCGAATACGGCGAACCGGGCCTCTCCACGTGCGCAGCATGCGGCGACCGCGGGGTCGTATCTCTCGACGGGATCGAGCGGTTCAGCACCGCGCCCGCGCCCGCGCCGAACCGCCTCGCGGGCCAGCGCTTCTCCCAGGCCACCTGGCACGGCCAGCTCCGGGTAGAGCTCGGGCGGCACTTCGATTGAGCGTTCGGGCATTGTGCGCACCCTAGGGGCAGTGACAACGAGGCCGGGCGAGCCCGCCCGCACGAAGCACCATCCCGGCGGCGCAGAGCGAAGGGCGAAGGGCGCAGGGGCTTCAGGGCTTTCTGGCGACCGCCCCGTACATGGCGATGTCGCGGCCGTCGATGCCGGCCTGTTCGGGGCCGGGGTGCCAGGTGTGCACCTGGGTGACTCCCGGCTCCTGCAATTCCAGTCCCTCGAAGAACGAGGTGGCGGTGGGGAGATCGCGTAGCGCCATGGGCATGCTCTGCTGCCGGTATTCCTCCGCCACCCGGTTGACCTCCTCGGGTGCGAAGTCGGCGGTGCCGATGGTCATCGCCAGATAGCTGCCGGACGGCAGCGGTTCCAGCAGCCGCTTGACCAGGCGCCGGTCGTCCGGAGGCAGGATGAAGTGCAGGATGCCGATCACCATCAGGCCGACGGGCCGGTTCAGATCGATGAGGTCACGGAACTCGGGGCTGTCCAGAATGGTGTCGGGCTCGTGCATGTCGGCGTCCACGTACGCGGTGGCCCCTTCCGCCGAGCTCTGGAGCAGGGCGCGGGCGTGGGCGAGGACGACGGGGTCGTTGTCGACGTAGACCACATGTGATTCCGGCGCCACCTCCTGCACGACCTCGTGCAGGTTGGGCGAGGTCGGCAGACCGGTCCCGACGTCGAGGAACTGGCGGATGCCTCGCTCCTCGGCGAGGAAGCGCCCGGCCCGGTGCATGAAGCGGCGGTTTTCCCTCATGTGGACGGGCAGGGCGGGCCAGTGCCGGCACATGGCGTCGCCCGCTTCGACATCAACGGGATAGTGATCCTTGCCGCCCAGAATGTAGTCGTACACCCGTGCGGAGTGGGCGCGCGAGGTGGCGAGTCCGCTCTGTCGTTCGTGCGGAGCATTCATGCGGCGCCTCTTTCGGTCGAGGACGGCTCATCCACGGTATGAACGTGGCGTTCCGGTCGCAAGCGAAACAGCGGGAACAGCGGGATCAGTGAGATCGGGAACAGCGGGTTCGGGAACAGCAGGAACAGCGGGAACAGAGGGACGAGGATGCGTTCGGCAGGCCGGCCAGGCCGACCGGCGGCTTTTCGTATCCCCGGAACCGTGGGGAAGGGCCCCGGTGCTGCGGGGGCGGGGCCGGGCCGCCGGGATCACCGTTCCCTCCGGGCGTGCAGGGCGATGACGGCGATGTCGTCCCAGCGGTTCTGGACGGGCGGCAGAAGCCCCCGGATCAGGGTCGGCTGGGATACCCCCATTCGGACCAGTGCGTCGGTGAGCTCACGCAGCCGCCGGAGACCGTCACCGATGTCCGTGCCCGGCACCTCCACGAGTCCGTCGGTGTAGAGCACCAAGGTGTCGCCCTCCCGGATGACCGCGTGGTGGTCGTTACGGGGCAGGGCTTCGCCGACGCACAGCGGTGGGTCCGAGGCCGCGAAATCGTGCAGGTACCGCGACGGCGCGTCGGCCGGGATCAGCAGGGGTGGCGGGTGGCCGGCGTTGGACAGGGCGATGTGCCAGACATCGTCCCCCCGCCGGTGCAGGACCGCGTGCACCGCCGTGACCATCGACGGGCTGTCGAGCGCCTGCACGATGCGGTCGAGCCGGCTCAAGGTGGCCGCAGGGCTGGCGGCCGGGCCGCTGTCGTACGCGAGTCCCCTGAGCATGCTGTTGACACGCCCCATCGCGGTGGCCGCGGCCACGTCGTGACCTGCGATGTCGCCGATGGACAGGGCGAGTGAGTCGGCCGAGAGCCGGACGGCGTCGTACCAGTCCCCGCCGACCTCGGCGGTCGAGTCGGCCGGATGGTAGAGCGCCGTGATGACGAGACCTTCGACGGACGGCGGGACGGCCAGGAAGGACTGTTGCAGTACGAGCGCCATGTCGCGGATGCTCTGGAGTTCCATCGTGCGGCGCAGGGGCCCGCTCATCTGCTGAAAGACGTCCTGTAGCAGGTACAGGTCGGCCTCGTCCGAGGGCGGGTTGCCCCGGCAGGTCGCCGTGGTCGCCAGCGCGACGGTCCGGCCGTCCACCACGACGGGCAGCAGGGCCACGCTCGTCGCCCTGGCCTCCCGCAGCCAGCGTACGGAGACCTTGGAGAGCCTGTCCTCCGGCGGCCTTCCGGGCGGGAAGGTCAGCAGCCCGGCCTCCTGGCTCTCGATGACCTCGTGTACGGCGGAGCCCAGCAAGAAGTCCGCGTCCAGCGGATGCATGGGCGGCAGCCCGGGGGCGAGCCCCACCCGCTCCGCCGACGCCGCGGCCGGTACGCCCTCGGAAGCCCGGAAGGCAGCTTCGGCGTCGCCCTGCACCTGGAAGACAGCGACGGCGTCGGCAAGTTCGGGCACGACGGCCGCCGCGGTGGTCAGAAACGCCTCGGACAGGTTGTGCGCGGCCGGTACCGGCGCCATACGGGCCAGCAGCTTCTCCCGCATACGGGTGCGCCAGTGGGCCTCGGCATCGGTGGCGGTACCGACCCACTCCACTTCCCCGTTCCGGTCCGGGACAGGCGCAGCGATGATCTTGATGTGGCGGAAACGGGCGGGGGCGTCCTGGAGCCGTACTCGTACGATCGTGTCGAGGGGGGACCGCTGCTGGTTGGCCTTGCGCCACGCCCGCTGGAACCAGTCCCGGTCCTTCGGATGCACCGCGTCCATCCATGAGCTCTCACCGTCGGGGTGCCACAGCCGCTCCGGCATCCCGCTGCCCATCAACAGGGTGACGACCCCGTCGGCCGACATCACCCAGACCGACTGCGGCACGGCGCCCAGGAGTGCTTCGTACCGTTTGAGGAGACGTTCCTCATTCACCGCCCCCTCCCCCGCTGCGGGGCCGACGACCGCCCGGAGCCGCGAGGAGCGTCGGCTTTCTCCCGGCCCGCACCCGCCGGCCAGGCGCCGTCACCGACACGGCCGCCCCTGTCACCGCCACCGACACGGCCGCCCCCCGTCACCGCCACCGACACGGCTGCCCTCGTCACCGCCTCCTCACAGGCCCGGGGGCCCGGCTCCGCGCCGAGCACCAGCGGATCATCGCCTCTCATGCTCCGATCATCTCTCGCATACGGGACAACAGCACGCCCTGGCCTTTCGCCCACCCGGCCACACCTTCGCGGCCGGGCACGGACCTCCGCCGCCCCGGCGCCCCGCCCCGGATGCGACCGGCCTGACCACCCTTGTCGCCCTGATCACCCTCGTCGCTCTCGCCGTGGTCGGCACCCTCGTCGCCCTGCCCGCCGTCCATCGCCGGGCCGTACACGTGATCGGTCCGGAGGTCGGCACACCGGTCCTCGGGATCCACCGGGATCCACCGGACGGATGAGCGAGTGAGGCCATGAGCTGGACCCGCCGTCCCGTGCCGACGGGCCGGCGAAATATCCCTCCAGGCACTGCGTGCGAGACACGTACGATCTCGGCGGAACGAGCAAGCCGGACGACCAACGGGGGATTCTTCATGCAGTGGCCAGCCCGCCAGGAATTCGACCACTGGGCCGGACGGCAACAGAGTTGGGGCGTCGGCCTGATGGCGGTGTCAGCGGCACTGTTCCTCTGGCTGGGCTACCTGCTGCTGATCCCGTTCACCGTGCACAACTACCACGATGAAATCGCGTGCGAGGCGCCGGTGTTCTACGACAGCGAGAGCAGCTCGTACAGCGAAGGCGCCGCGAAACTGTGCAGCGTCGAGCGCGACTGGCCGGAACTGCTCGGGCTCGGATTCCTTGCCGTACCACCGGCCGTCGCGGGCGCGGCACTGTTCACCAGCGGAAGCGCACGCAAGCGAGCAAGCGACCACGTCTTCCGGATCCTGGAGATGCAGGAGTCCGAGGAGCGCGCACGGCAGAAGAAGGCGACGCCAAAACACTGAGTGTGTGCTTCTGTTCCGGACCGTGCGATTGGCATCTGGTCGGGGCCGCTCACGAGACGGTGCAGGGGCAGTTCGCCCGAAGGGCGGCTTTCTCGCGCGCCCGGCGGGAGACGGGAGGCATGGCCGCGCCGCGGGTCCCCGCCTGCGGTTCGATCCGCGTCGCACGGGGCCGACGGCGGACACGGGTCGGAGCTGACGACCGCCTCGGTGGCCATGGCCACCGACGCCCGTGCCGCCCGTCGACGCCCGTGCCGCCCGCGACCATCTGCGAGTCCTTCTCGGCCGGTCAGCCGGTCAGCCGGTCGGTCGGTCGGCTGGGACCGGTCTGCGGCCTCCCGGTACGTCCGCCGGTTCATGGTCCTGGTACTGGTCCTGGTCGCGACGGTCGCGACGGTCGTGCCGCGCGTGGCCCGCCGGTCGTGACGGCGGACCCGCCGCCGCCCCGGGCAGGTGGAGGCAGTCGACCTGAAGGTGTCCGCGCCGCCCACCCGCGCCTCCGCCGGGCCCGTCGCCGCCCCCGCCACGGAAGCGTTCCCGCCACGGGGGCGTCCCCTCGCCGTACCGCCGGTCAGGAGGCCGGACGCCGCGCCGTCCTCACGCGAGTTCCGCCAGTTCCGCCAGTCCCGCGAGCTCCGCAGCCGCCTCCCGCACCGCCGGGAGCGCGTCGTCGGGTACCCCGGCGACGCGCAGCGCCGCGTCCGCCGCCGCCGAGGCGAAGGTCTCCACCCGGCGCGTCGGCGCGGAGCGGTGGACGAGGATGACGCCCTCGATGAGACCGAACACGAGGTCCGTGCGCAGCGAGTGGGCATCAGGCGAGTGGGGATCGCCCGACGCCTCGCACACACCGGTGGACGCGAGCAGTTGCGCGTACGCGTCCTTGAGGCGGTGCCGGGCCTCGTGGAAGCCGGTGAAGCGCTCGCCGCGGACCTCGGGAAGCAGGTACAGGGCGCCGAGGTTGTGCGGCCCCGCGCACAGCAGGGTCACGTCCGACCTGCACAGATACCACAGCCGCGCCTCGGCCGGCACCTGTGCGGCGTCGCCGAGCAGGCGGCCCGCGAGGGCCAGGGACGGGGTGACGGTGCCCTCCAACAGCTCGGCGAGCAGGTCCTGTTTGCCGCCGACGTAGTGGTACATCGTCGCCTGCCGCATCCCGGCCCGCTCCGCCACCGCCCGCGTGGTCGTGGCGGCGTACCCGTGCCGGGTGAACAACTCGGCTGCCGCGGCGAGGAGTTCCTCTCGGGGGGACAGGCCGCTCGCCGGCAGCGGGGCGGCGCGCGGTCGGCCCGCACGGCGGGTGCCCCGCACCGGGGGCGGGGCATCACGCCGCGCGTCGAGGGCCGTTGCCGGGACGTCCATGGGCCGATCCTCGCACAGGCCGCCTTTCGCGCGGCCGGGCCGCCTGGCCCTGTCCGGCGGATCGTGGATCAGCCCGGGGCGTCTGGTGCGGTGCGTCGCGAGGCGGCGGACCGCCTTCGTACCGGGCGTACTCGGGCAGCTCCGACCGCAACGCGAGATGCCGTGCCGGGCGCTCCGGGCCCACGACGATCCGCCGCACAGGACCCGGTGCCGACGAGCGTCCGGTGAGGGCGCGGTAACAGGGCCGCAATGCCCACGCAACCGCCCGGAATCCACCCGGCCCTAATTTCTGTCGCACGACAGAAAAGAGCGAGTAGAGCCCGGACGGCCGGAGGTCGAGTGATGGCGACAGGCACCACACACGCGACAGGCACCACACACGAGGCGCGCGCCCACGCCCGTTCACAGGAGAGCGCTCACGCCCGCTCACAGGAAGGCGCCCACGCCCGCTCACCGGAGGGGCGGCGCGCCGAGGCCATGCCGGTGGTGCCCGCGACGGACTGGCCCGATCCGCCACGCGAGGCCGGACCCCTGGTCTGGGCCGAGACCGTCGCCGGTGGCTCCTACACCCACCAGGTCCTTGCCCGGGGCACCGAACTGCGCCTGACGGATGTGGGCGGAGAGGCGTGCGTACACCTGCTGCTGTACGCGGCCGGACGGCCGTGGGAGCGCCTGAACGCGGCCGACACCGTGAAAGTGCAGTGGAACGCCTACCTCGGGGAGGGACGGCTGCTCCTGTCCGACCAGGGCCGGGTGCTGGCCTCGGTGGTCGCCGACACCTCGGGACGCCACGACGCCCTGTGCGGCACCTCCACCCTCCGGCGCAACACCGAGCGCTACGGGGACGGTTCACCGCACTCGGCCACCCCCGCGGGGCGCGAACTGCTCACGCTCGCCGGCCTCAAGAACGGCCTGGGCCCCCGCGACCTGCCGCCGTCCGTCTCCTTCTTCCAGGGTGTCCGGGTGGCGGACGACGGTGCCGTGGAGTTCACCGGCTCCGCCGGTCCCGGCGCCTCGGTGACCCTGCGCGCCGAGCAGGACGTCGTCGTCCTCCTCGCCAACGTGCCGCACCCCTGCGACCCGCGCCCCCGCTACACCTGCGGCCCGCTCGAAGTGCTCGCCTGGCCCGCCCGTCCCACCCAACAGGGCGACGCGCTCTGGGACGCCACCCCCGAAGCACGCCGCGCCTTCCTCAACACCACCGCTCTTCTCGCCGCCGGGGGGCTCGCATGACACCGGTGACCGCCCTCCCCGCCGAGGTGCGGACGAGCACCGTGGTGCCGCCGCGCGCGCCCTGGTCCGCCGTCGTACGCTCCGGCGACCTGCTCACCCTCACCGACCTGCACGGCAACCAGGCCGTCGACTTCCTCGTGTACGACGCCCACGACACCGCCGTGCGCTACAGCGCGCCCGACACGATCCAGGCGCGGGGAAACGTCTTCCTCACCACCGGCTCCAGGCTGATGTCGAACGAGCACACGCCGCTGATGACCGTGGTCGAGGACACCTGCGGGCGCCACGACACCCTGGGCGGTGCCTGCTCCAAGGAGTCCAACACCCTGCGCTACGGCCACCACACGTACCCGCAGCACGCCTGCGTCGACAACTTCCTCATCGAAGGCGCCCGTTACGGGCTCGGCAAGCGCGACCTGGTCAGCAACGTCAACTGGTACATGAACGTGCCCGTCGAGGAGGACGGCACGCTCGGCATCGTCGACGGCATCTCGGCGCCCGGCCTGCGCGTGGTCCTGCGGGCCGACACCGACGTACTCGTACTGGTCTCCAACTGCCCCCAGATCAACAACCCCTGCAACGGGTTCACCCCGACCGCCGTGGAGATCACCGTCAGTGCCCCGCCCGCCGCGGAGATCACCGTCAGCACCCCGCCTCCCGTCGCCGGTGCCACCGGGGGAGCGGCATGACCTTCGACACGGTCCTCGTGGCCAACCGGGGCGAGATCGCCGTACGCGTCATCCGCTCGGCCCGGCGCATGGGCCTGCGCACGGTGGCGGTCTTCTCCGACCCCGACCGGGGCAGCGCGCACGTACGCCTCGCCGACGAGGCGTTACGCCTGGGACCCGCCCCCGCCAAGGAGTCCTACCTCGACGCGGACCTGGTGCTGCGCGCCGCGAAGGACAGCGGCGCCGGTGCCGTCCACCCGGGTTACGGGTTCCTGTCCGAGGACGCCGCGTTCGCCCGCCGGTGCGAGGCCGCCGGCATCGCCTTCGTGGGACCCGCGCCCGAGCACCTCGATCTCTTCGGCACCAAACACACCGCACGGGCCGCCGCCGAGGCCGCCGGTGTCCCGCCCGCGCCCGGCACCGGACTGCTCGCCCGCGTGGACGACGCCCTGGCGGCGGCCGGGCGCATCGGCTACCCCGTCATGCTGAAGGCGACCGGCGGCGGAGGCGGCATCGGCATGAGCGCCTGCCGCACCCCCGGGGAACTGGCCGACGCCTGGGACCGGGTCCAGCGGGTGGCCGCCGCGTCGTTCGCCACGGCCGGCGTCTTCCTCGAACGGCTCGTCGAGCACGCGCGCCACATCGAGGTACAGGTCTTCGGCGACGGCCAGGGACACGTCGTCACCCTCGGGGACCGGGACTGCTCCCTTCAGCGCCGCAACCAGAAGGTCGTCGAGGAGGCTCCCGCACCCGGCCTGCCCGACGGGACACGGTCCCGACTCGCCGACGCCGCACGGCAGTTGTGCGCCTCCGTCGGCTACCGCTCGGCGGGCACCGTGGAGTTCGTGTACGACGCGGCGGCGGACGAGGCGTACTTCCTGGAGGTCAACACACGGCTCCAGGTGGAGCACCCGGTCACCGAGGCGGTCCACGGAGTCGACCTGGTCGAGTGGATGCTGCGGCTGGCGCGGGGCGACACCGGGGTGGTCCGCGAACCGGGCCCGCCGCGCGGCCACGCCGTGGAGGCCCGCCTGTACGCGGAGGACCCGGCCAAGGACCACCGCCCGAGCGCCGGGCTGCTCACCGAGGTCGTCCTGCCTCCGGACGTCCGCGTCGACACCTGGGTGGAGTCCGGCACGGAGATCACCACCGCCTACGATCCGCTGCTCGCGAAGATCGTCGCGCACGGCGCCGACCGCGCCGAGGCGCTCGCCCGGCTCGACGCCGCACTGGCCGCGACCCGCCTCAGCGGCATCGAGACCAACCTCGGACTCGTACGCGCCGCACTCGCCGATCCCGGCGTCGCGGCCGCCCGCCACACCACCGCCACGCTCGGCACGGTCACCGACCCGGCGCGGCGCGTCGACGTCCTCACCGGCGGCACCCACACCACGGTCCAGGACTGGCCCGGCCGCACCGGCCACTGGCAGGTGGGCATCCCGCCCAGCGGTCCCATGGACGACCTGTCGTTCCGCCTCGGCAATCGGGCGCTCGGCAACGACGAGGGGGCACCCGGCCTCGAATGCACGCTCCAGGGCCCGAGCCTGCGCTTCAGCCACCGCACCACGGTGTGTGTCACGGGCGCCCCCTGCGAGATCACCGTGGACGGCGCGCCCGCCCCGCAGTGGCAGCCGCTCACCCTGTCCGCCGGGGCCGTCCTCGCCGTGGGCACTCCGCGCGAGGCCGGGCTGCGCACGTACGTCCTGGTCGCGGGCGGTCTCGACGTGCCGGCGTACCTCGGCAGCGCCGCCACGTTCACCCTGGGGCGGTTCGGCGGACACGGCGGCCGGACCCTGCGTACCGGGGACGTCCTGCACGGCGGCGAGGCCCGCACCGCCGGTACCGCGCCGGTGCCGCACGCGCGGCGGCCCGTCCTCACCACGTCCTGGGACATCGCCGTCACCGAAGGACCGCACGCGGCGCCCGAGTTCTTCACCGAGGACGACATCCACGTCTTCCACGCCGCCGACTGGACGGTCCACTTCAACTCGGCCCGCACCGGCGTACGCCTGGTGGGACCCGCACCGCGCTGGGCCCGCACCGACGGCGGCGAGGCGGGCCTGCACCCCTCCAACATCCACGACACGCCCTACTCGGTGGGCGGCGTCGACTACACCGGCGACATGCCGGTGCTGCTCGGCCCCGACGGTCCCTCCCTCGGCGGCTTCGTCTGCCCCGCCACCGTCGTCACCGCGCAGCGCTGGAAGCTCGGGCAGCTCAGGCCCGGCGACACGGTGCGCTTCGTGCCCGTCACCCCGAGGACAGCCGCCGCACTGCGCCGCGCGCCCCACGCCCCGGTCGCCGCCGACCGCGCGGCCGTCGTGGACGGCGGCGTCCTCGCCCGGCACGACGACGTCACCTACCGGCGCGGCGGCGACGACAACCTGCTCGTCGAGTTCGGGCCCCTCCAGCTCGACCTCGCGCTCCGGCTGCGCGTCCACGCCCTGATGGAAGCCGTCGCCGCGGCGCGCCTGCCCGGCGTCACGGACCTGACCCCGGGCATCCGCTCGTTACAGATCCGCGTGGATCCCGACGTGCTCGACCAGGGCCGGCTGCTGGACGAGGTGACCGCCGTCGTACGGGCCCTGCCGCCCACCGAGGAGCTCGTCGTTCCGTCCCGTACGGTGCGGCTGCCCCTGTCGTGGGACGACCCCGCGACCCGGGAGGCCATCGCCCGCTACATGGCGGGCGTCCGCGACGACGCGCCCTGGTGCCCCTGGAACATCGAGTTCATCCGCCGTGTCAACGGACTCGCGGACGTGTCGGACGTGTACCGGACCGTCTTCGGCGCCGAGTACCTGGTGCTCGGACTGGGCGACGTCTACCTCGGCGCCCCCGTCGCCACGCCCCTCGACCCGCGCCACCGCCTCGTCACCACCAAGTACAACCCGGCCCGTACCTGGACCGCCGAGAACTCCGTCGGTATCGGCGGCGCCTACCTCTGCGTCTACGGCATGGAGGGCCCCGGCGGCTACCAGTTCGTGGGCCGCACCACGCAGGTCTGGTCCACCTGGCAGCAGCGCGGCGCCTTCCGGCCCGGCTCGCCGTGGCTGCTGCGGTTCTTCGACCGCATCACGTGGTACCCCGTCGAGGCCGGCGAACTCCTCGATCTGCGCGCGGACATGGCGGCGGGCCGCTTCACCCCGCACATCGAGGAGGGCACCTTCTCCCTGGCCGAACACCGGCGCTTCCTGGCGGACAACGCCGCGTCCATCGCCGATTTCCGGGCGCGGCAGGCAGCCGCGTTCGGAGCTGAACGGGAGGCGTGGGAGGCGAGCGGTGAGTTCACCCGCGCCGAACGGGCGACCGCGCCCCCCGAGGCACCCGCAGCCGTCTCCGTCCCTCCCGGCGGCCACCTGGTGGAGGCGGAGTTCGCGGCCGGCGTCTGGCAGGTCGCCGTGGCGCCGGGCGACCGGGTGGCGGCCGGTCAGCACCTGCTCACCCTGGAGGCGATGAAGATGGAATCCCGCGTCCGGGCCCCGGCGGACGGCGTCGTCCTGGACGTCCTCACCGCCCCGGGCGCCCAGGTCGAACCGGGTACCCCGCTCGTCGTTCTCGCCCCGGCGACGTGACGGCGTCCGTGCCGGGGCCGCCGACGGAAGCCCCGGGCTGCGGGGACGCGCTCCGTGTGCCTGTACGGCCTCCGGGAACCCGGCCTCCGGGCTGCGGGCGTGAGGACGGTTCCAGCCTCACGGCCACCGGCGGCGACCGCCCCGACTCCGGTCCGCGGGCGCGTGGACGGCTCCGCCCGGCCGCACCGTACGGACGCGCGGGCGCGGGCTCCGTGTGCCAGTACGGTACGGCCTCCGGGAACCCGGCCTCCGGGCTGCGGGCGCGAGGACGGTTCCAGCCTCACGGCCACCGGCGGCGACCGCCCCGACTCCGGTCCGCGGGCGTGTGGACCGCTTCGCCCGGCCGCACCGTACGGACGCGCGGGCGCGGGCTCCGTGTGCCAGTACGGTACGGCCTCCGGGAACCCGGCCTCCGGGCTGCGGGCGCGAGGACGGTTCCAGCCTCACGGTTGCTGGCGGCGACCGCCCCGACTCCGGTCCGCGGGCGCGTGGACCGCTTCGCCCGGCCGCACCGTACGGACGCGCGGGCGCGCGCTCCGTGTGCCGGTACGGTACGGCCTCCGGGAACCCGGCCTCCGGGCTGCGGGCGCGAGGACGGTTCCAGCCTCACGGTTGCTGGCGGCGACCGCCCCGACTCCGGTCCGCGGGCGTGTGGACGGCTTAGCCCGGCCGCACCGGTCGGCCCGCACCCTCCCGTCAGGTCACTACGGACCCTCCCGCGCCGAGGCCGGCACGGCCCCTCCCGCACCAAGGTCACCACCGACCCACCCCCCACCCTCCCGCACAGAAAGGCACGTCATCCCCGTGACCACCGCACCAGGCCCGGCCGTGCTCCGTGTCCGCGCCGCCCACGACCTCATCGCCCGTGCCGACCGGCCCGAGATCTGGATCGACCTCCGCCCGCGTGACGAGGTGGAGAACGAGGCGCGGACCCTGGACGCCCGCCTCGCCGCGGGCGAGCACCTGCCGCTGGCCGGGCGCCTCCTGGCCGTCAAGGGCAACATCGACGTGGCCGGCCTGCCGACCACCGCCGGCTGCCCGGCGTACGCCTACACGCCCGACCACGACGCGCCCGCCGTGGCCCGCCTCAGGGCGGCAGGCGCGATCGTGCTCGGCACCACCAATCTCGACCAGTTCGCGACCGGCCTGACGGGGACGCGTTCACCGGTCCACGGGGCCGTACGGGGCGCCGTCGACCCGGCACGGATCAGCGGCGGCTCCAGCTCCGGCTCCGCCGTGGCCGTCGCGCTCGGGATGGCCGACCTCGCCCTCGGGACGGACACCGCGGGCTCCGGGCGGGTGCCCGCCGCCTTCAACGGCATCGTGGGCCTCAAGCCCACGCCCGGCCTGGTGTCCACCGAGGGAGTCGTTCCCGCGTGCGCGAGCCTCGACTGCGTCAGCGTCTTCGCCCGCACCCTGCCGGAGGCGGAGCAGGCGCTCGGCCACCTGGTCACAGGTCCGGCCGTGGCCGCCCCCGCACGGGCGCCGGGCCCGTGGCGGATCGCGGTCCCGGACCCGGCAGCGCTCGGCGAGCTCGACCCCGGCTGGGCCGAGGCATACCGGGCCGCCGCCGCACGGCTGGAGGCGGCCGGGGCCCTCCTGCGTACCGTCGACCCGGCCCCGTTCCTCGACGCGGCGGCCCTGCTGTACGACGGGGCGTTCGTCGCCGAACGCTACGCGGCGGTGGGGGAGTTCCTCGACGGGCTGGGCATGGACGTGCCGGACCTCGACCCGACCGTAGCCGGGATCATCCGCCGAGCCCGTGACATCCCGGCGCACCGCCTCTTCACCGACCGCGCCCGGCTCGCCGAACTGCGCTCCCGCGCCCTCGCCACGCTCGGCGACGCGGACGCCCTGCTGCTGCCCACCACGCCGGGCCACCCCACCCTCGCCGACGTCGCCGCCGATCCCCTCGGCGCCAACGCCCGCCTGGGACGGTTCACCAACTCGACCAACCTCTTCGGCATGGCAGCGGCAGCCGTCCCCGGCGGTACGGTCACCGGACTCCCCTTCGGCGTCATGCTCATCGGCCACGCGCACACCGACGAACGCCTGGCCCGGATCGCCGCCCTGCTCACCCCGACCACCCGCATCGCGGTAGCCGGCGCCCACCTCACCGGCCAGCCCCTCAACCCCCAACTCCTCGCCCACGGAGCCCACTTCGTACGCACCACCACGACGGCCCCGCGCTACCGCCTCCACGCCCTGCCCACCGACCCGCCCAAGCCCGGCCTCGAACGCGTCCCCCACGGAGCCCGCATCGAGGTCGAGATCTGGGAACTCTCCCCCACCGGCCTGGGCGCCCTCGTCGCCGCACTGCCCCAGCCCATGACGATCGGCAAGCTGGAACTGGCCGACGGCACCCTGGCCCCGGGCTTCCTCTGCGAACCCACCGCCCTCGGCGCCGGCGCCGAGGACATCACCAAGTACGGCGGCTGGCGGGCCTACTTGGCGGCGACGAGCTGACGGGGCGCGGAGCGCCGGCGGAGGCGGCGACCTTACTCGGGACCGGGCAAGGGTGTACGCCCTCGCCGGGCACACGGCGCGCCGCCATCAGTCCTCACCGCTCGGCTTACCCAGTGACACTTCCGGAGTCCGGCGGAAGCTCGAGATCCGTCGTCTCGCGAGACCCGGTCGGGATGCTGCCCGGTGCCCAACCGAGAACCTCTTCGAAACGCCGGGCCGCGAAGGGAAGGGGAGGGCGTCCGCGAGCACTCTCGTGGAGTCTGATGGTCGCCTGGCTCAACTGGGTGCGATGCGAAAGCTCCTTCACGGAGATGCCCTCGGCTTCCCGCAACTCGATGAGAGCTTTCGCCAACTGCTCGGTTTCTTCGCTCATGACCAGAGCATTCCCCGTCACGAACACTCGGTCTGCGTCCCGGCCTGATCCGCATCCGCATCCGCATCCGCATCCGCATCCGACTCGCGACTCGCGCTCTGAGCTTGCGGAATCACCCGGTGCTGCGTAGACCTGCCCGCCTCTGACCTGGGAAACGCGGCCCTGGGAGCGTGCCGCAGTGGCTTCGTTCGGCCCCGGCTGTCCGCTGTTCACCGTCCTGACCGGCACATGACGGAACACCATCCCCGGTGGTCGGACCCCCGGTGGTCGGCCGAGACGCCGGTGGTCGGCCGGTCGAGAACTCAGCGGGAGCGGCCACGTTCGGTACGGCCGCAGACCCCGGCGCGGCAGCGGGGTCGGGACCGCGAATCGGCGCCCTGGCCCGTGCGGCGCTGCCCTGCCGCATTGGTGCGTCAGCTCTGTGTGGTTTCGTCGTCCGTCTGACCGGCCTCCTCGGCTACGCCTGCTTTCTCGCGCATCTTGCGCACCAGCTCAGCTTTCCGGTCGGCCGCACTCTGGCGGTCGAGGTTGCGGTGCGGACCATTGTTCTGCCGCTCGGCGCGTGACAGCCTCTTGCGCTGGCCGCCACCCATGCCTACGGGGTTGTTGATGTTCTTGCTCACGGTCATGGGTTCTCCCCGAGTGATGTGAAGTGTTCTACGGATTATCGGTGGGGGCGGGCATGGCGACGCCAAGGACGTCGGCAGGGCCCCATCACGTTCTCACTCGTAGATCGGCGTCCTGGCCTTGGGTCGAGTATGCGCCGTACACGGACATGCTGGGCACGTATCAGTGCACGCGCGAGACGTCGCTCCCGAACTCCCCGATCGTCCGTGCCCCGAATCGTCCGTGCCCCGAATCGTCCGTGCCTCGAATCGTCCGTGCCCCGATCCTCCGAGCCCCGACCGTGCCCGACATGGCCCCCGGCTGCCGGGCGATCGCGTCCAGCGGCCGGCCACCTTCGGCAGGAACCCTTGTACCGCTCGGCAAGAGCACACCGGACATCGAGGGGCTTACGGCCTTCAGCACGTGACGATCCCCGGGGCGGGCGTCCGGCCGGGCCGCGGGACGGCGGGCGCGAGGCCCGCGCTGGTAAGGTCGAGAGTCACGCTTGCAGAGAGCCTGGGCCCGTGCCGGACAAGGCACGGGCCCAGGTCCGTTCAGGGCGCCGAATCGAGGAACCCGCAATGAAGGCGAAGCAATCGGCCTCCGATCGCGCCGGTCGCTCCGGACCCGGCAGGTCCGGCCAGGGGAGGGCCCCGCAGGGCGAGCTCTCGGTGCCGGGCACGCCGGCGTCCGACCTCCCGCCCGTCGGCTCCTTCGAGGAGCTGGAACTGCCGGTCGAACTGATGGGGGTGCTGGCGGAGCTCGGGATACGGGAGCCGTTCCCGATCCAGGCGGCCACCCTGCCGAGCGCGCTGGCCGGCCGGGACGTCCTCGGCCGCGCGCGGACCGGCTCGGGAAAGACCCTCGCCTTCGGGCTGGCGCTCCTCGCACGTACGGCGGGCCGGCGCGCCGAACCGAAACGCCCCCTCGCGCTGGTCCTGGTGCCGACAAGGGAACTCGCGCAGCAGGTGAGCGAGGCGCTGGCGCCCTACGGGGAGGCGCTCGGGCTGCGCTCGGCGACCGTGGTCGGCGGGCTGGCGATCAACCGGCAGGTGGCGGCGCTGCGGGCGGGTGCCGAGGTCGTGGTGGCGACGCCGGGACGGCTGGCGGATCTCCTCGCGCGGCGGGACTGCCACCTGGACCGGGTGCGGATCGCGGTGCTGGACGAGGCGGACCAGATGTGCGACATGGGTTTTCTGCCGCAGGTCTCGGAGATCCTCGACCGGACGCCCCCCGGCGGGCAGCGGATGCTGTTCTCCGCGACGCTCGACCGCAACGTCGATCAACTGGTCAGGCAGTATCTGAGTGAGCCGGTGTTCGCCGGGGTCGATCGGGCGGAGGGCTCGGTCGCGACGATGGAGCACCACGTACTGAACGTCCATCCCGCCGACAAGTACGTGACCGCCACGGAGATCGCGGCCCGGGACGGGCGGGTGCTGATGTTCCTGGACACCAAGCACGGTGTGGACCAGTTCACCCGCCACTTGCGGAGCAGCGGCATACGGGCGGGCGCTCTGCACAGCGGGAAGTCGCAGCCGCAGCGTACGCACACGCTGGCCCAGTTCAAGGACGGGGAGATCACGGTGCTGGTGGCCACCAACGTCGCTGCCCGTGGCATCGACATCGAGCACCTGGACCTCGTCGTCAACGTGGATCCGCCCGCCGACCCCAAGGACTACCTCCACCGCGGCGGGCGCACCGCGCGTGCCGGGGAGTCCGGCAGAGTGGTCACTCTGGTTACGCCCGGCCAGCGCCGGGACGTGAACCGGATGATGTCGGATGCCGGGATCCGGCCCACGGTCGCTCAGGTTCGCTCCGGCGAGGAGAAGCTGACCAGCATCACCGGCGCGAAGCGCCCGCCGGTGCAGGACGGGGCGAAGACCGGCAACGCGGCGTTCCGGGGTATGGGCACCCGCACGGGCCGCCCGCCGAAGGAATCCCGCAAGGCGGCGGAGGCGCGCACGATGGCGGAGGCCCGCAAGGCCGCCCGAGCACGCAGGGTCCGCTGACGGGCGCTACGGCCGTCGCGGTCGGGAGACACAGGGAGGCACCCGCTGCCTCGAATCGAGTGGAGTGTCAAGGAGCGCCGGATGGTGAACAGGGTCCAACGGCCCCATGAGGAAGCCGAGTTCGATTTCATTCTGGCAAGGGCGGACGTGCCGGTGCTCGCGTACTTCCACGGGGTGTGGCCCAAGGCCGCGGCAGCGTGCAAGGAAATGGACGCCGTCGTACGGGAGGTGGCTGACGCCTACCAGGACCGACTGATCGTCGTGCGGGCCGACATCGCAAGGTGCCCCGGCCCCGTACGCCGGTACGGCGTCACCGACGCGCCCTTCTTGGTGCTGATCAATCGGGGCGAGGCGATGGCGGCCAGGAGCGGTCCGATGTCCCGGACAGCGCTCGGGGAGTTCCTGGACGCCCACCTGTGAGCACACCGCCTACCGACCGGCGGGGTTGTGCCCGCAGCGACCGGCCGGGCACCGTCGCGGCCGCAGATGTACGACTCTTCACCGAAACCGGCGGGTGCCCTGGGTGAGGTCTTGGTTCCTGGACTGGACAACAAACAACCCCCGGTCATGACCTGGGGGTTTGTCGTGGAGCGGGTGACGAGAATCGAACTCGCGCTCTGAGCTTGGGAATCAAGGGCGCCCAGGGGCACCACAGAGCCCTGGCCAGGGATTACTTGGACCTACGGGCCGTTCTGGAGCTGATTGGATTGACCGCTTCTGACCTTGGTGTGCCGCACAGAAGGGCTGGGATGGGGCTGGCCTGTGAACGGAGGGATACGAAGGCGGCTCGGGCGACCTCAGCCGGTACGACGAGGGACGTCGCGTTCGGGGCGACGGAGCGGTGTGCTCGCGCGAAGGATCGCATCCCTGATGTCGCTGAGCTTCGCGGCCGCAGCTGGGGTCCACTCCTTCTCCTGTTCACTGAGACGGAGCGCATCCTCAATCGCACTGAGCTTCGCGGAGGACAGGACGCCCGCCTGCACGATCAGGTCGTCCCGGGACAGTGTGGTCAGCCAGGTGCAAGGGGTGAAGCCCGGATGCGAGAAGCCGAACCGCAGCACGCCTTCGACGGGCAGTCCTTCCGTAGCTCCTACTGCCACTTCGACTCCCAGAGCGCTGATGTCGACGTCAGCCGGAGCGACGACCTGCATCGCCCGGAACCCGCGCGCCTCGTCTCCCGACAGGAGTACGACCGGCCGCCGCTCGTCGAACTCGACCCACCAGACTTCGCCGCGTTGCACATGTCCTCCTGGCCCGGGACTGCGGGCGAACCCCGCACACTCGCGACCGAAGCACGGAAGTAGTGCAGCCCCGTCTCCGGACGCCTTGACTGTTTGAAGGACTCTAATCTGCGTCGCCAGGTCGGCCGCCACTACTCTGGCCAACGATTCTGATCTTTGGTGGGGGCTGCCGTGGGAACGCGGTGGCTGTCGTACTCGGTCGGCATGACCATCACCGAGCAGATCCACCAGGCTGTGCTGATGGTGCCGCCGTCCGCCTGGACGCCCGCCGTCGAACCCGGCGGCGAGATCCGCGACGGCGCCTGGGCCGCCGAGCTGTCCGGCGACTTCCTGACCGGCTGGCCGAAAGGGATACGTCTGATCGTCCGCAAGGAACGGCCGCACCCCGGAGCCCAGTTGCGGATCACCGATGCCGACGGGCTGCGACTCACCGCGTTCGCCACCAACACCACCCATGTCCTAATCGCCGCACTCGAACTGCGTCACCGGCAGCGGGCCCGGGCCGAGGACCGCATCCGGGCCGCCCGCGCCACCGGCCTGCGGAACCTGCCCCTGCACGACACCGCACAGAACCATGTCTGGCTGGAGATCGTTCAGATCGCCCTCGACTTGCTCCCGTGGATGCCGATGCTCGCGCTGACCGGCAAGCCTCGGCTCTGGGAGCCCCGCCGACTCCGGCTCCGCCTCTTCTCCGCCGCCGCCCAGCTCGTTACCACCGCCCGCCGCCGGCACCTGAGATTCGCCCGCCACTGGCCCTGGACCGACGTGATCACCAGCGCGATCCACAGGCTCGACGCGCTCCCGAACCCCGGATGACCAGCACGTTCCCGTCCCTGCGAGCGATGCCACCCACCGGAGCCGTGGAACCCGGCGCCCACCCGACGCGATAGCCGGGCCATCAGCCTGACCTCCACCAGCCCGGACAGCCGAAACAGCCCACCGGAGAAACCGACGGACCGTCACGAAAGATCGAGGTTAGCCGACCAGCTGAATGCTTGGCCGGTGTCGCCACCCTGGATGCCTTGTTGATCAGGACCTGAACGCGCCTCCAGATGGCTTCGGCGGTTTGACCGTGCAGTCGGCAGGGCTCAGCTCTTGCGGACCCTCCTTCCCTCCCGCGTTGATCGTCATCAGCCACTTCATCTGATGCTCGTCTTGCGCAGGCTGAGCCTCGGAAGCTACCGAGGCTCTGTCAGGGCTCTCCGCACAAGCGATGGGGTAACAGCGTGGACACGCACAGTGCCGCACCCTCTACCCATGAGCCGAACGGCGGCTTACGGTGAGGGCCTTGTAGATCAGGGGGAGAGCTGCACGGATGTTGAGCGTGAGTGAGCCCAGGCCAGCCGAGCCGTTGCGCGGAGACCTGAGGCAGAAGGACCGGATGGAGATGCTCCAGGACAGCTACCTCAGGGCGGTGGCGGCAGCGTCTGGATGCACGATGGCGAAGCCAGAGCCAGACGATGGGATCGACTGGCAGCTGACTCATTCGTCATCAGCCCATGTAGTTGACTGCCAGATCGACTTGAAGATTCAGCTCAAGAGCACTTGGACTTCCGCCCCCAATCCTTCCAATGGATTCGTTTCTGTAAACTTGAAAAATGACAGACTTGCAATGATGGCTCGCACTCCGGTCGCCGTTCATCGAATACTTGTGGCGATGATTGTTCCTAAAGAATTTGCTGGTTGGGTCGAGGCGAGTCATGACTACCTTTCCCTGAGGCATTGTGCTTACTGGCGAAGCGTTACGGGCGTGGCTCCGACGGGTGGAGATTCATCCTCCATTAGAGTCTCGACTGCGCAAATATTTGATGACGTGGCGCTGTGTAAGATCATGGAGAGAATTGGGCAGGGAGGGGCTCCATGATTTCCCCAAGTTATGAGGGAATTGCCGCCCGACTCAACGATGCGCAACTTGCACATCTCCTAGAAATCACCGGGTGGGAGAAATTCGGCGGTCAAGAGAGCGTTTACAGTCGCTGGAGGCCGGCGGGTCGAGAGCGGGCAGCAAGTTTGCTTCTTCCTCAAAATGATAATCTTGCAGACTACTCGGAGCTACTTGCTCAGGCCGTTGCGCAGGCGTGGAAGCTTGGAAGCGCTCGCCTGCGAGCGCTGATGGAGAAAGCTGCAGCTGCGCACGTGCTCGGCGACGAGATGAAATTTCATAAGGAAGCGAGAACGTTTCAGGGGACGATCCAGTGGCTGGCCGGGGAGGACTTGCATGCAGCGGCACGTAAATCTATGGCCGTTGCTGCAAAATCACGCAAATCCAGGCTAGCTTACTACGGAAATTCCAATGCGCACCTGGCTCGTTCGTTCTTGGAGTCGGTTTTGATGGGGCAAACTGAGGTGGGTAGTTATGTGGTGACTGCCTATGTGCCTCCGCAGGAAGTTTTTACGGAAAAGAAGCTGCACCCAGGGGACACGCTCCCGTCCACGGGAACGCATACCGGGCGTGATATTACCCGGGGTCTGGTTGATGTCCTCCAAGCGACGAGGGAGGTGGTTGACCACTTTTCGAACACTGGATCTAGTGCAGGATTTCTGGAGGGCGTGGATAGAGGTTTCTGTTTCGAGATCACACAAGCGGTTCGGGATCTCGTCAGAGACTCCGATGGTGCTGAGGTGGGAATTGAAATGAATGTTGCGGCCGACCTATTTTCCGATGCTCGTGTCGAGTCGCACAAAATGGAGTTTTCGCCAGCTGACTATCCCATTCTTGAGACTGCTGGCAATGTCCTCGCTGCCACGACACGGCCCCGTAGGGTTACGGTTGTGGGTGCGGTAACGCTCCTTGAGCGGCCACAGTTCGGCCGTCCTGGACTGATTCGTATTAACGTGTTGTCGGGCACCACCGCAAAGAAGATGCGCGTGAGGCTCAAGGCGGAGGATTATGATCTCGCCATGGACGCCCATCGAGACAACATGGCTATTCGAGTGACAGGGCGCCAAGAGATTGAGGGTCGGTATTACTGGTTGTACGACCCGGAACGAATTGACCTGATCCCCATGGAAACGGTCCGATCTGCTGCTGAATCCCCCAGCTCTGATCAGCATCCTCTTTTCTAGCGGACTGGAGAGCCTTTCCGGAGCGGGCTGGTTAACTTCGATCACTGAATATGAGGAGCTCATGGCCACATGGAGAGACCTTTCACTGCCTTCACGCCGAGAAGTTTGGCGAGACCTCCGTGGGCTACGTACGGGGGTTGTTGGGCCTGGGCGAACCAACCCTGACCGGTCGGCTGTGTTCACTGCAGCTCTGGAGCAGGCGCAACAGTTTATGGAGGCCGCAGAGTCTGCGGGCCCAGCCACTCGGCCCGTGCAGATCTTTTATTCACTATCGCAGTTCGGTCGAGCGATCTCAGCTGCGTCTAGCGCCCTTTCTGGGGAAGATTGGTTGGTTAAAGGGCATGGCATTGGCACAAAAAACCTCGACGTACGAAATGGGCTCGATTGTGTGCAGGTCGTCCCTCATGAAAACGGCTCTTTGATCGGGGTTGCCCGCGCAATGGGGGTTCCCCCGCTGGCAGCCAAGAGTAAATTGTCACTAGGTGAATTGTGGCCACTAATTCCAGAAGGGCAGTCGGTGCCTCTTGCGAGCGTTCGCGCGTTTCCTGCACTCAATTTTCATGCGGGTGCGTTGGTGCACCGAAATGGCAAACGTTGGTGCCGGGTTTCTTTGATGCCGATACCCCCAGAAGTGAAATCTGCTGCTGATGTAGATGCGTCTGCGCTAAAGGATTTTCTGGCGCATTACCCATCGTTGAGTGGCTGGTCCAATACTCCTGACGTTCCTGATGTTATTCAGTGGCAGAAGCAGGGGGGTATCGACTCGCTGCAGATCTACCTGCCGTCGAACCTTGAGGCTCACGCGCAAGCCGAGGAGGGAGTGGCAGAAGCCCTGGAGCGAGCTACGCTGTATCGTGGTCCGAGTGACGCGTACGTATTTCCCGCTCTGGGCGGTATGACGGAATCCGTCCACCCATTTCTAGTATGGTGGGCAGTTCTCTTTGGGCTGTCGATTTTGGCGCGCTACGAGCCCGCTGGGTGGGCGGCGATGATTGATATCGACACGTCGGGTACTGCCAATGCCATTGAAAACTTGCTCGAACACGCGATTGGAGTAATACCTCACCTTGCGCTTATTGCGATTAAGGATGTATCGGGCAGTTGAAGTGCGCCCGCAGGGGTACGAAAATGTCGGGTTCCTGGGCGTGTGCTGTGTGTGATTATCGAATAAATCAGGGAAAGTTTTATTGTTTTATCTGATTGGGGATGCGCTTCATGGAGGAGGAGGCTGATTGTCTCGGGATCCAACGAAAGGACATGCCTTTCTTGACGCCAAGCGGAAGTGCATCAGCAAGGCAAGCCGTGAGCACCGTGACTGGAGCCATCCATCCCGCGTATCGTCCTTCACGTGACTGATGCGTCCGTGACGGACAGGACTGAGATCCAAGCCGGCGTCCTCGCCGAGTTGATCAGCGCTTTCGGCCTCGAAGAGGTGCGGGAGAGGTTCTACCTCCCCGATGGGCTGATGAACGCGAACTGGAAGGTGGACACCGCAGCCGGGGCGTTCGCGCTCAAGCGGGTCACCGACGTGTCGCTCGATCGGCTGGTGCGCAACCTTGGGGTGTTGGATTCGCTGGCCTCTGATGGCGTCCCGGCAAGTGCCCCCGTCCCCACCGCCTTCGGCTCTCTGGTGGCAGAGGCTGGCGGCGGTGTCTGGTGCCTCTTCCCGTGGGTGACCGGCAGCCATCTCCGTGGTGTGGACCTCAGCCTCTCCCAGGCCGCTTCTCTCGGAGTGCACCTGGGGCGCCTCCACGAGGGGCTCGATCGGGCCTGCGGCAAAGGTCTGCTGACTGCAGTGCCGGAGACGGTGCCCGCCGAGGTGACGACGCCGGAGCGGGCAGTGGCAAAGGCCGAGCGATTGTCCGGAGCGGTGGGAAACAAGGGTCCCGGCACTGCCTTCGATATGGCGGCGATGGCCGCCCTGGAGCAGCGACGTGTGCTGATTGGCAATCACGCCGATCGTCGGCCGCGGGACGAGGTGCCTGCGGGCAGGCACGGGTGGACGCACGGTGATGTCCAGTATCGGAATCTGCTGTGGGAGGGCGGAAAGCTGGCCGCCATCCTCGACTGGGACCGTGTCGGCGTCCGTCCGTACGCCGAAGAGGTCGTGCGGACGGCCCAGGTGCAGTTCGGTGTGGACGGGGTGTTCGACCTCCCGCGAGTGTCGGCGTTCGTCCGTGGCTACCGTTCCGTGGTTCCGCTGGAGACGTCGGCGTTGCTGGATGGTGTGCGGCGGCTGTGGTGGAAGCGAATGACGGACTTCTGGCAGCTGGAGTTCCACTACGACCGCGGTGACTTCTCGTTCGACGAACTCTTCACGGCGGATGAGGCGTTGCTGCACTGGTGGACGGAACGACTCGATCAGGTCGAGGACGCGTTCGCCGCAGGGTAGATCCCGAGCGCTTCGAGTTCGGGCAGCCTGGGGCGCGTGAGCCGCGCTGTGTGGCCTCGGGCCTGCTTACCGAGGGCGTGGTGGTCGGCGGCGTTGATGGCGTTTGCCCAGGCCCGTGGACCCGCAGTGTGGGGGAGGACGATTCCGTGTGGGCCGATGGCTTCCGGGATGCCGCCCCTGTCGCTGCCGATGCTGGGTGTGCCGTGCAGCGCGGCTTCGACGATCACCCGGGGGAACGCGTCCTCCACTGTGGACGGCACCAGCAGCAGGCGGTGGCCTTGGTAGAGGGTGTCCATGTCGTAGGTGCGGGGGACGTAGTTCACGTTCGGGTGGGCGGCGAACTCGTCGGCGGTGTTCCACCAGCCTTCGACCAGCGTGAAGTGCTGGTCGGGCATCAGGCGGATGACCTTGTGCAGGAGGTCGGAACCCTTCGCTGGGATGGGGTTGACCATCAGGACCGACTCGGTCCGCAGCGTGTTCGTACTCCGCGGGGGCTGTACGAACGGCGGGTGGAAGACGGCGAGACGCGTGTCGTGGTGTTTGGGCGCTCGGCCGAGTACGAACTCCGATACGGCCAAGCCGTATTGAGGTCGTCCGGCCAGGACCCCAAGGCCGGTCTTCGATACGGAGTGCAGGATGCCTGCGACGAGCGCAGCGGGCCGGGCCTGCTCGGCGAGGTCGGCCGCACCCTCTTGAGAGGTGAACACGACATCGGGATGCAGGCCGGCCAACTGCTCGTGAAGGGTGGCGGCGATCTGATGCTGCGGTACGGCGATGCAGTCCACTCCGTTCCAGCGGTAGCGGAGCGCTCCCTTGGCCTTCACGTACGGAGACCGGCGTGCGTCGAGCAGGTCCCGCAACTGGGGGAGTTGCGTGCTCTGATCCCAGGGGGCCTGGTGTGACCCCAGGTAGACGACCTGCCAGCCTGCGGCGGCGAGTTCTTCGGCCAGTAGCTGCTGGGTGACTTCGGCACCGCCGATGAGAAGCGGTGGCGGGGTGCGTCGCCAGGCGAAGAGGGCAGTGGGCATGGGCGGGTCACCTGGTCCAGAGCGAGACGAGGGCTTCCACCGTGCGAGCGATGTCGTCCCGGCTGGTGTCGGCAGGGATCACGGTGACCTCTCGGGACACGGGAGGATGTGCGCGGGCCAGGAAGTAGTCGCGGGTGTGAGTGAGGAAGGCGGGCTCGTGCAGGAAGTAGTCGGGCTCGGTGGCCGTGTGGCCGGCGGTCTTTCGACGCAGGCGAAGCACTTCGGCGGGTACGTCGAGGTAGACCGTGTGGTCGGGGCGCAGGTGGGGGAGCACCTGGAGCCGGTCGCGTAGCCGGTGCTGGACGGCGAAGCCGAACAAGGTGTCGAGGGCATGGGCGTGGGCGAGGAGAGTGTCCACGGAGCGGTCGAGGATCACGAAAGGCTTCGCGGCGGCGAGTGCCGTGCGGACGCGGGTCTCTTCGACAGCCATGAACGTCTCAAAAGCGGCGACCTGTTCGGTGGCGGACGCGGTGCGAGCCGGGGGTATGGCGTCCCGGCTTCCGATCTGCTTGACGTAGCAGTCCGCGATGTAGGCCCGGCCCTCGTAGCCGTGCCTGCGCAGGTGACGTATCGCCGTCGACTTTCCCGCGTACGAGGGTCCTTCGACCGCGATGACCTTCACAGCGACTCCGTCCGGTAGAAGCGCTCCGCGTACGTGCCGGAACTGCCCAGACGGTCGGCGGCGACGGTCCAGGCGTGCCGGATCGGCCGGTACATCTTTCGGGCCGGGTACATCTGCGAGCCGTGCATCCGCAGGACGGTGCACTTGTCGAGAACTACCGAAGTGATGTCGACCAGCGAGGGTACGAGCTCCGCCCGCGCACGGGAGCGGAAGAGGTGCTGGTCGCAGCCCGCGAGCGCATAGGTGGGCCAGAACGCCAGGTCCTCCCAGAACCACCGGCATCCGAGGCGGACTGCGGCCTCGTGTACGAGCAGGTGGTCGGGGTGGCGGGTGACGGCGGCGGGGGCGAGGAGTTCGGCGTCCGGGTGGGCGGCGACGATCGAGCGGAGTTGCTCTGTGATCTGGTCGAGGCGGCCTTGGCCGTATGGGCGGTACGGAGGTTCCGCGTCCTTGTGGCCGAGGGCGAGGCGGGTCGCTCCGAGCGGGGCCAGGGCGGCGGCGCCTTCGCGGTCCCGCAGGTGGGAGACGGCGGACTCGGTGCTGTAGGCGTATTCCAGGGACGGGTGGACGCTGGTGGAGCGGGTGAAGACCGTGGCGACGGTGAGTGGGCGGGGGCGGGCGAGGAAGGTGCCGGCAGCCGAGAGCGTGAAGTCGTCGTGGTGCGGTTCGAGCGCGAGGACGGGACGGCCGACAGGGCGGCGCAGCTTGATGAAGTGGGGTTGGCCGCTGTGCGGGGCCATCAGCTCGATGACCTGGTGGTCGCGGGCGCGGTGACGGGTGAGGAGCTGGTGGGTCCACTGGTGGTGGGCGTGGTCGAGGTCGTCGGGGAACGTGTAGATCCCTGTCGCGTCCGGCACCGGCAGGGCGATTGGCTGTGCGGAGGTGTGGGCGAGGGCGGTTGGGGCGTTCATCCGGGGCTCCTGGTTCATCGGACGGTGGTCTCGTACCAGTGGCGCCACATGCGCGGGGACCTGAGCCTGAGACGGGCGGTGACGGGGTTCTGCCACCACAGCATCCGGAGGCTCGACCACTGGTCGTAGCGGCGGGTGGAGGGGCGTACGCGCAGGTCGTCCAGGATCTTGACCGGTGCGTTGGTGGCGCGGCCGTGGCTGGTCAGGCGGGCGAAGAAGTCGACGTCCTCGCTCATGAGTAGGTCTTCGCGGTAGCCACCGATCGTCTTGAACGCGGCGGCGGTGGCGAACTGGGCGACCCCCTGTGCGCCACCGTGGCGGGCGCGGTAGTGGTCCCAGTAAGCGCACAGCAGCCGTGCCCCGAGGCGGTCCGGCGTGTAGAGCGGTGGGATCGCTCCGCCGACGGCTCCGGCGTCCAACGCGGATGCTGCCGCGCTGATTGCCTCGATGGGCAAGGCGACATCGGCGTCGGTGAAGAACAGCCGAGGGCTGCGAGCAGCGGTCGCACCGGCGTTGCGTACCCGGCCGATCCTGCGGACAGGCTCGCTGATCACGCGGACCCCGAATGAGGCTGCCATGTCGGCGGTGGCATCGGTGGAGGCGTTGTCGACCACAATCACCTCCCCTTGCTCACCGCTCGCGGCCTCCCACTGCGCGAGGGAGGCGAGGACGGTCGGCAGGTAGCGCGGCAGGTAGGCGGCTTCGTTGTGGGCGGGGATAACTACCGTCAGGCCGGGGGCGCGGCTGGTCATCGTGCTCTCCTTCTCGCGTTCGGTGCGTGGGAGTGCCCCGTGTGGGGCCGGAAGAGGTGTGGCGTCCGGCGGGACAGCTCGGCCAATCGGTCTGACCAGATGGTCCGGTTGCTGCCGGGGCTGGCGTGGGTCCAGCAGCTCACCGTGACGAAGGCCGACCACGCTGCGAGGTGGGTGTCACTCACGGCGTGGGGATAGGCGCCGAGGATGGCGTGCCGGTCCCACTGTGCGTGGGCGTCGGTCATGACGAGAGCGTGTGCCAGGTCCGCCTCGCGGCGCCTAGGGGCGGCGTCGGTGAAGTCGACCAGGTGACGGGTCTGCCGGGTGCCGGCGAGGACCACGTTGTCGAGGTGGGGGTCACCGTGGCACCACACGGCGGACGCCTCGTCTGGTGTGCCGGTGATGATGGCAAGGGCGGGGGCGAGCCGGTCGAGTACGTCGGGCGGGCAATGGCGACTCAGGGAGGCAACCGTTTCGACCGCTTGGCGCTGAGGGGCCGCGGTGGTGACCGGTGCCTCGTGCACGCGGCCGAGGAGCGTGCCGAGGTCCCTCAGCGCTTGGAGGCGCGGGACGCTGCCCGAGCGAACGGCAGAGCCGAGGGTGTCCGGGCCCAAGTCCGAGGTGATCAAGGCGGTGGCGCCGGTGGTGGAGGTAGTGCCGTAACCGAGCACCCTCGGTACGGGCACGGCAGCTGAGACCGCACGTATCGCCGTGGCTTCGGTGAGGGCGTTCCGGCGTGCGGTGCGGGAGTAGAGCTTCACGATCACGCTCGGGCCGTGGTGGAGGGCGACCCGGTAGACGGCGGTACGAGAGCTGGCCGTCAGGCGTTCAGCGGCCTTGGCGGGACTTCTCAGGAACAGGCCGCAGGCGCGAGAGACCATCGGCGGGACGATTGGGACGACGGGGGAGGCGTT